>NZ_CP086109.1 GCF_016765655.2 Skermanella mucosa
CCCGCCGGCCGCGTTCGGACCGACCCAGACGATCCGCAGGGCGCTGGCCGACCTGGCGCGGCTGCACGGCATTCCCTGGACCGAGGTCGAAGCCATGCTCGCCCGGCTGCGCCTCGCGCCGAGGCTGCTCGACCGCCTGCCGGGCCAGATCTCCGGTGGTGAGCTGCAGCGCTTCGCGCTGGCCCGCGCGCTGCTGCTCGATCCGGTCTTCCTGTTCGCCGACGAGCCAACCTCCCGCCTTGACCCGGTCAGCCAGCAGGAGGTCACGGACCTGCTGCTGGAAATCGTCCGCGATACCGGCCTGGGTGTCCTGCTGGTAACGCACGACCTGACGCTCGCCGAGCGGATCTCCAACCGCGTGCTGAGACTCCGGCCGGAAGGGGATGCCGCCGCCTGACGGGAAGCGCCGACCGTCGCTCGCTCAGTCCATTACTCCCCTTGACGCCGCTACCGGATTGCAGGATCATTTGACAGACATTATGTCGCCGATTGATACGAGATGATCCTGGTAGGTGAGCATGGAAGCGGACGTTGCCGGCATCGCCAAGGTTCTGGGAGGGCGAGAGGTTCTCGGGACCGATCTCCGATCTCTGGGAGACCTCGAACGCGCCGTGGTCGAGGGGCTGCCCAAGGAGACCGTGCGGAGACTTGCGCGCGCCGTCTACAGCGATGCTCATCACCAGCGCGTCCTGATCCATGCCATCATTCCTGAAGCCACATACAAACGGCGTCAAGCGCGGCTCAATCAGTCGGAGAGCGAGCGGACGGAACGCTTGGCCCGGATCGTGTCCAGGGCACGCGCGGTTTGGAACGACGACGGCGATGCGGCCGAGTTCCTGACACGGCCCCATCCTCTCCTTGAAGGCAGAACGCCTTTGGAGGTGGTTCGAAGCGAGGTTGGAGCCAAGCGCGTCGAACAGATCCTGGGCGCCCTCGACTATGGCTTGCCCGTCTGATGAGGTCTTTGCTTCCTGTTGCGGTTCCTTGAGGCCATCGCCGCATGAAGGTGTGGCGTATCGGCGGTGGATCGCATCCCGTATTCGCGGGCGAGGGAGCGCGTCTGTTCGGTGGCCGCTGGAACTCCCCTGGGCTTGCGGTCATTTATTGCGGATCGAGTTTCGCCATCTGCATGCTGGAGCGGCTGGTCTGGTCCGGCATCGGGCACGTGCCGAAGAATGACCGTTATGTAACGGCGGAGTTCCCGGAAAGCTTCGTCGAGAACCTCGATGAATCGGTATTGCCGGACTGGCAGGTCGAAGGGTCCGCCGCCGCGCGCCGCTTCGGCGACCAATGGCTCTCGGACAGGCGTTCCGCCGTGTTGTCCGTTCCGTCGGCCGTCACCGGGATAGACCGGAATTTTCTGGTCAATCCATACCATCCTGATTTCGGATCGATCGTGACGTCGGACGAGCAACCCGTCGATTGGGATCGGCGCCTGTTCGGTGAACGGACGAGTTCAACGATGAAATGAGAATGATCCCCGGACTCCGTTGAGCACCCGAATGCGTTGGGTCCGAAAACCCAACGCATTCGATCCGCTCACTCGGGCCTGCCGTTGCTCCAGGACACCTGTTCGTCGAAGAGCGGGATGGTGGAGACGGCCATCTTGGCGCTGCCCTCCTGGACCTGCCGGGAGTAGGAGACATAGACCAGCGTGTTGTTCTTCCGGTCGTAGATCCGGCGGACCGCCAGCGACTTGAAGATCAGGCTCTGGCGCTCGCTGAAGATCTCGTCGCCGTTCTCGTCGGTGTCGATGTCGCCGATCACGATCGGCCCGGTCTGCCGGCAGGCGATGGACGAGTTGGACGGGTCCTGGAACCAGTCGCCCTGGCGCAGGCGGTCGATCAGGCCCCGGCTGAAATAGGTCATGTGGCAGGTGACGCCCTGGACCTCCGGATCGCTGATCGCCTCGATCACGATGTCGTTGCCGGTCCAGTCCGTCCCGATCTTGCCGACTTCCTCGGCCAGGGCCGGCGTCGCGGCGGCCATCGCCGCCGCCAGTATGAGCGTTTTCCGAAGCATTCCGATCTCCATGGTATGGGATGCTAAACCCGTCGGCGGGCAATTTGTCCCGCCGACGGGTCCCGGGAACCGGAGAACTTCAGAGCCAGAGGACTTCGCGCCGGTATTCCAGGTCCTCCAGCAGCGGACGGCTCGGCCCCTGGTGGACGACCCGGCCGCGTTCCAGCGCGTAGGTGCGGTCGGACAGCGCCAGCACGAGGTCGAGGTTGTGGTCCACGATGATTATGGAGACCTCCCGGCGCAGCCGGTCGAACACGGTGAACAGTTCCTCCGTGATGGCGGGGGACAGGCCCTCGAACGGTTCGTCCAGCAGAAGCACGCGGACATCGCCGTGCAGGGCGCGGGCGACCGCCACCATCTGCTGCTCGCCGCCCGAGAGATAATCGGCCGGCGTGTCCAGCCGCTCGCGCAGGCGGGGGAAGAACTCGAAGATCCGGTCCTCGTCCCAGTGCCTGCCGGCCCCGGTGCGCCGGCGGAGCCGCCCCAGCATCAGGTTCTCGGCCACGGTCATGCCGGCGAACAGGCCGCGGCCCTGGGGCACGTAGCCGACGCCGAGGCGGGCGATCTCCGGAGCACCCAGGCCGACCAGGTTTCGCCCGCCATAGTCGATGGTGCCGGAAGCCGGCGGCGCCGTGCCGATGATGCCCTTGAGCAGCGTCGATTTGCCGGCGCCGTTGCGGCCCAGCAGGGCCACGATCTCCCCCTCGTGCAGATCGAACGACACGTCGTTGATGATATGGCTCTTGCCGTACAGGACATTGAGCCCGCGCGCCTCCATCACCTTGCCGCTGCCGGCGGCACTCTCTCGGGCGCGGGCCGCGATCGCGGAGGTGCCGGAGCCGATATAGACCTCCTGCACGCGGGCATCGCTCCGCGCCTCCTCCACCGTGCCGTCGACCAGCACGCGGCCCTGGTTCATCACCGTGACCTGGTCGGCGAGGCCGAACACCCGGTCCACGTCGTGCTCGACCAGCAGCACCGGGATATGGTCGGCGATGCGCCGGATCAGGGCGGAGATGCGCTCCCGCTCGGCCGCGGCGAGGCCGGCCAGCGGCTCGTCGAGCAACAGGATCGACGGCCGGGATGCGAGTGCTATGCCCATGTCCACCAGCCGCTGCCCGCCATAGGACAGGCTGCCGGCCAGCGCCCGCTCGGTCCCGCCCAGCCCCATGAAGGAGATCACCTCGCGGGCCTCGGCGTTGATCTCCTCGATCGCGTCGGCCGGGCGCCAGGCGTTGAAGCGGTGGGCGTGGCGGGCCTGGGAGGCCAGACGGATGTTCTCCTCCACCGACAGGTCGGGGAACAGGTTGGTGATCTGGAACGACCGGGCAAGCCCGGCCTGGCAGATCCGGTCGGGCGCCATGCCGGAGACCGTCCCGCCACCAAGCTTCACGGTGCCGGTGGTCGGCGGGAACATGCCGGAGATCAGGTTGAACACCGTCGTCTTGCCGGCGCCGTTCGGGCCGATCAGCGCGTGCAGCGTCCGGTTCCGGACGGTGAAGGACACCTCGTCCACGGCGGCCAGGCCGCCGAAGCGCTTGCCGATCCCGTCGCAGACCAGGACCGGGCCGCTGCCGGCCGGAACGTCGCGCAGGAACGAGGGCACCGTCGTGTCGCCGGCCCCGCGGCGGGCGGAGACCCGGTTCGCCATGGCCGCCTCGCCGACCGGGGCGGGGCGGAACATCGACCAGATCCGGGAGCCGACCCCGACCAGCCCGGTCGGCGAGAACAGGATGAACCCGACGAACAGCAGGCCGAACCAGAGCAGCCAGTTCGCCGTCCACATGGACAGGTATTCGCGGAACAGGATGTAGAAGACGGCGCCGATCGCCGGGCCGAGGAAGCTGCGCATGCCGCCGATCACGACCATCGCCAGCAGCTCGCCCGAGAAGGCGATGCTGGTCGGCTCGGCCGAGGCGAAGCGGTTCTGGAGCACGAACAGCGCGCCCGCGAATCCGGTGACGGTGGACGAGATCACGAAGGCGACCAGCTTGTAGCGCCGCGTCGGGTACCCCGCGAAGGAGGCGCGCTGCTCGTTCTCGCGGATCGCCACCAGCGTCCGCCCCAGCGGCGAGCCGAGCAGACGCCACAGGCCCCCCATCACGAGGAGGGTCAGGACGGCGACCAGGGCGTAGAAGGCGCGCTGGTCGTTGAAGTCGAGGCCCAACATCACCGGCCGCTGGATTCCGCCCAGGCCGTTCTCGCCGCCGGTCAGCGCCGTCCAGCGGAAGGATGTCGCGAAGGTCATGGCGGTGAAGGCCAGGGTCAGCAGCGAGAAATAGACGCCGCGCCGGCGCAGGAAGAAGAAGCCGGCGACCACGGCCAGCGCCGCGACCACGGCGACCGCGCCGAGCACGGGGGTGAACAGGCCGCCGGGCATCCAGTTCAGCTGGATCAGCGCCGCCGCGTAGGCGCCGATGCCGAACCAGGCGCCGTGCCCGAAGGAGACCAGGCCGGTGTATCCCACCAGCAGGTTCAGCCCGAGCGCCGCGATCACCAGGATGAGGCAGACCGTGGCCGCGTCGAAGGTGAGGCCGATCGCCTCGAACAGGAAGGGCAGGGCGAGGATGCCGGCCGCGGCGGCGACGAGCTGCATCGGAACGGGGGAGGCGGCCCGCGACGCCGGAGCCGCCGGGGCGACCCCGCGCGCCGGCTCGATGATTTTCTTGGTAGCCATGGGCGGCCTCACTCAAATCGCATGATGCGCTCGCCGAACAGGCCGCGCGGACGGAGCAGAAGGACCAGCAGCATCAGCAGGTAGATCGATGCCTCGGCGGCGGCCGGGACGAAATGGATCGCCAGCCCGCGCACCACGCCGACCAGCAGGGCCGCGACCACCACGCCCCAGAAGCTGCCCAGCCCGCCGATGACGACCACGACGAAGGCGGCGGTGATGATCTCCGCGCCCATGGCGGGATGGACGCCCGAGATCGGGGCGAGCAGCACGCCGGCAAGCCCGGCCAGCCCGATCCCCAGCGCCACCACGGCGGTCATGATCGGGGCCAGCGAGATCCCCAGGACCGCGACCATGTCCGGGTTCTGGACGCCGGCCTTGACCACCCGGCCGAACGAGGTCTTGTTCAGCAGCAGCCAGGTTCCCGTCACGGCCAGGGCCGCCACCGCCAGCATCGCCAGCCGGTAATAGGGGAAGATCATGTCGCCGACGAACAGCTGGCCCTGGATGAAGGGCGGAATGCGGAAGGGCAGGGGGGCGGCACCCCAGACGATGCGGATGGCCTGCTCGATCACCATGGCGAGGCCGAAGGTCAGCAGCAGCCCGAGGATCGGGTCGGAGCGGTAGAACCGCCGGAACATGGTCCGTTCCAGCGCGATGCCGACCATGGCCACCAGGATCGGGGACAGCACGAGCGCCCCGCCGAACCCGAGATAGCGTTCGATCTCCACGGCGAAATAGGCGCCGAGCGCATAGAAGGCGCCGTGCGCCAGGTTGACGATCCCGCCCAGGCTGAAGATCAGGGACAGGCCGAGGGCGATGAGCAGGTAGTAGGCGCTGACGACGACGCCGTTGAGCACCTGCTCCAGGATGAAGGGTAGCTCTTCCAAGGGCGGGGCCTCGCGGTATGGGAACGGGCGCGGGACGGGGAGGAGTCCCGGCGCGGCATGCGCCGCGCCGGGATCGGCGTTACCCGAGGTTGCAGGCGCTGTCGGCCCGCGTGGTCGCGATGCTCTCCAGGTCCTCGCCGGGGCCGGGGACCGGGTCGCCGAGAAGCAGCATGTCCCACTGGTCCGCCTGCTTGTCGGCGGGCTTCGGCCGGATCGAGTACATCTCGTTCATCAGCTGGTGGTCCCAGCTGCGGAAATAGCCTTCCCGGCCCTTCAGCACGTCGAACTTGGCCCCCGATTCAAGGTGCCCGACGATGCCGTCGGCGTCGGTCGATCCGGTCTCGGCGATCGCCTGCGCCAGGATCTTCATGCCGAGATAGTCGCCCCAGGCCTGGTTCTCCGGCGGCTTGCCCCAGCGCTTGGTGAAGGCCGCGGTGAAGGCCTTGGCGCTGGGCGTGTCGAGCGAATGGTGCCAGATCGCCGGCCAGATCCCGGCGAAGGCCGCCGGCCCGGCGCCCCAGGCGGCGGCGGTGTCGAACCCGCCGCCGGCGAGCGGGTAGTCCAGGCCGTATTCCTTGTACTGCTTGATGAAGTTGGTGATCTGGTTGCCCGCCAGGTTGGACACGACGACGTCGGGCCGGGCACGGCGGATCTTCAGGATGAAGGGGCTGAAGTCGGTGCTGTCGGTCGGCACCAGCTCGTTCTGCGCGAGGTCGGCGCCGTTCTTCTTGGCATAGTTCCGGCACACCTCCAGCAGATCGTGGCCGTAGGCGTAGTCGGCGGTCAGGCCGAACCAGGTCTTGCCCTCCACCAGGTTCTCGCGCTTCAGGCTGTCGCCGACCGCGTTGATGTACATCGTGTTCGCGCCCTCGATATGGAACATGTATCGATTGCACGACTTGCCGCGAAGCTCATCGGAGTTGCAGCCGGTCTGGATGAACGGGATCTTCTCGCGCCCCGCCACCTGGGAGATCGCGAGACCGGACGCCGAGCTGATCTCGCCCAGGATGGCGATCACGTTGTCGCGGCCGATCATGCGGTCCGCCTTGGTCGAGGCGGTGGACGGGTTGACGCTGTCCTCGGCCAGCAGATCGATCTTGCGGCCCAGCACGCCGCCGGCCGCGTTGATCTCTTCGGCGGCGAGGGTGACGCCCATGACGCCGTATTCCCCCAGCGGGCCGAGGAATCCGGTGCGGGGGGTCAGGTGCCCGACGCGGATGACGTCGGACTGCGCCCGGACGATGGCCGGCGCACCGATGGTCGCCAGCGCCGCCACCCCTGCGGAGCCCTTCAGGATCGATCGGCGGGTCAGGCCCATCATGCCGGGATTCTTCTCGTTGAACATGGTTTCGCTCCCAGTTTGCGGTTTGTTGTTGATTGATTAACCATCCGCGATATGTGATCACAGTAAGCGAAACGCAGCCAGCGTCAAGGTTCGAAATCATACCGTGGGGAGGAGCGATGGTCGGTGCCACGATCGACGGGCTGGAGCGTATCCACCGCGAGACCGTAGCGGGGCGGGTCTACCGCGATCTGCGGAACCTGATCATGGCCGGCCAGGTGTCGCCCGGCGAGGGCCTGACCATCCGCACCCTGGCCACGACACTGGGAACCAGCATGATGCCGGTTCGCGACGCGATCGCCCGGCTGGCGGCGGAGCGCGCGCTGGAGGTGCTGCCCAACCGGACGGTGCGGGTGCCGCTTATGTCGCGCAGCCGGTTCGAGGAGCTGCGGACGATCCGGCTGATGGTCGAGGGGCACGCGGTGGAGGCGGGGGTGCGGCGCATGACCCCGGATGGGCTCGACCGGCTGCGCGAGATCCATGACGCGTTCAAGGCCGAGCACGACCTGTCCGACCCGGACGCCGGCGCCCTGATCCGGCTGAACAAGGATTTCCACTTCCACGTCTACGCGGCGGCCGGGATGCCGTCGCTGCTCCAGATCATCGAGGGGCTGTGGCTCCAGATCGGGCCGGTGCTGAATTTCGACCTGCGTTCCAGATCCCGGCGCATGACTGAACGGGCGGCCCTGGGCTACCACGAGGAGCTGGTCCGGGCGGCGCTGCGCGGCGACGCCGCCGCCGCGCGCGCGGCGCTGGTCGGCGACATCACCAGCGCCGGCGACTTCATCCTGGAATGCGGCGCCCTGCTGACGGAGCCTTTTCCGAACATGGACGGTTGACAAGTTTCGAACCCGCCTCAGCTACATGCGGGTAACTTCCCACCGATGGAGTGCCCAAGATGCGTATGATGATTGCCGCAACGGCCCTCGCCTTCGCCGTCTCCGCCGCCGCACCGGCCCTGGCCGGCGAGGGTGGCTGCTCCTGGAGCCAGAGCGTCAAGGCGCCGACCTCCTCGACCACCCAGACTGCGCAGACCACCCCGGCCACGACGCCGGCCACCACCCAGAACGGCGGCTGATCCGGTTCGCCTCCATGACGGGGTGACTGGGGAAAGGGACCGCCCCGGCGGTCCCTTTCGATCCGTCAGGCCTGGGCGGTGCCGAGCGCCCGGTAGGTCTCCGTCTCGAACTGCGTGAAAGTCCCGATCGCCTGGGGCTCCACGAAGGGCAGCATCTGCATCAGGATGACGCCGGTCACCCGCCGCGCCGGGTCGATCCAGAAGAAGGTGTTCGCCAGCCCCGCCCAGGCCAGGCTGCCGGGGCTCCGCCCCGTGGGAGCCCGCTCGGTGTTGAGCATGAAGGCGGTGCTCCATTTCTTGACCATGCCGGGGAAGAACTCCGCGTCGACCGACCGGGCGGGGTCCTGGGTCCGCAACATGGTGACGTTCAGGTCCCCCATCTGGTTGCGGCCCATGGCGGCCACTGTCTCGGGACGCAGGACCTGCCGGCCGTCCGCCGACTTTCCATCGTGCAGGAACATCCGGCAGAACTTCATGTAGTCGCCCGCGGTGGAATAGAGCCCGCCGCCGCCCGCCTCGAACTCCGGGTCCTGCTTGATTTCGAAATCGATCGGCCGGAGCGATCCGTCGGGCTGGCGGGTATGGACCTTGACCAGGCGCGCGCGCTGGCTGGGCGTCAGCTTGAAGCCCGTGCTTGTCATGCCGAGAGGCGAGAAGATGTTCTCCTGGAAATAGTCGCCGAGCCTGAGGCCGCTGACCCGCTCGACCGCTTGGCCGGCCCAGTCGATGTTGATCCCGTATTCCCATCGTTCGCCCGGATCGAACATGAGCGGCAGGTAGAGGGACTGCTTGAGGCCCGTCGAGGTCGGCGGGTGGCCGGTCTCCCGCATGAAGCGGTCGAGATCGGCGTTCCAGGTCGGATAGCAGAAGCCCGCGGTGTGGGTCAGCAGGTGGCGCAGCGTGATCGGGCGGCGGGCCGGCCGGTACTGCGGACGGCCCGCCGCGGAGAACCCGGTGAGAACCCGCGGCGATGCCAGTTCGGGCAGCACTGAACCGATCGGCGCGTCGAGGTCGAGCCTGCCCTGCTCCACCATCTGCATCGCCGCGGTGCAGGTGACCGGCTTGGTCATGGAAGCGATCCAGAACACCGAGTCGGCGGTCATGTCCACCTCCCGGTCGAGCGCGCGCTTGCCGTAGGCCGCCTCGTAGAAGGTGCCTTCGTCGTTGGCGGCCATCGCGACCAGGCCGGCCACCCTGTCGGGGCCGACGGCCTGGCGCAGGACGCGGTCGATCCCCGCGGTGTCAATGCCGACGCTGTCGATGCCGGTGGAGCCCGCATCGGCCGGGGCTATGGACGCCTGGTTCGACAGGAAGGACGGACCCTCGGCGGCACACCCGGCAGTCAGCGCCGCGGCCCCCAGCATGACCGCGCGCCTGCTGAATTTCTGCATCGTGCGTTTCCCCATGTTCTTATCGTTGTGCCGACTTGAGCGACGGCGGACTGAAAAAACTTTCAGTTGCAGGCTAAACCAACGCTACGGGGGAGCAAACTACAATCTTCAGCGGCGGGACAGGGCACTGCGGCCGATCCACAGGCGGTTGCCGGCGCGCGTCAGGGCGTCCGGGCGCGATCGTCCCGACAGGCGCCCCACGGCCTCGTGGTACGGCCCGACGAAGCGCAGGCGGGCCGGGAGCCGGGGATAGGCCCGCCGCATCCAGTCCAGCTGCCGCCGGGCGGTCCGGAGCAGGTCGGGGTCGTCCGGCAGTCCGAATTCGTCCCGGAGGCGGTCCGGCAGCAGGTCCCCGGTGAGCGCCCGGTAGGTGGAGGGAACGAACAGCCACCAGGCGCCCGCCCCGCGGAGAAGCCCGTCGGCCAGCTCGCCGGCGGCCGGCATGACCGTGAGGACCGGTGACGCGACCATGGCGCCGACATAGGCGTGGAAGCCGGACCAGGTCGGCGGCAGCGCCGCGTCCGGAATGCCGAAGCAGGCGGCGAACCGGCGGCTTTCGGCATAATAGGCTTCGAGCTCGGCCTCGCGGAGGGGCGGCAGGACCAGATCATGGGCGACCACGGCGGAATCGACGAGCGTCGCGAAAACCCATGTCAGCGCGGCGACGTCGTTCGCCCGGTAGCGGCTTCCCGCCTCGAAGGGGCCGGCCGCGGCCGGCATCGCCCCCTCGACGCGGCCATGCCCCCGGTTCAGCGCGCGGGACGACGCCAGCGCCTGGTCCACGGTGCCGAAGACGATGGAATAGACCGCCTGGAAAGTGCGGTGGAAACGCCCGATCGGATCGTCGAGCGTCCGCGAATGCTCCAGGACGCCCGCCGCCACCCAGGGATGGGCCAGCTGAAGCAGCAAGGCCCGTCCCGCCCCGAGGAAGACCGCCGCCTCGCGGTCGATCCTCCAGCGCATCGAGCGGGGGCCGAACAGGCCGGACAGGGGATCGGGCGCCAGCGCCGCGGCACGGGCGAGGCGGCTCTCGAACTGTTCCGGAGAAACCGGCTCAGCACCTTCGGCGATCACGTATCCTCCCCGAGCGATCAAACGGCCACGGTCCTGCAACAGGAATTCGCCGGGCTTCGTCACAGCCCCGTCACCGCCGCCGTGACCTGGCCCGGTTTACAGTCCCGCCGTTCGGCCACATATGTGGTTCAGGCGGGGTCCGGGACGGCCCCCGCGCACCGATGACCAGGGTATCGCCGCTAGTGGATCAGAGAGAGCGTGGAGTCCGGCTGTCCGACCTTGTCGAGCCGCTGTTGAGGGTGCCGGAGGCGGACGACGGGGAACTCCTCGACGCGGTCAACCTCGTGGCCGAAGCGATCGCGGCCCTCGGCGTCGCCGTCACGGATGGGCAAGGGCGGCCTTTGCCCGGCGTTTCGGACAAGGTCGCCGTCCTTGCCCTTCTGCAGAGCTACCGCCAGGATCTCGCCCGCCGCGGCCGGACGGAGGATGCGGTGGGCCTTGGCGACCTGGCGCGGCGGATCGGGCGGGTCGCATAGGTGCGGACGAAGGGAAGGGGGCAGCGCGAACGCCGCCCCCCTTGTTTCGACCAGTCGAGGTTTCGATCGGCCGAGGCTTTCTCCCGGTTTCAGCGTCGGGTCGTATAGCCGACCGGGGAGACCGTGGTGCCCTTGCTGCTCTTCAGGGCCATGACCGCGCCGGCCCCCGGGGCCGCGGCGTTGGTCACCCGGATGTCGAAGGCGCCCGTCGCGTCCACCGCGGCGCTTCCCAGCGCCGTGCCGTTCAGGGTGGCCGTGATCGTGTTGTTGGCGACCGCGTTGGTAGTGCCGCGGATACGCCAACTCCTGTCACCGGAGCGATATTCCGCCTGGGCGACGTTGATCGTCTCGGCGATGACTTCGATGCTCACCTTCGCCGGCGCGGAACGGTTGCCCTTCGTATCGGCCACCGTGTATTCGAAAGTGATCGTACCCGTGTAGCCGGTTGCCGGCTTGACCTGGATACCCGCGATGTCCATCAGGCCGATGGTCCCCATGGCGGCGGTCGGCGGGGTCGATATCTGGATGCTGGCCGGGTTCAGCCCGTCCGCGTCGGTGTCGTTCGCCAGCACGTTGACGACGACGTTGGTGTTGATCGGGGTGTTCGTTGAGTCGAGGCTCGCGACCGGGACGCTTTCCGTCGGCTGCGGTGCCGGCGTGGTGCCGGGTGCCGAGGGTGCGGGCGGGCTGATGTTCGAGATGGTGACGATCTTCAGTTCCGACCCCTTGTAGCTGGACGTCACCTTGACGTGGGCCGGCGGAACCGTGATGCCGGTGATTTCCGCCCTGTAGTCGACCGGGATGATGGTGCCGAACGGCTCCACTTTCAGGACAGCCGCGCCCGTGGCCTCGGTGGTGACCGACATGCTGGACTTCGCCGCCACCGTCAGGGTTTTCACGTCGGGATCATAGGTCGCCTCGGTGATGTTGACGATGTCGCTGACATCGGCCACCAGGGAGTTCTCGGTGTTGCCGGGCTGGGTCGCCTTGATGGTGACCGTCTTCGGCATCGGCGTGACCGGCGTCGACAGGTAGAAGAAGCCGCGGCCGTCTCCGACGAGAGGGTTCGTCACCGCCCCGTAGCTGGCCGTCACCGTCGCGTTGGGCGCCGAGGAGGCCAGGACCTCCAGGCGGTAGCCGTCATAGGTGACGCGCCTCTTGCCGAGCGGCGTCTCGACCTGTCCGCCCCACTTCTTGCCGGAAATGACGAACAGGTCGGTTTCGGCGACCGGGCCGCCACCCACCTTCTCGACGCGGAACTTGTTGAAGCCGCCCGGCGAGCCGGTGACCTTGTGGGGTGTCGCCCCGTCTCCGACATATCCCGGAGGTGCGCCGGTATCCCAGACCAGGAAAGCACCGATCAGGCTCTTCAGGGGACCGCTGCCGTCAGGGGAGAAGGTCCCCGTATCCAGCGTCGTGTTGATCGCCTTGACGCCCGGCGCGTCGACGGTGAAGGTCTCTTCGCCGAACGGGTAGGTCACCTTGTAGGTGCCGGCTTCCGGCACGTCGATGCGCATGCGGACGCGGCCGAAGGCGAACTCGTCGCCCGGGATCGGATCCTCGGCGGCGAAGGCGGCTTCCACGGCCAGAACGAGGGACGCCGTGCCGGTGCCGAAAGGCATCGAGGAGTCGGCCGCCCACCAGAAAGCCTCGGCACCGAACCCGATGCTCTCGGAGAAGGTGTTTCCCGCGATCACCGGATCATAGATGCAGGCGTTGATCAGGTCGTTGCCCTGCGTGCAGAGTTCCAGGGCGATCCCGTTCCGGTCCGAATAATATCGCGGGAACGTGGAATCGGCGTGCTTGCCGCCGAAACCGGTCAGGTGGGCGGGCTGGTCGGGTTCCAGCAGGACCTGTTGGGCAAGGGCCGGCCCCGACAGCGATACGACTGCCATGGTCGCGAGTACGGGCAGGCTGAGAAGCGCCCGCGTCTTGGGTGCAAACAAGTTGATCTCCTCCGAAAGGGCACAGGTCCGTCTTGCGAGGATCGCTACAGTAAACCGGGGAACCTCATGGGGACGTGGGCGGGTTGACTTCTTGGCCCGCCTTTGACTTTGTCAGTTTGTTACCTTGGGATGTTTGATTCTTTTCAACGTTTTATTGGCCTTGTCGATTCCAAGACGCACCAGGGTTGGCAATAGTCCTGCCGTTCCCTAGCGCGTTCGGACTAGGCCTTCCGGTGGATACCGGACGGGGGATCGGGGCGTGTGTGGTCAACCGCGGCGGGTAAGCGGCTCGACCGATCCGACCACGCGGATGATCTCTTCCGGATCGGAGAAGGCCGGGCAGGCGGCCCAGCGCCCGATCGCGTCGTTGCCGATCTTGACGACCCCGATATGGGTTTCCAGGTCGGCGTCCAGTTCCGGGTCGGGATCGACGAACCCCAGTTGCCGGCGGAGCAGTTCGGTATCGTCCCGCGACCCTCTCAGGAACAGCCAGCCGGGCCCGACGCCATAAATCTCCTTGTAGTCCCGGAGCACGGCTTCGCTGTCCAGATCGGGATTGAGGGTGATGGAGTACATGAAGATGTCGCGGCCGACCCGGTCCGCCAGTTTCTCCTGGACCTGGACCAGGTTCTGCGTGCTGAGCGGGCAGACGTCGCCGCAACCGGTGAAGAAGAGGTTGACCATGACGATCCTGTCGCGGATCAGGTCGTCGTAGAACCGGTAGGACCGTCCGTCGTCGCCCTGGAGCACCACGTTGGGAAACACCCCGTCGGGCGATCCGTCGAACGCCTCCGCCGGATCGGCGAAACCGCCGCCCAGCCCCAGGGCCCCCGCGAGTCCGGCGCCGGCCACAGCGGCGGCGCCCCACAGCAAGCTTCTTCTGCTCGGATTCATGATCGCTCTCCCGCCATCGTCCGGTGCCGCCGTCAGGAAGGATTGCCGTCGACGATGTCGTACCGCGCCATCATGGCGTGATCCTCGTGGACGACGTTGTGGCAGTGCAGCGGGTACTTGCCGAGGAAGTCGCGGAACCGGACGAAGATCCTGACGGTCTCGTTGGGGTGGAGCCAGATCACGTCCTTCCGGGCCTTCTCGACGTCGCCGGCCTTGATCGCGACCCCGTTGCGCGACAGGATCTGGAACTCCTCGTAATGCATGTGGATGGGGTGCGCCCAGCCGCCCGAGGCGTTGGTGATGTTCCAGATCTCGGCGGAACCGCGCTTGCAGCGGGCGTTCACGATGCTCCTGTTGAACACTTCGCCGTTGACCACCCAGGCGCCGTTGCGGCGGTTGAAGGTCCAGTTCCGCTCCTTGACGACTTGGCCGAGGTCGATGCTGGGGAGGTCGCGCAGCTTCGTGGTCCGGGTCAGCACCCGGCTGGGGTCGGCGACCTTTTCGCCGATCCGGAACTGCAGGATCCTGATCCCCTGGCCGACCGGAAAGATCTTGCCGGTCGGGCCGGTGCCGCTGGTCTGTTCCAGGACATTGACGAGATAGACGACGCTGTCCGTCACGTTGGCGAAATCGACGACGATATCGACCCGTTCGGCCACGGCGAGGCTGATGGTGTCGCGCTCGACCGGCATCGGCAGGAGATTGCCGTCGTTGGAGACCTGCCAGAACTTCATGCCGTTGCTGAACCGGAACTGGTAGAAGCGCGACGGGCCGGAGTTCAGGATCCGGAAACGGTAGCGCCGCTTCTTGACCTCGTAGAACGGCTGGATCTTTCCGTTCACCAGGAACCGGTCGCCGAGGATCCCGTCGAGATTGAACAGGTCGAAATAGGCTATGCCGGTCTTGGGATCGAACACCTTGTCGCCGAACACGAGCGGCTGGTCGTACTCACCGCTGGGCAGACGCAGGGCGGCGGGGTTGAGGTCCTCCTCGTTGCCGCTGTCGATCTCGTCGTACAGCAGATAGGCTCCGACGAGGCCGCGGTAGACGTTCTGGGCGGTGTAGTCCATGCAGTGGTCGTGGAACCACAGGAAGCCCAGCGCCTCGTTGGGATCGCCCCCGGCGTACATGTTGGGATAGTGGAAGGTCTTGTAGAGGCCCGGAGCATAGTAGTCGATCGGGTTGCCGTCGCTCTCGGACGCACTGTGGGCGTTGTGCAGGTGGGTCGTGACCTGGGGATTGCCGTATCCCTTGTGGTTCGGGTCCAGCTTGTTGTGGTTGCGCACCAGCACGGGCTCGCCGTAGCGGGCATGGATCATCGCGTGCGGCGCTTCACCGTCGCCGTCCTTGAAGTCGGCATAGCTCCAGATCTTCTGCTTGGGGAGCCTGGGATGGGGCGTCCAGTCGCGGGCCTGCTGTTCGAAATCGTAGAGCACCTGCGGCCTGGCTTGGCTCCACAATTGATGATCGACGCGCCGGACCTCCGTCGGGTCGTCCGAACATACTGCCGTCAGTCTGCCCAGATGCTCCGGGTCGCGGTCCCCCGACAGGGGCTTCAGTGTCGGCAGGGGCTGGACGAACGCCGGCGTCGGCGGACTTGTCGGGGAGGAAGCCCCCGCCGCGCGGGTGCTGAGGCCGCTTTTGGCGACCAGCGCGCCGCCGGCGGTCAGGAGGCCGTACCTGATCATGTCGCGCCTGGTCAGCTTCGCGTCGATGATTTCGATGCGATTGCGCCTGGCCTGCTCCTGCGATTTCTCGATATCTCTTGAAATCATTTGCCCATCTCCCGAAAGCTTGTTCGAGGCACCCAACGAATCTGCTGAATACGCCCGGGTCAACTTCCCGAGGGTGGGCGGAACCGGGTGTCTGGGTGATGACGGGACGGGGGATTTCTTTATTTCATGTTTTGTTGTGGGTAATACTCGATGATAAATACTCCCCCTCGTGCAAGATTAAAAATTTTTCATGAACCGGTTTTAACTTGTCGGTAATCTTGGAAATAACATTTCTGATCTGCGGTTTCATTTGGAAAAGTCACAACGGATGGTTTCAACTGTGCTGGAATCGCCGCAAGCCGGACAGGCATCGGGAGGGACCGCCGGGGCAGCCCCTCCCGTCACCGTTCAGACATGGATCAGCGGAGCGCGATCGGCCGCAGGGCCGTTCCCGCCACGGTTCCCCGGATGGCGTTGGTCGTGGCGACGTAGGCGAACTCGTAGACCCGGTCGGCCGCGAGTTGTTCCTGGTTGTGGAACTCCAGGATATGGACCCCCTGCTCGACCAGCAGGTAGACATGCACCGGATTGAAGCTGCCGCCGACGGCCTGCGAATCCTCCGGCCGCGGCGGCAAAACTTCCAGGCCCGAGGTATCGGTGCCGAGGGCTATCGCCCCTTTCTGCTCGACCAGCCATTTCGCGGCCTTCATCCCCAGTCCCGCGGTATCGTGCTGGCTGATCTTGTCATGGTCGCTGCCGTTGGCTCCCCAGTAGCGCGCCGTTCCGGTGCGGACCAGGACGACGGTTCCGGGCGTCACGTCGACCTGCTGGCGGGCAAGGGCAGCCTGCAGGTCCTCGACCGTGATCTCGTAGTTGGACGGCAGAGCATCGACGTTCTTGTAGCCGGCCACGTCGATCATCACGCCGCGGGCGACGATCGGCGGGATGGTCAGGACGTCGGCCTTGCGCACGCCGAAATTCCCGCTCCAGTCCTCCTCCTTGAAGCCGTTGTACCAGTGGTTGTCGTCGCCGTGGGTGATATGGGCCAGGCCGTCGATCTGGGTCGCCACGTTGTCATTGATGAACAGGGCGTTGCTGTGCCAGGCGGTGCCGCCCGTGTTGCCCTGCTCGGGCGTGGTGAAGGCCAGGTCCTTCTGGTCCTTGACGCCGACGGGGGACCGGAAGGTGATGATCTCCCCCGGGCTATGGCCCGCCCATTTGTAGGAATGGCGGTCATAGGGCAGGCCGAGATCGTAGGTCTTGCCCTGGGTGACCAGCCGCATCGCCGCGAGGCGCGACGCGTCGGTCATCTCGTTGAGGGCCCCGACCTCGTCCTCCGGCCCCCAGACCCAGCCCCATCCTTTGCCCTGGGTCCATTTCTTCATGCCGGCATCCTGGGCGACGGCCTGACCAGCCGCGAGAGCCAAGCCGAGACCTGCCAGGAGAGCGGCGGCCTTCATGGTTTTCATTGTTTCCTCCCTTTGATTTGCCCACCCGATCCGGAAAGTTCGGCCCCTCCTGCGTGATCGGCTGGTGTGATGAGCATATCTAAGGGCGGGTTCCGGCAGAAGGTCTAAAACCGGGACCGGAAAAGATCGCCTTCCCCTCTCAGAACCCCTCGGCACCTGGGGCGGCGGTAACTGCCGCCTGCCTTCCACCGACCCTCGGCGTCACGTCGCGCCTGGACTCCCCGCCCGGCATGACGGCGTAGACCACCGCGTCGGCTCTGTCCGAGCGCAACTGAATCTTTCCGGGATAGATCCCGAGCACGGTCCAGCCACCCACCTCATCCCCGGCGGCCACGCGCCGCAAGCGGTTGTCCGCGGGATCGAGGACGATCGCCACGGAGCGGTCGGCGGAAGTCGCCGTTCCGCGGACCTCGGGAACCGGGGGAAAAGTGTCGGAATCCGCCGCGACGGCCGGCACCGCGCCGGGGCTCTCGGCCACGGGTTCGGGAGGGCGCCGTCCGGGCGTGAAAAGCGGGCGCCCATGCAGGGCCTCGACCAACGCATCGATCGGCCCGGCGTCATCCCGGGCCGGTTCGACCGGGCGCTCGACGCGATGCGGCGCCGGAGGTGCCACGGACACATCGGGCCGCCATTCCAGCCCTTGAGCGAGTACCGTTCCGCCGGCCGCCAAGGCCACCAGGGACAGTAGTGCCTGCGCCGAAAATTGCGTCATTCGCCATACTCCACAACGGTCATCCACCGGAAACTGCGCCGAAGTGACCCCGTACGCGATTGCCGGCTTGCCGGCACCGGTACCCCGAAGTTCGGGCAGGGACATTGTTCACCATGATGCCGGCACCCTGAAGCCATATGCGCCTTTCGTACAAGCAGATCGGTGGCCCCGGTTGCCGGACACGTCGGAAGACGCTCCCGCCGGGGCAGGGGCGCCTCGATATCCGGGGCGGTGGCATGCACGGGAGTATCGCCGGAAGCAACAACCAAAGCTTAATCGACCCCCACCCTGGCGCCACCGTGATAGCCGGCACAAGGATCCTCAAAGCGCCTTCCAACTTCTCCCAGACCGTCGATGCGACTTTTGGTTCAGGGAGTGTGGAGCCCGAATGAATCTTTTCCGACTGTTTCCTCATCACGAGATGCATACCCTCCACCCACATGGAGATCACCACCCAAAACCGAACTGGAAAGGATTTGCTTTTACGCCTAAGGTACATCATCCCTTTAGTAACATGGTAATTTTTCGGAATTTGAGAGATGTTCATAATCAATGGCGATTGCCGAAAGCTTACGCGAATGGGCAAGGCGCTTCAATGAATAAGATAGGACAAACGCAATTATTGGTTGGTTCGTAACCACTATTATGGATTTATGCTTACTGGTTTGGTGGAACGACCATTCACAAAGTAACCATCTACAATGAAATTCATAATGCGTAAAACGAGGTTACTACTGTTCTAAGTGGTATTTCAAGATGATGTTGCACCACACAATGTCAGTAAAACGGTTACTTGCGCTCTGCTCAAACACATCGGTCGGCAATTGTATTTTTGCCTTCATGGAGTTCAACGTAGAACGCAAAAATTACACATTCAGACGGCTCTCGCACAACCGGCAATCTACTGACGTTACGAAATATTACCTCAACAAAAACAGACCAGTTTTCAAAACCACGGGAGGATATACTTCGACAAGAGGCAAACCTGTACTTCATAGATACTGACGTTACCGCCAATGATGGTGCCGGAAGCATTCCGCTTCTACGGCAGGTCCCCGATTACGCCAGCCGATTTGACAGGGCGGCTGTGTACCACAATGGAGTACATAAAATGAATTCCAAGTTAACGTAATATGCGCCGTTTGAATGATAGGAGTTCAGCGCGAATATAATATAAACTTCGTACGTTAGCAATGATGATAGAAGAAACTGTTGCGTATTACTTTATTTGCATTATGACTATTTACTTCACTATTCTGAATAAAATCAAGATGATCTCCTGTCAGTTTCTGCTATGGCGCTAGTTAAACTCTCAAGCTTCCTTCTTAAGCACGCCTCATAGTTTCGTCACTCGCCAGCTTGGTTCGGCCGCATTCCCATGTAGTGGGAACTTGCTCAAACACTCGTTTCTCTTTCACGCGGACGGAGCACGCTGGCGCGCGGCGGTACCTCAATGACGAATCCCATAACAATGATTTGCGAGGTGCATCATGTCCCAGGATCAAAAACGCAGGCTGGCCAGAAATCTCGTTCTTTCAAGCATGATCGCGGGAGCCGGCCTGCTCATGCTTACCGTTCCCTCGGACCCCTTGTTCGCCGCCGAGGATGATTTCACCGATCCGGCCACGACACCGCCCGAGGCGCCGCCCCCGGCCAACAGCGAGACCGAGGCCAGCCTTCAGAAAAAGCTCCCTGCCGGAACTCCGGATTACTTCAAGAAGATCTACTCCCACTTCATGAAGCAGCCGTTGCCGGCCAAGGTCTTCAACCAGGGAGGCATCCCCGTCGTCATACCGAAGCTGGAGATCGACAAGGATCCCAACGGCGAAACGGGGTCCTATCAGCCCCTCGGCCAGACGGTGACCTCGCAGAACGCCTTTTTCAAGTCGCTCGGCACGAACGGCCGGGCCTGCGTCACCTGCCATCAGCCCGCCAGCGGCATGAGCATCAGCCTCCGTAACATCGACAAGCGGCTGAAAAAGACCAAGGGCGCCGATCCGCTTTTCGCACCCGTGGACGGTGCCAACTGTCCCACCCTTGTGCCGGCGTCGGAAACCTCCGGCTCGGTGCTCGGCGGCTACAAGGGCAAGAGCAAGAAGGACTTCAAGGCCGCCCGCTCGCTCCTGCTGACCAGGGGCGTCTTCCGCATCGCCCTTCCCCTGAAGAAGGACGAATTCACGGTCGAGGTCATCAGCGACCCGACGACGTGCAACACGGATCCCCAGACAAACACCAACAAGGACGGCGACCAGATCCTTTCCGTGTTCCGGCGCCCGCTCATGTCCGCCAACCTCCACTTCAAGACCGCCTTCACGACTTTTCCCATTCCCGGCGTTCCGGCCCCGGAGTTGAGCGGCAACATCATGTGGGACGGGCGTGAGCCGACCTTGATAAGTCAGGCCATCAGCGCCACGCTGGGGCACGCCCAGGCGCTGCACCGACCGACCGACGATGAACTGGAAGAGATCGTCGCGTTCGAGACCGGCATCTTCAGCGCCCAGTACAGCGACAAGCAGGCGGGCGTGCTGTCCGCGGCAGGCGCCCTCGCCGGTCCCGTCAACCTGTCCGCCAACGGCGACGAAATTCCGGCTTTCGGCCCCGTGGTGTTCGATGAATTCGCGGCTTGGGCCACCCCTCCCGGAAGCGGATCGGCGAAGCGGGAAAGGGAATCGATCGCCCGGGGCGAAGCTCTCTTCCACGGCGTCGGCACGAACGCGGCGGGAAGCACGAACCGGGGCTCGTTCATCATCAACGGGGTCAACGGTTTCAACAATCTGGTCGGCCCCAATGTGCCGGGAACATGCTCGACATGCCACAACTTCAAGCATTCTGGCGCCGACGTTCTGGCGAACTCGCAGCGTGACATCGGCATCGGCGGCCACGCGGTCAGCGTCGGCGGCCCGCCGCCCGCAAAGGACCTGCCGATCTTCAAGGTTTCGGGTTGTGCGCCCGGCACCCTCCAATGGGACCTCGGCGCGACGGAAGCGGTGACGAACGACCTTGGCAAGGCCACGCTCACCGGCCGCTGCGCCGACATCGGGGTAAGCACCGTGCCGAGCCTGCGCGCCCTCTCGGCCCACGAACCCTACTTCCGCGACGGATCGGCCAAGACGCTGATGGACGTCGTCAACATCTACGACAAGCGTTTCGCAATCGGCCTGACGAACCAGGAGAAGCAGGATCTCGCCAATTTCCTGAGCGCTCTCTGAGTTCACCTACCCATGGCGGCGGGACGCGGCAAGCGTCCCGCCGCCACTGATTCGAGATTTCCTCCCGTCCTCGCGAGGACGGTGCCGCTCATGCCGGCTGGCCTTTCGATCCCGCGTCGCGGGGTCGCAAAGGTGCTACAGTCCTGCCGGCCGCACCCGCTTCGCCGGGTGTCCGGCCAGGGACTGTGAACCGTCATGGGGAGCGGTTATGACGGAAAAAGCGCACATCCTCGTCGTCGATGACGAAGCCGAGGTGCGGGATCTGCTGCGGGAGTATCTGGGCCGGCAGGAGTTCGACGTGACCGCCGCCGGAAACGTTCCCGAGGCGCGCGCCGTGCTGAACTCCCCGGAGGAGGGCGCCGCGCCCATCGACCTCATCATCCTGGACCTGAAGATGCCGGGGGAGAACGGCCTGACCCTGGCCCGCGAACTGCGGGAACGCGGCGACGTGGCGATCATCATGCTGACCGCGTCCGGCGAGACGATCGACCGGGTGGTCGGGCTCGAAGTGGGCGCCGACGACTATGTCGCCAAGCCGTTCGATCCGCGGGAATTGCTGGCACGCATCCGCAGCGTGCTGAGAAGGGTGGGGGCGGCCCGGCGTACGGCACCGGGTCCGGATACCGATCCGGGCTCGGAACCGATGGCGCCGGCGCCCGCCCGGATCCCGTTCGGACGGTGCATGCTGGACCTGGAGGCGCGTCGCCTGTTCGAGGCCGACGGCACCGAGGTTCCGCTCACCGCCATGCAGTTCGACCTGATCGAGGTCTTCCTCGGCAATCCCAATCGCGTGCTGTCCCGCGACCGGCTGCTGGAGTTGACCCACAAGCGCGGAGACGAACCGTTCGACCGCAGCATCGACATCCGCGTGGCGCGCCTGCGCCGGAAGATCGAGCCCCATCCCGAAAAGCCCCGGACGATCAAGACGGTGCATGGGGTAGGCTATGTCTATGTGCCGGGCGCGGAAGGCGGGAAACCGGCGTGAGCGCGCGCCGCGCCGGAAGAACCGCTTCCGAAAGGAGAAGCCATGGCTCCGGAACGGAAATTCTCGCCGCTCCTCCGCTACTATCGCCGCCAGTCCGAGGCACTGTTCGGCGGGCTCCGCAACGGCAGGGCGGCGAAGCGCGCGCTTGAGCAGAGCGAGCGCCGCTTCCGGGCCATCGTCGAGGACCAGACGGAGATGATCTGCCGTTTCGGTCCGGACTTCAGGATAAACTTCTCGAACCGGGCCCACGCGCGGTTCGTCGGGGACGAGCCGGAGACCCTGCTTGGCCGCGATTTCCTCGACTCGTTTCCGGCCAGGATACAGAAGTCCCTGCGCGCCGGGCTCCAGGCCCTGACGGCGGAGGACCCGATCCTGCGGTGCGAGCATGACCGGACGACCGAGGCCGGCGAGGTCCAGTGGTTCGCCTGGACCAACCGGGCCCTGTTCGACGAAGCCGGCCAATGCCTGGGCTACCAGTCGGTCGGCCGCGACATCACCGCGCGCAAGCGGGCCGAGGACGCGCTCCGGGAGAGCGAGATGCGCTTCCGGACCATCGTCGAGGACCAGACCGAGTTCATCTCCCGCTGCACGCCCGATTTCCGGTTCACCTTCGTCAACGAGGCCTATGCCCGGCAGCTGGAGCGACCGCGGGACGAGATCATCGGGACCAGCGTCCTCAAGCTGATGACGCCGGATCAGCGGGCGCAGTTCATCGCGCAGCTCCTGGAGCTTACGCCGTCCAGCCCGACGGTTTCCTACGAAATGTCCTCGGTCGCCTCCGACGGCCGGCTGCTCTGGGAACAGTGGACCGACCGCGCGCTGTTCGACGAGCGCGGGCAACTCGTCGGCTACCAGTCCGTCGGCCGCGACATCACCAAGTCGAAGACGATCGAGGCGACGCTCAAGGCCAGCGCCGAGGAGCTTGCCCTGATCGCCGACTGCATGCCGGTCGCCATGGCGATCGCCCGGGTCGACCCCACGGAGATCCTGTTCTCCAACTCGCGGGCGCGGGAGAGCTTCGGCCTGTGTCCCGGCTGCCCGCCGGAGCGGATCACGGCCCTGTACGAGGACCCGTCGGACCGCGACCGGCTGCTCGGCCTCCTGTCCAGGCACGGCAACGTGGAAGGGTTCGAAACGTCGCTCCGGCGCGCGGACGGCACGGTCATCCGGGCGCTCATATCGGCGCGGACGATCCAGTTCCGGGGGGCCTCGGCGGTCGTCGCGGCGATCACCGACATCACGTCGCGCCTCCAGACCGAGCAGGCCCTGCGCACCAGCGAGGCGCGGCTGCAGGCCTTCATGCAGCATGCGCCGGCGGGCATGTTCCTGAAGGATCTGGAAGGCCGCTACATCGTGGCGAACCCGGAGATGGAGAAGGTCCAGAACCGGCCGGTCTCGAAGATCATCGGGCGGACGCCCCAGGACGTCTTCGCCCCGGAAGACGCCGCGCTGATCCGGTACTACGACCAGCAGGTGCTCAATACCGGCGCCGCCGTCGTCAACGAGGAGCATGTTCCCTACATGCCGCACTATCCCTGGCGGATGGTCGTCCGGTTTCCCATCCGCGGGCCGGACGGGCAGATCACCCATATCGCCGGGTTCATCTTCGACATCAGCAGCCGCAAGAACGCCGAGGCCGAGGCGGACCGGCAAAGGGCCGCCATGCACCAGCGGGACAAGCTGGCGGCCCTGGGTTCGCTCCTGGCCGGCGTCGCCCACGAGCTGAACAACCCGCTGTCGGTCGTGCTCGGCCGGGCCATCATGCTGGAGGAGGAAAGCACCGACGCCGCGATCCGGGAATCCCTGGGCCGCCTCCGCGTCGCGGCGGAGCGCTGCGCGCGGATCGTCAAGAGCTTCCTCGCCCTGGCCCGCCAGAAGGCCCGCGAGCCCAAGCCGGTCGATGTCCGCGCCGTGCTCGACGGCAGCATGGAGATCCTGGCCAGCGGCCTGCGCAGCGCCGGCATAGAGGTCGTCCGCGAGGATCCGCCCGACCTGCCGATGGTCATGGCCGATGAGGACGAACTCCATCAGGTCTTCATGAACGTCATCATCAATGCCCAGCAGGCCCTGGAGGCGGCCTCGCCGCCGGGCCGGGTTTCCGAAACCGGCCGGACTGTCTGGGTCAGGACGGCCCACGACGCGGCGGCCGGAACGGTCCGGATCGAGATCGCGGACAACGGCCCCGGCATTCCGGAAACGGTGCGCGGCCAGATCTTCGATCCCTTCTTCACGACCAAGCCGGTCGGATCGGGCACCGGGCTGGGCCTGTCGGTCTGCCATGGGATCATCTCCGCCCACGGCGGATCGATCACTGTGGAGGATCGCCCCGGCGGGGGCGCCCTGTTCCGCGTGACTCTCCAGGCCTGCCGGGTGCCGACGGAAACAGCCGCGGCGATGCTCGCGGACGGCGACAGCGGCAACGGGACCGTCCTGGTGGTCGACGACGAGCCGGAAGTCGTCACCCTGCTTGAGGAGATCCTGACGCGGGAAGGCTACCGCGTCGAGACGGCGGACAACGGGGCGGCCGCGTTGGAGCTTCTGCGCGACAGGCGGTTCGACGCCATCCTGTGCGACATCCGCATGCCGCTGCTCGACGGGGCCGGCCTGCTCCGGATGCTGGAAACGCACCGGCCCGACTTGGCCGGGAAGGTGCTGCTGATGACCGGCGACGTCCTGCGGGCCTCCGCGACGCTGCCGGCCGGCGCCCACGGCCGGCTGCTGGAGAAACCCCTGGACCCAGCCGAGGTCCGCCGCCGCTTGAGGGACATGGTCGGCCGGCGCCCGTGACGAGCGCCCGTCGCGGGCCTCAGCGGACGCAGATCGCCGCCGACATCACCTGGCCGGCGAAGTCGAACCCGACATGGTCGTCGTGGAGGGTCGCTCCCAGGATGCCTCCGGGCTGACCGGCCGACGCGCGGCGCAGGTCCGGATGGGCCTGGAACCCGGCGTCGCGCAGGCGCGCGAGCCAGCGCGACGCCGTATCGAACCGCTCGCCCCGCCGGTCGGCGGGCGTGCCGAGGACATCCATGATCTCCTGCCCGAAGAACATCCTGGCCATGGTCCGCTCCTCTTGGGAAACATCCATGCGGTCCAGGATCCCGAAGCAGGCGCCGTAGAACCGCCAGGCATGGGCAAGGCGGCGCAGCAGGTCGTCGGTTTCGAAATCGGCACTCGGCTCGGCGATCACCAGCGCTTCCGGCTTCAGCGATTTCACGTTCCGCAGCACCGCGTCCTTGGCGCCATGCCCGCCGACATGATGAAGCGAGAACACGGCGTTGACGAAGATCCGGCCTCCGATCGAGCGGAAACCGTCCCACTGCGCCGCTGTCAGGGATTCGACCCGCGACGGCATCGCCAGGAACCGGAAGGGCAGGCCCAGGCCGGAAGCCAGGGACGACAGGGTCGCCTCCGCCTCGGCCAGCGCGCCGTCGCAAGGATCGATGCCGACGACGGTGAGCGCCCGGGGCAGGGCGCCGCGTCCCGCCAGGGAGCGGAACAGGCCGGCTATCCTCCCGCCATGGCCGATCCCGATATCGACGAGCACCGCGTCGTCGCAGCGTTCCAGCAGGCCGCCCAGGATCGTGCCGGCAGCCCCGGCCGCGAGTTTCATCGGCGGGAACCGGTCGGCATGGGACTCGAACAAGGCGCCATGCAAGGAGCCATGGCCTGTCTTCCAGTCTATGTTCTTGAGCAGCGCCTGCGCGAAGCATTGCGTCTTCGTCCTGAGGTCCGTTCCGCAGGGCTGGATCCGGTCGAGCAGGTCCACGAAGGCGACGAAGGCGCCGTCCTCGTCGGACCGCTCGATGCATTGGGCCATGTCCAGCAGACGGAGAAGGACGCCGTTCTCGCTCATGTCGGCGGGCTTGATGGGGCCGGCGGACAGGGGTGGTGCCCATCCGGTGTCTCGTGCAAGGCTGTCTGGCATGGCTGATCTTTCCGTCCGCCGGGTCTCCGTCTTCAGAGCGCCGATCTGAAGACGATGACCGATACCGTCGCCAGGCCGGCTGCCGCCGCAGCCAGCTTCTCGGCCGGCGACCACCGGGCCCAGTCCTTGGCGATGCTCGCCATGTCGCGCCAAAGTGCGGTTTCTCCAGGCATGTCATGTCGCTCCCGGCTGGATTGCTGGCGGACGGCGCGGGGGAAAGTCGCGAGGGTCCCGCGACCGTCAAACCGGAGGTTATCGGACCGGTGTTTCACCCGGACGTCCGGCCCTTCGATTTGATGTTTCAATTGTTTCGGAGCCGGGTTCCGGCCGCGTTATATACCGCAAGTTATTTCCATAATCTTGATTATGCGTTTCGGGCATCGAGTGGCGACAATTATCAGCCTCATCCGCCCCGCCGTTCCATTTTAGCAAGACGCGGGGATCGAACAGCAGGTCCGTCAATGGCCGATTTCGAGAAGTGCACCGACTTCGAAAAGCGTGCCGACCTCGGGATCGGGCTCGTCGAAATCCGGCGCTATGTAGGATACGCCGAGCGAGCCGACCGGCAATCTGGGCTGGTCCAGGTCCGCCTCGGGCTCGTACAGGTTTACAGGTTCCATCGATATTTCCCTTCCTTCCGGCTTGGCCAACTCTGCGATGCCTGCATTTAGTTGGTCAAGTTGGTCAAGCCTCTTCCACGAACCGTCGGGGCGGGTCGACTCCCCCACCCTCCAGGAAAGCCCTCGCCGACCGGAGGAACCGCGCGACGACGGCGTCCCCGTCCTCGCGGTACACGATCATCACGTCGGCGACGGGACACGGGTCGGCCAGGGGCAGGTAGACGATGCCGCTGCGCGCGAGGTTTCGCACGGTCTCGGGAACCAGCGCCACGCCCAGGCCCGCCGCGACCAGGCTGGTCAGCGAATAGGCCTCGAAAACCTCCTGCGAGATGCGCGGCATGAATCCCGCCTGGACGCAGCAATCGGCGAGATACTGCGCGAAGGGTGAATCCCGCAGGCGCAGCGATACGAAGGTTTCGCCCCGCAGGTCCGCCAGCATCACGCTCCCGCGGCCGGACAGCGGATGCCCTTCCGGCAGCGCCACCACCGTCCGTTCGCTCCAGGCGAATTCCGTCTTCAGGTCCCTATCGGCGGCGGGGCAGCGCAGGAAGCTCACGTCGGTCCGGCGGTCGTGGAGCGCCGCGATCTGGTCCATGGGCGGCATCTCGTGCAGCCGGACGGCCACTTGGGGATAGGCCGCGGCATAATGGGCGACCAGCTGCGCCAGCGGCCCCAGCAGCACCGATCCGGTCATTCCGATATCCAGCTTTCCCGTCAGGCCCCGCCCGATCGCCCGCGCCTGCTCGGCGGCCTGGGCGACCTGCTCCAGCACGGCCCGGGCGTGTCGAAGGAAAGCCATGCCGGCCGGAGTCAATTCCACACGCCTGCTGGTCCGCCTCAGCAGTTCGGTCCCGACCTCGGTCTCCAGGTCGCGGATCTGCTGGCTCAGGGGCGGCTGGGAAATGTGCAGGCGCAGGGCCGCCGCGGTGAAGCTGAGTTCTTCGGCGACGACGACGAAGTAGCGGAGATGCCGGAGTTCCATGACGACCCTGCCCGACGGCGGTGACGTCGGAGAATCATAGGTTCTTCATATCAATCCAGTCAAACGACATATTGGACGTCACGATCGGAAGGGTCGAAGATGTTTCCCACGGGGAGAAAACGATAGCCCGACGCCGCGTGAAGCAGGCGCGAAGGAGGCTTCTCATGATCAGTCTGGCAGACCAGGATGTGCGCCCGGGGGCGGAGGTGATGCGGCGCCTCGACCGTCTGGCCCGGTTTTCCCAGGAGGAGGGCACGCTGACCCGCCTCTTCCTGACGCCCGAGCACAAGGCCGCCGCCCTCCAGGTCAAACTGTGGATGGAAGCCGCCGGCATGGCGGTCCATGTCGATGCGGCCGGCACGGTCGTCGGCCGGTACGACGGCACGGGGGAGTGCCGGCAGGCGCTGCTGATCGGCTCCCACATCGACACCGTCCGGAACGCCGGAAAATACGACGGCAGCCTCGGCGTGGTCGCCGCGATCCAGGCGGTCGCGGAGCTCCACCGCCGGGCCAGGCGCCTGCCCTTCCCCATCGAGGTTCTGGCCTTCGGCGACGAGGAAGGCGTCCGTTTCCCGGTGACCCTGCTGGGCAGCAGGACGATCGCCGGCACCGTCGATCCCGCCATGCTGGACGCCCGCGACGACGACGGCGTCACGGTCCGCGAAGCCCTCCTCGCCTTCGGCTGCATACCCGAGGGGATACCGGCCGCCGCCCGCCGGCCGGGCGAAGTCCTGGGCTATGTCGAACTCCACATCGAGCAGGGTCCGGTGCTCGAACGGGAGGATCTGCCGGTCGGTATCGTCACCGCGATCAACGGCGCCAGCCGTTTCCTGGTCGAGGTGACCGGAGAGGCCGGGCACGCCGGCACCGTCCCCATGGCGCTCCGCCGCGACGCCCTGGCCGCGGCGGCCGAGATGGTCCTGGCGGTCGAGCGGCGGGCGGCTTCGGTGCCGGAGCTGGTCGGGACCATCGGCAAGCTGGAGGTCCCCGCCGGGGCGACCAACGTGGTCCCCGGCGCCGTCCGCTTCACCATCGACATGCGCTCCCCCGACGACGGGCAGCGGACTACGGCGATCGCCGACATCATGGCCGAAATGGAAGCCATCGCGTCGCGCCGGGCGGTCCGGGCCACGGCCCGGCGGACCTACGAGGAAACGGCCCGGAAATGTGCGCCCTGGCTGATGGACCGGCTGGCGGCCGCCGTCGCCGCCAACGGGATCGAACCGCTCCGCCTGCCCAGCGGGGCCGGCCACGACGCCTCCGCCCTCGCCGGCCTGACGGACATCGCGATGCTGTTCGTGCGCTGCGCCGGCGGCATCAGCCACAACCCGGCCGAAGCCATCGCCGAGGCGGACGCCGATACCGCCGTCCGCGTGCTGTTGACGTTCCTGGAGACCTTGGAAACAAGAAAAACCATCGACTGAGGAGGAAGCCATGCCCACCGACGATCTGGCGATCAAGCGGATCGACCCGTCCCTTCACAACGACGATCTGGCGCCCCTGCCCTTCGAGAAGAGGAAATGGGGCTGGTTCGAGATCTTCAATGTCTGGTCCAACGACATCCAGAGCCTGTTCGGCTACACGCTCGCGGCGACGCTCTTCATCTCCTACGGGCTCAACGGCTGGACGGTCTTCGCCGCGATCGTGCTGGCCGGCGTCATCGTGATGTTCCTGGTCAACCTGTCGGGCAAGCCGAGCGTTCGGTACGGCATCCCCTACCCGGTCATGGCGCGCGCCAGCATGGGCGTCCGCGGCGCCAACTTCCCGGCGCTGGTCCGGGGCATCGTCGCGATCTTCTGGTACGGGGTCCAGACCTATTTCGCCTCGACCGCGGTGGCCCTGCTGATCAACTCGCTGTTCGGCGTCTCCGGCGCGCCGGAGTTTCTCGGCATGACCCTGGTCGGCTGGATCTCCTACGTCATCGTCTGGACCTTCCAGCTCGCGCTGTTCCTGAAAGGCATCGACTGGATCACCAAGTTCCTGAACTGGGCCGGCCCGCTGGTCTATGCCGTGATGATCGCCCTGATGCTGGCGATCTGGTACCAGGCCGGCGGCGGGCTGCTGACCGAGCTGGGTAACATCTTCAGCGGCCGGGGCGACTACGCGGGCGGGACGTTCGCGGCCTTCATGGCGGTCGTCGGCACCATGATCGCCTACTTCGCCGCGGTGATCATCAATTTCGGCGACTTCGCCCGGTTCTCGAAGAACGAGGCCGAGATGAAGAAAGGCAACCTGATCGGCCTGCCGATCGGCCTCGCCTTCTTCTCCTTCATCGCCCTCTTCATCACCGCCGGAACGGTGGTGGTGTTCGGTGAAACCCTGACCAACCCGGCCGACATCGTCGCCCGCGTCGACAACCTGTTCCTGACCGTCGTGGCCGCCCTGACCTTCTTCGCGGCCACCGTCGGCATCAACCTGGTCGCCAACTTCATCCCGCCGGCCTACGACATCGCCAACCTGGCGCCGTCCCGGATCAGCGCCCGCACCGGCGGCATCATCACCGCTGTGATCGCCTTCTTCATCGGCGCCCTGTGGGTGTCGGTCATCAGCGCGATCGGCATCGCCGCCTTCGTCGATACCCTGGGCGCGGTGCTCGCCCCGCTCTACGGGATCATGATTGCGGACTACTACCTGGTCCAGAAGCAGCGGCTCAACGTCCAGCACCTGTTCTCCGCCGAACCGGGGACGACCTACTACTTCAACGAGGGCTGGAACCGCAAAGCCATGGTCTCCTTCGCGATCGCCTCGGTCTTCTCCGTCGCCTCGGTCTGGACGCCGGGTCTGGAGAGCCTGTCAGGCTTCACCTGGATCATCGGCGCGATCCTGGGCGGGTCCTTCCACTACGCCCTGATGCGCAAGGGATCGGTGGTGCCTTTCGTCTCCTCCGCCCCGGCGCCCTGATCGCCTGCGTTCGGTCCCGATGCGTCCCGCCGGTCCCGCTTGGGCCGGCGGGCTGCGTGGGACGGACCGGGTCACTGGGAGCGGACGACGTCTAGAGCGGTTTCCGACCAAGTTGAACCGCACCGTTCCATTCAGCCTGCCGCTCCATTCGCTGCCATGCGTTGGGCCACGGCCCAACCTGAGGTTTGATGCAGGACAGAGGTGATGCGGGCCGTCGATCATAGGTTGGGCCGTGGCCCAACGCATCGGTCCGGCTGTCCCGGGCGGATCGACCTGATCGGGCAAAGCCCTAAGGGAGCGATCGGACGATGCGTCTGAGCGCTGGGAGTCGAAGCGGAACTTCCGGCGTTCAGCCACTCCGCTTTCAGCCGGGCGCTCGCGCGCTCGTCGGTACCGGCTTCCTCATACCGGCATGCCGCCATATTGGCATCGCTGCGCTCGATCATGCTGCCGAGCACATCGAGCAACTGGCGTTCGGCGGCGATTTCCTCCTCCTACCTGCGGAGGGCCTCGCGGACCACTTCGCTGGCGTTCCGGTGCAGGCCTGTCTCCACCTGACTATCCACGAAACGGTCGAGACGGGGAGTAAGGGAAACGTTGCGACCGCTCATGCCCGGATCCTGTCAAACAATGGTATCAAAAAATGCTGCCAGGGCAGCGGGCAGGGCACCATGCCCCGTGAAGCGGAGCCACCCTGGCGCAATAAGCTCGCCGGCGTCCGGGATCAAGAAGCACGTTCAAGAACCACTCTGGTGTGCTCACCTGTGAAGCAGATCACACATTCTCTTTCTGCACGCCCCCTGAATAGAGATTGTCGTTAAATAATTTTCTATGCGATAAAGGATCAACACAACATTCTTGTTTCAAATGAAAACGTCGGCGGGGTCATTTCCGGCGTTCTTCACTGTCGTGAGGAGCGATATGTCTCAAACAGTCTTGAGCGTCGTGCTTGAAGCGCAATCCAAAGGGCTTTCTACTCTGCGGGAACTCATCGAGCAGCTCAAGCACGAGGAAGAGAACCCGCCGCCTCCCTACACCGGCTCCTACAGCCGGCTGAGGAGCCTCGTCCCCACGCTGCACTTCATGTCCATCTCGGTGTTCGAAGACGACCATTTCGATCCCGTGCTGGTGATCGAGGCGAATTTCGACGGGCCGCAGGGTCCTTTCTGGGCGCAGCTGGAGGCGGCGATCGGTCCCCGGCTTCGCGAAATCCTCCGCTACTGCGAGCGGCCCGCGGGCCGGACCGGCGAGGCCTTCGACCTGATCACCCGGCCGGGCTCGAAGCATCCGCTGGCGCCGTTCCTGGAGGCGCACACCGTGATGCCGATGATCTTCCACCAGGGCAACCGGGGCCTCGACCGCCGCCGGATCGACCGGGAGGCCAAGCTTTTCTTCGCGACGCAGGAGAAACTGGGTAACGGCGCGCAGTACCGATCCACCGACGCCGTCACCCTGCATCGGACCCTGCGGTCGTCCCTGCGCGGGAGCTTCGACTGGCTGGGCGAGCCGGAACCCGTCCGCATCCCCGGGCGCGAGCGCCTGGCCGATCTGGCGAAGCTGGCCGGGTTCGTCATGGCGGCGCTCCTCGTGCTGTCCTTCCCGGGCGTGCTGCTGGCCCTGGTCGTGCCGAACGGCTGGCTCGTGGTCATCGTTTCGCTTCTCGCCGCCTTGGCTACCGGTCGCCTGATCAAGGACCTGCCCGACCTGTTCCGCCAATTCTCGGGATCGGAGCCGGCGCCGGTATCGGGACCGCCGCCCCGGATGCGCGATGCCTTCGCCAGGGACGCCGCGAAGTCCGCGGGGTCCGCCGTGGGCTCCGTCCTGATGGCCGTCGCCGCCGCCCTGTTCCTGGCGGTCTACGTGGCCCTTGCGGCGATCGTCTTCGGCGCCGTCATCGCCCCCCTGATCCCCGCTCCGTTCGGCGAGACGGCCGCCGCGGCCGCGCGCGTCTTCGCCCTGGGGCTGTCGAGCGTGCCCTTCTCGCTCTGCGCCATCCTGCTCTGGCTGCGCCGGCTGGAGGACCGCGACCCCAGCCACGACGAGCCGGAAGTGCGGCCCGAACGGCTCCAGGACATGATGCGGCGGGAGGACTTCATCGCCCAGAACCACATGGGCAGCATGGTGCTGGTCAAGCCCGGCCTGCTGCGCGCCGTGCTGATCCGGGCCGGGCTGGCCGGCCTGGCGCTGATCCTCCGCGTGGTGGCCACCAGCGGCTATCTCGGCAGCATGCGGACGATCCATTTCGCCCACTGGGCCATGGTGGGCAACGGCAGCCGCCTGATGTTCTTCAGCAATTTCGACGGAAGCTGGGAAAGCTACCTCGACGACTTCATCGAGAAGGCCCATGGCGGCCTGACGCTCGCCTGGGGCAATTGCGTGGGCTTTCCCCCGGCCCGGTTCCTGAGCCTCGAAGGGGCGACCCACGGCCGGAAGTTCAAGAACTGGGCTCGCCATTCCATGGCGACGACCCTGTTCTGGTTCAGCGCCTACCGCGACTACACCGTCAACCAGATCGAGCGCCATGCCCGCGTCGCCAGCGGATTGCGGCAGCCGACGCTCTCGCCGGAGGAGGCCATAGCATGGACCAGGGACTTGTGATCGGGGACGACGTCCGCACGGACGGGAAGTGGGGCCTCTCGCCACGACAGCTCGGCCGCATCCAGGGGCTGGTGGTCAGCGGTTTCGCCCATCTGCCGGTGACCAGGGCGCTGTTCCTGAAGCTGGACCGGCCGGGCGGCGGTTGGCTGAAGGCGTTGGAAAAGGTGGCCCCCGTGACTGCCGCCACCGGCCGGCTGAACCGGTCCACCGCCATCGCGTTCACCTGCGCCGGGCTGAAGCGGCTCGGTCTCACGGACACGGCGGATCTATCGGCCTTCGCCCTGCCCTTCCGGGAGGGAATGCACCAGCCTGACCGGCGCCGGCGGCTGGGGGACGAGGAGAAGAACGGCACCGTCATCCCCGGCGGCCCGCTCTGGAGCGGCGATGCCTCGGCCACGCCGCAGGCGGCCGATGTCCTTCTCCTCCTCTACGCGGTGGACGAGACCGACCTGGCCGACTGGTGCAACCAGGTCATGGAAGCGCTGGAGCCGGAAGGGGTGTCGCTCGTGCGGCACCTGGACCTGTCCCTGCGGATCGACCCAGACGGCAGGGCGCGGGAGCATTTCGGCTTCGCCGACGGCTTCTCCCAGCCGGTCCCCTATCTGGCCGGCCCGTCTACCGCCGACCCCGCCGGCGGGCACGCCGCCAGGGACCCGTGGCACGGGGTGCCGATGGGCGAGGTGCTGATGGGCTATACCAACGCCCATGACGAGGCGGCACCCGCCCCGATCGTCCAGCGGCCGGCCGACATCGCGGCGAGGCACCCGGACCTCAAGCCCGACGGCGCGCCCGAAGGCTTCCTCGATCTCGGCGCCGACGGCTCCTACCTGGTCGTGCGCGAACTGCGTCAGGATGTCGCCGCCTTCTGGAACTCGCTGGACGCCGCGGCCCGGTCGCTGGGCTGTCCCGGCATCGACGCGGACTGGCTGGCTGACCGGATCGTCGGACGGGAGCACGACGGCGACCTGCTCTGCCCGGCCGGCGTCCATGCGGCGGTGGACGGGCAGCCGGCCAACGACGTCGGCTTCTTCCGGGAGGATTTCCATGGCCTCGGCTGTCCGCTCGGCTCCCATGTCCGACGGGCGAACCCGCGGGACGGCCTGGCCGCGACCGAAGCCGACCGCAGCGCCCTGCTCAATGCGGCCAACAACCACCGCATCCTGCGCCGCGGCCGGAAATACGGCGAGACCATACAGAATCGGCTGGAGGACGACCGCAAGGAGCGCGGCCTGCTGTTCATGTGCCTGAACACCGACATCGTCCGGCAGTTCGAGTTCATCCAGCAGACCTGGCTGCTCAACCGGAACTTCGCCGGCCTCTACGGCGAGACCGACCCGCTGCTCGGCCCCAAGGGTCCGTTCACGATACCCAAGGATCCGGTCCGCTTGAAGGTCGAGGTCGAGACCTACGTGAAGATGGTCGGCGGCGACTATTTCTTCCTGCCCAGCCTTCCCGCGCTCAAGTTCATGGCGGACCTGACATGACCGCGGAACAGGTATTGCGGCCCCTGCCCGACGGCATCGGGACGCGGCTGAGGGCCTGGGCCTTCGACCACGTGGATCTCGCCTTCGGGCTGCTGCGCACGGTGAAGCCGATCCTGAAGGTCGGCGGCACGGTGCTGGTCACCCGCTACGACGACGTGCGGGAGGTCTTCCTGACGGACGACGCCTTCCCCGTTCCCTACCGGGCCAAGCTCGACGTCATCATGGGCGGATGCCCGTTCTTCCTCGGCATGGCGGACACGCCGGAATACCGGCGCGACACCGCCGCGATGCGCAAAGCCATCCTGCGGGAGGACATCCCGGTGCGCCTGGCCGGCGCGGTCGAGGCGCTGGCCGAGGAGATCGTGGAGCAGGCCGGCGGCCGATTGGAGGTCGTCGACGAGCTGGTGCGGCGGGTCACCTTCACGGTGCTGTCGGATTATCTCGGCGTTCCCGACCCGCACGGCGCGGACCTGCGGGTCTGGGCGACACGCCTGTTCGAGTTCCAGTTCGCCGACCCGGGCGACGACCCGGCGCTCCGCGCCGACGTGGACCGGATGGCGCCGGCGCTCCGCGACCATATCGACCGACTGATCGCCGCCCGCCGCGGATCGAACACCACCGGCAGCGACTTCGAGGGCGACGACGTGCTCGGCCGCTGCCTCGCCTTGCAGCGCCAGGGCGAGCCCGGTTTCTCCGACGAGCAGATCCGCACCGCGCTGATGGGCATGATCGTCGGCGGACCGCCGCAGCCGCCCATGGTGGTGCCGCAGGCGATGGAGCAGCTCCTGCGCCGCCCCGACGCCCTGATGGGAGCGCAGGCGGCGGCGCGGTCGGGCGACGACGCGCTCCTCGCCGGCTATGTGTTCGAGGCGATGCGGTTCGACCCGCTCGCCCCCGCCCTGCCCCGGGTCGCCGCGCGCGACCACCGCATCGCCGTCGGGACCCCGCGCGAAACGCTGGTTCCCAAGGGAGCCACCGTGCTGGCGGCGTTCCGCTCCGCGATGCACGACGGGCGCCGGGTCCCCGATCCCGGACGGTTCGATCCGCGCCGGATGCAGCACGAATACATCCATTTCGGCCACGGCCTGCACACCTGTTTCGGCATCCACATGAACCGGGTGCTCCTGCCCCTGATGCTGAAGCCGCTGCTCCGGCGGAACCGGCTGAGGCGCGCTCCGGGACCCGAGGGCCACCTGACCAAGCGCGGTCCCTTCGCCGAGCGGCTTTGGGTGGTCTACGAGGCATAATCAGCGCCCGACCGGCGCTCCGATCTGGCCGGCCCGAGAATCCTCACCATCTCGTGTCTACCGAGCGGTGAGGTTTGGAGTGGACGGAGGGATCCCGGATCGCGGCATGCGCTTCCTGTGCGACGAGATGCTCCATGGGCTGGGCCGGTGGCTGCGGGGCGCCGGCTACGACACGGCGATCGCCGAGACCGGCGGGGCGGACGGAGCGCTGCTCGACCTGGCGCTGTCCGAGGGCCGGAAATTCCTGACCCGCGACCGGGCGATCCTGCAGCGGCGGCGCGCCGCCGATGTCGTCGTGCTGGTGCGGGGCGATACCGTCCGCGAACAGGCGCTCCACCTGGGCCGGAGGCTCGGGGTGGACTGGCTGGCCGATCCGCTGACGCGCTGCATGGTCTGCAACACCGAACTGGGGCCGGCACCGCCGGGACGCGCCGATCGGGCGCCGGCCAATGTCCGCGCGTCCGGCCTGCCGATCCGGCACTGCGCCGGCTGCGACCGGCTCTACTGGCCCGGCAGCCACGAGCGCCGCATCCGCGCCACCCTGCGGGAGTTCGCCCGGGCGAGCGCCCGGGACGCGCCGCGAGGGAACCCATAGGTCGGAACCGTGCCCCCCGGCCGCTGTTGGAACTGCTTTGACCGGAACGGCGCTCCCGAAGGAGCCCCAGGAGACAGTGAATGAGTGTGCAGCAGCTCGCCGTCGTGACCGGCGGTTCCAGCGGCATCGGCCTGGAACTGGCCCGGCAGTTCGCCCGCCATGGCTACGATCTCGTGATCGGCGGACAGGACGCCGCGAAGCTCGAAGGTGCCGCCGCCCTGCTCCGCCGGGAAACCGGCCGGGAGGTCCTGGCCGTGGCGGCCGACCTGTCCGATGCCGATGGGGTCGAGCGGTTCCACCGCAGCGTCCGCGACCTCGGCCGCCCCGTGGACGTGTTCTGCGCCAATGCCGGCGTGGGCGTCGGGGGCGGCGACTTCAGCCGGACCGACCTGGACGCGGAGCTCAGGCTGATCGACCTCAATGTCCGCAGCCAGGTGCACCTGTCCAAGCTGATCGTCCGGGACATGGTGGCGCGCGGCAGCGGCAGGATCCTCTTCACAGGATCGATCTCCGGCCTGATGCCGGGTCCGTTCGAGACCGTCTATTCCGCGTCGAAGATGTTCATCCGGTCCTTCGCCGAGGCCCTGCGGAACGAGTTGGCGCCCAAGGGGATCACCGTCACCGCCCTGATGCCCGGCCCGACCGACACGGATTTCTTCGACCGCGCCGGCATGAAGGGCACGCCGGTGGGCGACGGACCCAAGGACGATCCCGCCGAAGTCGCCCGCCAGGGCTTCGAGGCGCTGATGGCCGACCGCCATCACGTGATCTCCGCCGGCATCAAGACCAAGCTGCAGGGCGCCGCCACCAACCTGATGTCCGACCCGATGCTGGCCGGTGTCCACCGCAGGATGAGCGAGCCCAGGTCCGCCCGGTCGAACCAGGGGAACGGCTCCCTGGCGATGGTGGGAACCGGGCTGGCGCTCGCCGCCCTGGTCGCCGCCGCCGCGATCGGCCGGTCGGAGTTCCGGAATCATGGGCGCGACCGGCGTTACCGCAGCTGAAGCGGGAGGACCCGGCTCCCCGCCGGGCTTGACCGGAAAGCGCGGACGGACGATACTCCTCTTAGCTAACCTAGCTAGAAGGATCATCCGGTGTCGGCTACCATCAATATGCACGAAGCGAAGACCACGCTGTCTCGATTGGTGGAGCTTGCGCTGGCGGGCGAGGAAGTGATCATCGCGCGGGACGGAAGGCCGCTGGTCAAACTGGTTCCGATACACGCATCGCAGGAGCCGCGGCGGCCGGGGCGGTTGCGTGGCCGGTTGCGGATGGCCCCGGACTTCGACAGCACGCCGGACGACCTCATCGACGCTTTCGAAGGTAAGGCCGAGTGAGGCTTCTTCTCGACACGCACGCGCTGATCTGGTGGCTGGACGACGCGCCCGAACTATCCGACCGGGCGCGCCCAGCCATCGCGGACCGATCCAACGAGATCCTGGTCAGCATCGCCTCGCTTTGGGAAATCATCATCAAGAGGGCTCTTGGAAAGCTGGAATTCCCGGAAGATCTCGAAAAGACGATTTCCGAAGAAGGCTTCGGCCTGTTGGCGATCGGCCTTCCCCATCTCAAGACCCTGGAAACCTTGCCGGCCCTTCACCGCGACCCGTTCGACCGAATGCTGGTGGCGCAGGCCTTGGCCGATGGCCTCGTCATGGTCAGCGGCGATCCCGCCGTCGCGCGATACGGCGCGCCCATGCTCTGGTAACGGCGTCCCGCTGCGAAATGACCAGCCCAGCACAGACTCCAGTCAGGAACATCACCGCGGCAGCAGCCGCCCCAGGCTGTCGGCCGCCGTCTTCGCGACATAGGCCATCCACAGGCTGATGCCGACGAATTTCGCGCCGTCCTCGATCAGGTAGACCACCGTATCGCTCTCCCACAGGCCCAAGGGCTGCATCAGGAACGGCGTATCGCACAGGAAGCTCAGGGCGAAGAAGCTCCCGGCGGCGACCACGAGGCGGAGATTGTTTTCGGCCAGCACCTTTAGGAAACCCAGGCCGAAGGCCGCCGCGACGGCGATATAGCCAAGCTTGACGTACCGCTCCCGGATTCCGAGCCCGACCGGCAGTATCTCCTCGTGGAGCATGAAGGCATCGTCCAGCAGTAGCAGGGCCGTGAGCAGCCCCGCCGCCAGCCAGAACCGCCGCATCTGGACCGTCTCGTGGAAGCGAGTCACCGCATAGGTCAGGAAGGCGATGCCGGCGGCGGCGGCCCAGCCGAACAGCCCCAGCATGGAGACCATTCCCAGGAACGGATGGAAGCCCATGCTGTCGGCAGGATCGTTGAAAAGCTCGCGGTGCCCGAGAGTGGTTTGCCCCATAACGATCAAAAGGATGAGCAGAGGCCCGGCAACCGCCGAAATGATCCAGGCGTTGACGGATCCCGAAGGCTGAATAGTTTTTCTACTATGAGTTTCATGAACATTAGCCCTGACCGACATGACACCATCCAGATTTCATTTTGGTGTCAGTTTTATGAAAGAAATGACGAATACAAGATGGCGGGATCTGCGATTTAGTCTAACGGCCGATCTCATTCGGTCAGCGGGCTCACTTGCCGGCCCTTCACAGACGCCCTTTGTCCTGCTATATGGAACCTGGATCGACCTTTGAGCCTGGGAGGACTGCATGACATCGAAGTGCCTGCTTTTCATTCCCGGCCCGGTCGTCCGATAGCAAGCGCGACCCGGTCGCCCGCTTCCCCACCCGTTTCCGGGGTCTCACGTCCCATTTGATCGGTTGCGGCATCCCTCCCGCGCGGATGGGATGACGCGCGATCCGTTTCGGAGCCGGCGCGCCGACGCGCCGTTCGATTTCATGACCGTCGTTCGACGCACACGACGGGCGGATGCCATGCGCACCGTCCTCTCCTTCACGTTCCGCCACTGGCGGCGCCAGCCCGCGCTGGTCGCCGGGATCGCCTGCGCCATGGTCACGGCGACGCTGGCGGACGTCTTCATGCCGTACTTCGCCGGGCGGCTGGTCGACGCGCTGATGCTGGTCTCCACGGACCGGGAGGGTGCGCGCGATGCCGCCCTGGCGGCGTTCGGCGCCATGGCCGGCCTCGGCCTGGGCATGGTGGTGCTGCGCCATCTCGGCTGGACCGGCATCATCCCGCTGACCCTGCGCATGATGGGCGACATCTCGCAGGACGCCTTCCACCGGGTCCAGCGCTTCTCGACCGACTGGCACGCCAACAGCTTCGCGGGCGCCGTCGTGCGCAAGATCACGCGCGGCATGAACGCGCTCGACACCCTCAACGACACGCTGCTGCTGGCCCTGCTGCCCTCTGTCACCGTCCTGCTGGGCACCATGGTGCTGATGGCGCTGCACTGGCCGGTGCTGGGGCTGGTCGTGGGCGGCGGCACGCTGGCCTACATCGCGCTGACCCTCCACCTGTCCACCTCCTACATCGCGCCCGTGGCGAAGCTGTCCAACGCGCTGGACACGCGGCTGGGCGGGATGCTCGCCGACGCGATCGGCTGCAACCCCGTGGTCAAGGCGTTCGGCGCCGAGACGCGGGAGGACGAACGCCTCGCCCGCGTCATCGGGAAATGGCGGAACCGCACCTGGCATACCTGGACCCGGCACACCCGCAGCGGGACCACGCAGAACGCGGTGCTGCTGCTGATGCGGACCGCCGTCGTCGGCACGTCGCTGGTGCTGTGGTGGCACGGGCGGGCGACGCCCGGCGACGTGGCCTATGTGCTGACCACCTATTTCGTGGTCCACGGCTACCTGCGCGACATCGGCATGCACATCAACCATCTCCAGCGCTCGGTCAACGAGATGGAGGAGCTGGTCCTGCTGCACGGCGAGCCGCTCGGCATCGAGGACCGTCCCGACGCCAAGCCGATCCGCATCGGCGCCGGCGAGATCCGCTTCGACCACGCGGACTTCCACTACGGCGCCCACACCGTGCCGCTCTACCAGGACCTGTCGGTCACCATCCGGGCCGGCGAGCGCGTCGGGCTGGTCGGCCCCTCGGGATCGGGCAAGACGACCTTCGTCAAGCTGATCCAGCGCCTCTACGACGTCACCGGCGGCCGGGTGCTGATCGACGGCCAGGACGTGTCCGGCGCTACCCAGGCGTCCCTGCGGTCGCAGATCGCCATCGTCCCGCAGGAGCCGATCCTGTTCCACCGCTCGCTGGCGGAGAACATCTCCTACGCCCGGCCAGGCGCCTCAATGGCGGAGATCGAGCAGGCGGCACGTCTCGCCAACGCCCACGACTTCATCGCGCGCCTGCCCCGCGGCTACGCGACCATGGTCGGCGAGCGCGGCGTCAAGCTGTCGGGCGGCGAGCGCCAGCGGGTGGCGCTGGCCCGCGCCTTCCTGGCGGACGCGCCGATCCTGATCCTGGACGAGGCGACCTCCAGCCTGGATTCGGAATCCGAGGCCCTGATCCAGGAGGCGATGGAGCGGCTGATGCAGGGCCGGACCGCCCTGGTCATCGCCCACCGCCTGTCCACCGTCAGGACCCTCGACCGCATCCTGGTATTCAACCAGGGCCGCATCGTCGAGGAGGGCAGCCACAAGGCGCTGCTCCACCGGCCGGGCGGCCTCTACCGCCGGCTGTTCGAGCAGCAGTCGGCTCCGGACCGGGACCGCCGGTCGGCGGGGTGATCCCGGCCCGGTCCCCCTGCCCTATCGGCCGAACCCCTGGGGAGGGGTCATGTAGCCGACGAACAGGGAGAGCAGCGTCGTGGCGGCGCTCGCCACCTCGGCGCTGATCTGCATCTCGGGCTTCACGATGCTCAGGACGAAGACGATGATCGTGACCAGCGCGCCCGCGACGGCGCTCGTCTGGATCTTGGGAACCGGCATCAGGGAAGGGGCCGCGTTCTGCGTCGCAACTCCGGTCATCCAGTCCTCCTGTCGGATTGAAGCCGCGCCGGGAATGGCGCGGCTTCCCTTCATTAATCGAAGGCGCATGGACCGGCTGCGAACCCCTTCACATCCTTTCGGGACTACCTTGAATCTCCGGCAGCGCAGGGCTGTCCGGGCCCCTTGTCAGGCCGCAAGGAACGCGTCGTGGTGATGATGGTGCCCGTCCGGAACACCGAGCAAGGTGATCGGGGCCTGGTCCGCCGGAACCGTGTAGCCCGACGGGCCGTCGGACGAGGCCGACATTCCCGCGACCTGAGCGGCGATGCTGGGCGGATCGATCAGGTCGATCTTCACGTTCTTGCTGCCGATGGTCACCGTCTGCGTGACCGGGGCGGCCAGGCCGCCTTCGGAGAATGTCAGCTTGTAGGTGCCGGGAGCCACCGCGATGTCGTACCCTCCGGCCGCGCCGGTGATGTCGGTGACCGTCACGGGAGTGGTCGTGCCGGTCGAGACGGCCGTCACCTTGATGCCGCCGCGGCCTTCGCCGGGCGTGTAGAAGTCGTTGTCGTTCCGGTCGTCATAGGCGACGCCGGTGATGAAGGACGCGGTGCCGGTCTTGGCGAAGTCCTGGGTCACCATGGAAGCGTTGTAGTTCCCGAACTTCCCGAACTCGACGCCCAGGCCGACCTCCTTGAAGTTGTCGTTCAGGATATTGACCCGGTGGCCGGGACTCTTGAACAGCGAGTCGTGGCGCGCCAAGGTATGGGCCAGCTGGTTGATGGTCCCGGTGCTGCCGCCCCAGGAGATGTTCTCGCCCGCGGTCCAGCTGCCGGAGAACACATAGCCCTCGGCCTTCATGCGGGTCGTGAAGCTGGATCCGCCGGCCCCCCTGTGGGAGAAGGTGTCGGTGTCGAGCATCCAGGTGGAATGCTTGTGCGCCGCGTCGACGAGATCGCCGTCGAAGGCCAGCGGCTGCTTGGGCGCCGTGGAGATCTTCCCTGAACTCAAGCCCTGGTTAAGGGAGATCCCAAGCCGGGACGCCTCGGCGGTCGGATTGGCGCGCGCGTTGTTGATCAACTCAAGCATATACTGATCGTAAGCCGTAGGCTCCGGCATGGTCATTCCTCATAAGGATTGATTTCGATGCCGAAGTGCTACTTTGACTATGCTTTTCGAGTCAACCTATGGCGCAGGGACAATTATAAGTAAGGGATTGGGCGAAAAATCAGTCACCCTGCCCCGGGCAGCCGGCCGGTCCACCCAGGGCATGATCGCGGAGACTTCACGCCGCTTCCAGGACGCGTTCCCGGGTAAGGGTCGCCATCACCGGCCTCTCGTCGGGTACCTCGTTGACGGGAGGAACCCAGGCGGCCAGCGGCAGGGGTTTGTCGCACCATTCGGCGACGGAATGGGCGTAGACGAGGCGGTAGACGTCGTCGATCAGACGGTCGCGCCGGCATCCGATCATCTGAAGCTGACGGCTCGACAGCCGGTTGAGCGCCGCGTGGATTTGGTCGATGTCGCGGTCGAACCGCCATTCCCGGTAGCGCTCGACCGTGGCCTCCTTCACCCTCCGCCACCAGGTGTCACGGTCGGGCATCTTTTCCGCCGCTGATCGGCCCCCAGCGGAGGTCTCGACGGAGGTGTGTTCCGGCCTCAGATCGATCATGAGCGACATGGCTGTCTCCTTCGGGTTCGGTCAAGGATGAGCGGAAAACGCCTGAACCCGGATTTTCATGCATGGAAAAATCACGTCCCGAATGCTCCCGTGCCGGTCCGGAGGGTTGGCCCGATTATCGTTAACCAAGAATGGATGAAGGTTCGACTTCGTGCGTTCTCTGCGCAATCCCGGATCACGGAGGTTGAACATGACGCGCCAGTCCATTGTCGAGACACTTCACGAACACGTCGTCAGCCTTCGCCGTTTCGCCCTGGTCCTGGCACGCAACCGCGACGATGCGGAGGATCTCGTGCAGGAAACGCTCACGCGGGCGATCGCCGCCATCGACAGCTACCAGCCGGGCACGGACCTCCGGGCATGGCTGTTCCGCATCATGAACAACGTGCACATCAGCTCCCTGCGCCGGACCCAGGTGCGCGACGCTTCGCTTGACGAACTGCCCGACGCGGTGGTGGAGGCGACGCAGTCCCTGCGCATCGAGGTTCGCCAGGTCCTCGCCGCGCTGGACGAATTGCCGGAATCCCAGAGGCAGGCGATCCTGCTGATGGCGCTCGACGACATGAAGTACAAGGACGCGGCGCAGATCCTCGACGTGCCCCTCGGAACCTTCATGTCGCGCATCGCACGCGGGCGCGAAGCGCTGCGCCGCGCCATGGAGGGTGTAAAAAGCATGAAGCTCCGCGTCGTGGGAGGCCGGCCATGAGAACGAAACTCACGGAGATCGACCTGAACGCCTATGTGGACGGCCAGCTCTCGCCGGAGCAGGAAGCCCACGTCGAGTTCCTGCTGGAGGATCATCCGGACGACGACGCCAGCGTCAGGGCCATGGCCGAGCAGAAGCGCCTGCTGCGCGACGCGCTCGCCGCCCTGCCCGCCGAGGAGGGGTCGCTCCGGACGGCCGACCTGGAACGCCGGCTCGCCGACCGCCTCGCGCGGCGGGAGCGCGCCGTCCCGGTCGACTGGTTCCGCAAGGCGGCGGCCGTGGTGTTGCTGGTCGGCTCCGGCTGGGGCGGCCACATGGCCTATTCCGGCATGCGGCACCCGATCCCGGAATACGTGGCGGAGGCGGCGGGGGCGCACCTAGTCTTCGCCGAAAGCCCGGTCCGGCCGGACGGCGTCGACCCGACGCACCCGGTGCAGCTCGCGTCCTGGCTGTCGAGCCAGCTCGGCCAGTCGATCCGGATTCCGTCGCTGGAGGCGCTCAGCATCGATTTCGTGGGCGGCCGCCTGCTCGGCACCAAGGAAGGCCCGCTCGCCCATCTCGTCTACGAGGACCACGGCGGACACCGCCTGACCCTGACCATCGCCCCCCACCGGTACGAGGGCAACACCAGGCTGATGCTGGGCGAACGCGACGGAGTCTCGCTGGGTTACTGGAGCGACGCGAGCCTGAGCTACGCCGTGGTGGCGAAGACGAGCGACGCCCAGATCGGTGCGATCGCGTCCGAGATCGCCAGTTCCGGCCGGAGCGGGGGAGAGCGGGACGATCCGTTCGCCGAATAGCGCGGTCCCGCCGGGGTGATCTCAGCGGAGTGATCTCAGCGGGTTGGCCCGGGAAGCCGCCCGCCTTTCCTCCAAGTCGAGGCTTTGCCATGGGATACATGACGCTCATCGGCGGCGGGCGCGCGTTTCGCGCCGGGCTCGCCGCGGGACTGCTGGCGGCCGCGGCCGGCTTCGCTGGCGGCTACTGGCTGGGGGACCGCAACTCCCGGGAACGCACGCGCGTCGTGGCGACCTCGTGCGGCGTCGCCCCGGCCGATGCTCCCTTCTATCTGCCGCTCAGGACGCTTCAGGAAGAGGCATCCCATGTTCCCCTGCTGATCGGCCCGATCAGGATACCCGGGGTGCCGACGGCCGTGAAGCTGCGGTTCGATCCCGCCTTGGACGGGACCGGCGACACCGTGACCAAGCTGGGCGACGTCCTGCACCTGCCGAAGTTCCTGGGAGAACGTCCGGAGCCGCCGAAGGAGATCCGGTTGGCCTGTCGCGACGGCACGCTGACGACCGTCCAGTACCTGCTGGACGATGCCTCGACCACGTTCGCCGTGATGCGGCGCGACGACCGGAATCCCGCGACGGGCTCGTGACCGCTCTGCGCATCCGAAGTATCGGAGCGGCACTTTCCAGGACAGCCCAAGTCATACCGAAATGATCCCGGACGCGGGGATGAATTCACCGGCTGCGGCGTTTTCCTGCGACTCGAATCACAAGCATGAGGCTGATATGTCGAGCGGCGATCTCCCGGCCCCCCTGCGGCGCGCAGGCGCCGGGCTCCTCCGGCGCAGCGGTTTCGGACCCATGGCGGGCGTGCTGTCCCGCCATCCCCTTCTGGCCCAATGCCTTCTCGTCCCGGCGGCGGGCTGCGTGGCCCTGGGCTATTGGGCCGGCGGCCCGCCCGGGATGATCGTCGGGGTCTATCTGGTCGGCCTCGCCGCGATCCTCGCACGGGAGGGCTTCGCCGGATTGGCCGGCGACGCCGAGCCTTCCCGCGCGGAGAGGGCATCCATTCGTTTGTCCCATTGCAGGACCGGGGAGAATTCTCTTCCCGTTTCATTTACCGGGAGGTCACGATGACTAAGCAGTACCTTGAGAAGTCCCCTTCCGCCAGCCGCGCCCCGCACGATATCCTGGCGCTCGTCGCCGGCGCCGCGCTGTTCCTGTCGCCGCTGGCGTTCGGGTTCGGCGGCGGTGCGGTCAGCTGGGCCGCCTATGCCGCCGGCGCCCTGGTCGCCGCCGTGTCGGTGAAGATGCTGTTCACCCCGGCCGAGTGGAACAAGTGGGCCTACATCGTTCTTGGCCTCGGCACCTTCGTGGCGCCCTGGGTCCTCGGCTTCTCCGGGACGACCGACGCCCTGTGGACCTTCGTCGTCCTCGGCCTGGCGGTGGCGGCGGCCGGCCTCTGGCGGCTTTTCGCACCCTTGGGCTCCGAGACCTCAGGCCACGTCGGACCGGACGCGCATTCGACGTGAGGCCGCCGCGGGGCGGGCCGTGCAAAGCCCGCCCCGCGCTGCCGGTTCACGGCCCCCTTTCCCGCCACCTGATCTTCTTCACGGAGCGACCGGATGGTCCTGTTCAGCGGAACCCCGCGCCCGCGACTTGGCGGCTGGACCCAGGGCACCGCCCCGGCGCGATGGAAAACGGGCGCGTCGCGCGTCCTTGTCGTCCTCGCGGTGCTGCTCGCGGCCTATTTCACGATCGGAAGCTTCGCCCTGCACAGGATCGACGACGACACCGGCTTCGCGCCGCCGAACCCCGTCATCGGGGGGAGCCATACCGTCAACATGGCCGCGGCGCTGATCGAACGCGAGGTCGTCCTTCACGAGTGGCAGCCCAACGATCCCTGGTTCACGCCGGACGGGCTGCTCGACAACACTCCCAACTTCCAGCAGGGCATCCTCAGCGCGATCGGCCGACTGTCCTTCGAATTGCTGGACCAGTTCGGCCGCATGCGCGGATCGTCCCAGGCCGACCCCGACCTGGAGCGCGCCGCCGGCCTGCTCCAGTTCCCGGGCAATGTCTGGATCATCGACTTCAGCAAGTCCCTGATGCCGACCATTCCCAGCGAGGACCAGTACCGGGCGGCTCTGCGGGCGCTGGTTTCCTACAATACCCGCGTCGCCGCCGGCAACGCGGTGTTCGACCGGCGGGCCGACAGCCTGGCGGCCACCATCCTGCGCGTCGCCGCCGATCTCGGTTCCCAGTCCGCCCTGATCGACGCGCATCTGGAACAATCCAGCGGCTTCATCTTCAACCGCTCGGCGGACGACCTGTTCTACCAGACCAAGGGCAAGCTCTATGCCTACCACATGCTGCTGCGCGAGGTCGGCCGCGACTTCGAGCGCGTCATCCTGGAGCGCAACCTGAAGACCGTCTGGGAACAGACCATGGAGAGCCTGCGCGAAGCCGCCGTGCTCCAGCCGCCCGTGGTGCTCGACGCATCCACCGACAGCCGCCTGTTCGCCAGCCATCTCGCCAGCCAGGGCTTCTATCTCCTGCGGGCCCTGGTCCAGCTCAACGAAGCGGCGAAAGTGCTGGGCGTATGACGACCGGAGTTTTCCAGATGAATTCGACATCCACGCTCGCCGGGCAGTCCCGCCAGGGTGCCGGGCGAACCGACTTGCCGCCCCTGCCGCCCGCCCCGCTCCCCCTCGCCGTCCTTCCCGAGCATGAAGGGGAGGGAAACAGCTTCGAACGGATGGTCGGACGAATGATCCTGGTCAGCCGCTACATCCTGATCGTCTTCTACCTGGGGCTGGTGGTGGCGCTGGGCGTATACGCCATCGTCTATGCCCGGCTCATCTACGACATGGCGGTGGCCTACGACGAGCTCTCGGGCGTGGAGGCGCTGGCCACCATCCTGTCGCTGATCGACTTCGCCCTGGTGGCCAGCCTGGTCGTGATGGTGATCATCAGCAACTACGAGAATTTCGTGGGCCGCATCGTGTCGAACCGGAGCCTGACTGTTTCCTGGGTGGCGAGGCTCGATCCCGGTTCCCTCAAGATCAAGATCGGCTCGACCATCATCACGATATCCTCGATCTATCTTCTCAAGATCATGATCGACGTGGAGCAGTACCGGAGCGAGGTGCTGCTGTGGAAGCTCGCGATCTTCTTCTTCTTCATCCTGGCGGCCCTGGCCCTGGTGTGGATCGACCGGATCGGCGCCGTCTACCGCGACGCGACCGGCGAAAGCCGGCTCCACCCCGGGGGCAAGCGCCCGGACGACCACGCCTGAGGCGTGGAAAATTCCGTAAATCCCTCCGCCGACCTGATGCAGGTTAATGAAGGAAGGCCGCCGACGCGGAACGATGGGTCACCATGAAGGGTCCATCGTTCCGGGAGGCTTCACCATGCGCAGGCATGCCGACATCTGGTTCGTCCTCGTCAACGGCGCCAAGGCCCGCGTCCTTCGGTACCGCTCCTCGCATCCCGGCGAGTTCGAGTCCGTCCACGAAGAGGAATCCCGGGAGGCGGCGATGGCCGCCCACGACCTCGTCACCGACCGCCCCGGCCGGAGCCACGAGAGCGCCTCGCCGCTCCGGCACGCGATCGAGGGGTCGGATCCACACGAAGCCGCGATGGCGCGGTTCGAAACCGGCGTCGCCGACATGGTCAACCGGGCCGCGTCGCAGGACCGGTTTGACGGCCTGGTGCTGGTGGCACCCCCGCGCGTGCTCGGCAGGATGCGCCAGGCGCTGGACGACCGGGCCAGGGAACGGCTGATCCTGGAGGAAGGCAAGGATCTCCTTGGCCTGCCCGACGCGGAACTGAAGCCCCGCCTGTCGGCGCTGGTGACCCGATGATGCGGCGCGGGATGCTGGCCGCGGCGCTGGTGACGTTGGCGGCCCAGGCGACGGCCGACGCCCAGTCCGTCGGCAGCCCGGTCCGCGGCCGGGAACAGGCGGACCGGCTCTGCGGCGACTGCCATGTCGTCGCTCCCGGCCAGGACGGATCCCGGTCGCTGGGGCCGAACCTCGCCGAGTATGTCCGCGATCCGGCGATCACCGAGATGGCCCTGCGGAGCTACCTGCAGACCTCGCATCCGGTCATGCCCAACATCATGCTGACCGCGGAGGAGACCGACGACATCGTGGCATACCTGCTCGACCGGAAGGCCCCCCGGCAATGACCCCGGCGGCTACTGCAACGCCGCCAGTTCACCCGCCGCCGCCCGCCGAGGCGGCGACGCCTCGTCCTCGATGCCGGCCAGCGCGATCAGCCGCGACCGGTCCAGCACATGCAGGTGCTGCCGGACGAAGGTCAGCAGCCCGGCCTCGCGCATCTCCTTCAGGGTGCGGCAGACATGGACGGGCGTCAGGCCCGTGGCGTCGGCGATCTGGATCTGGCTGATCGGCAGGACGGCGTCGGTGTCCGGCGGCGTCTCCCGCGCTCCGGCCCGGTGCTGACGGTCGCCCAGGTCCAGCAGCAGCCGCGCGATCCGCTCGGCGGCGGAACAGCAGCCGAGCCCGCCCAGCAGGCGCCAGTCGGAGATCGTCTCGCCGGCCAGCAGGGACGCCATGCGCAAGGCGACGTTGGGAGCCCCCTCGCAGAACCGCAGGAGCTGCCCGCGGGACAGCGAGCATACCGTCAGGTCGGTCAGCGCCTCGACCGTGCAGGGCATGGTGCCGTCGGGGGCGGTCTCGAACCCGATCAGGCTGCCCGGCATGGCGAAGCGCAGGATCTGGCGGCGCCCGCTCTCGCGGACGGTGGAGGCTACGGCCCAGCCCGTGCGGACGATGTAGACGGCATCGTTCCGCTCGTGCTCCGTGCAGATTCCGGCGCCGGATCGGTGACGGCGGACCGGCCGTTTCAGGGCTCCGAATTCCGACAGCTGCTCGTCCGACATGCTTGCGCACAGCCCCTCCCGGCGCACCGGGCATGTTTGGCATTCCGATCGCATGGTTGACCTCGTCAGTCGTTTCAGTGCCGCGAAGGCTGGGATCCCGACGGCGGATGCTCCTGGAGCAACCGGTACTGGATGACGATGTCGATGAATGCCGAGACGACCACGTGACTGCCGTCCGGACCGTCGGGCGCTTCCCGGGCGGCCTCGAAATGACCGTTGAGCTGGCACGCGACCGCCAGCTTGGCGGCGATCCCCAGCACGCTGCGCGCCGGCAGGGACGCCATAGACCGCAGCAGGTCGCGCCGCAGCGTCTCCCCCGCCGGGGCCGAAGCCTCGCCTTGTCCCCTAGGATCCGGCGGCACCCATCCAGTCCCGCGGAAATGCTCGTGCAGGACCAGCAGGTCGTGGTCGCAGTGCTGGCCGCTGGAGATTGCCTCCAGGATGGCCCCCTGCAGCTCGGCCCGCAGGAAATCCTGGTCGTTCGCGCGTTTCCTCGACGGCATGGCCGCCTCCCGTAGCGGCGATTTCCCCCCTCGCAGTACGGGAATACTACCGCTAGCGCCTGGAGATTTGTTGATCCAGATCATCCCGGGCGACCAGTAGCCGGAATCTCTAGAATAATACGAAAGAGAAGGCGGTAGTGTCGGTCGGCAATCTGACGCTCCTGGTCTAACCCGTGCCCGCGGCTGCCCTTGTGGTAATGAGCGGCACCTAGATTTAGCTGTTGCAGCGGCACGTCGGAGAAGATTTGTTAGAATATGCCCTTGCGGAAACATTCTGCGGCATTAACGTATCCGATGGCGACAACTACGCCGTCGCGAATGCTTCCCGTGACATCTGCACCTGAGAGGAACCAGTGCTGATATATGATCCTTCAGCGAAACAGGCATTCAATTCACTCGCAGGTCAGATCGGTTCCGACGCCTGCCTAATGCGGTCTCATTACCTCTTTATCAATTCTCACCCGCTGTACGCTAAATTACCTAATTTATCAGAGAGGCCTCCGGGAAAAGGGCATTCGTCATATCGGCGTCATTCAGATTCGTGTTTTTTAGAAATACATATCTCAGGTCAGCGTCGTTAAGGTAGGCGCCCCTCAGATCGGCGCACATAAGGTTGGCGTCTCTCAGGAAGGCGTCCATTAAGTTGGCGTTCGTCAGGACGGCGTTACTCAGATCGGCGCTCGTCAGGTTGGCGTCCCTCAGTTTAGCGCCTCTCAGATCGGTGAACGCAAGATTGGCATGCCTTAAGTTGGCTTCTGCCAAGTTGGCACTTTCTAGAACGGCACCGCTCAGGTCCGCGCTCCTCAGGTCGGCTTTCTCCAGGTTGGCGCCACTTAGGTTGGCGCCTCTCAGGTTCGCCCTACTCAGGTTTGCGCCACTCAGGTAGGCTCTCGTCAGGTTGGCGCGACTCAGGCCGGCGTCACTCAGGTTAGCGCCTATTAAATTGGCCCCTAACAGTTTGGCGTCCATCAGATCTGTCGCCCTCAGGTCGGCGTACATCAAATAATGCGGCAGTTTGATAGCATTCAAGCAACGGCGGGCGATGGAGTCCTCTGAACAAGATCCCAGCAGGCGATGCAATGACCTTCCTTCATCCCCATCAGGAATATTTGCGCGCGGCTCATCATTGTCGGCAGTTGCAGACACAGTGCCGGAGAGTGCCGCCAGCAAACTGACCTCGGCGTTTTGGATTCCGCGTTCCGCCAACCTCGCCGGCCCCGGGGGCATTGATATGCCTTTGGAGAGGCAGGTATTGACCAGATCAACCAGGATCCGCCGCCAAACGAGCACGTCGTGCTGTGAATCCGCCGTCGCGGCCATCACCTCCGCCCGCAGGAATTTGAACAGCGAGTGGTCCATTTCGGTCGCGCCGCAAAGGGCGAGCCAAGCCTGAAGCTGGGCTTCCCGCTCGGGGGGACCGGACTCATATGCAAGGACTCGGTGCAGGCGCTGCACTTGGCGAAGGATGCGTCGGGCGACCAGGAACTGGCCAAAACTTTTGTGGGTGAATTCCACAACCCGGTGCTCGGCACCGCTGAACGCCCGGCAGAAGAAGCTGTCCAGCAGTGCTGAGAGCGCACCGTCAGGCCGTTCGGCGATACGTTGCAAGTCGTCGGCGAGATCCTGCGAGCGAAGCCGTTCGGCAACAAACTTCAGCGGCACGACGCGGTCGCCACCAGCGTGCCAGGCTGCTACCGCCACCTCCTCGAGCATGCGGCTCAGGCGGTCGGGATCGACGGCGTCGATGGCTTCGCTTTTCGGGTCGCGATGCACCCGGTCCAGCACATGACGGAACAGGCGGGTGTAGAGGTCGTGGACTCCCGCCAGCGTTGCCGCCTTCTCCGGCCCTTCCAGCGTCAGCACCTGCGCCAGCAGCCAGTTCAGCAACGGCTGTGCGGTCAACTCGTCCAGGTGCTTGTCCGGGACTGTCGGGAATTCCGTGCTTGGCGGGGCGGGTTCAGTATCAGGCGGTCATCGCCTTTGCGAACCGGTCGCCGAAGATGACAGCCATCTGGGCTTTGGCGGCCGTCCATTCCCGGGGCGGCATCTTCCAGTCTTTCTCCGCGCGGTTCAAGACGAGAAACAGGAGCTTCAGCGCGGCCTCGTCATTGGGGAAATGCCCCCTGGCCCGGACCGCCCGGCGCAGCTTTGAGTTCAACGCTTCAATGGCATTGGTCGTGTAAAGGATGCGCCGGACCTCGCGCGGGAAGGCAAAGAAGGGGATGACCTCCGGCCACGCCCGCCGCCAAGCCTTGCCGATGGCCGCGTATTTTTCGCCCCAAGGCCCGGTCTCAAAGGCGCTCAGAGCCATCTCGGCGGCCTTGTCGTCGACAGCGTCGTAGACCGTCTTCAGGGCGGCGGCGATGGCCTTGCGGTCCTTCCAGGACGCGAACTCCATGCTGTGGCGCAGCAGATGAACGACGCAAGTCTGAACAATCGTCTCCGGATAGGCAGCCGCGATCGCCTCGGGAAAGCCTTTCAGCCCATCGACGACGGCCAGCAGGATGTCCTCCACACCCCGGTTCTTCAACTCGTTCAGGACGCGCAGCCAGAACTTGGCGCCCTCGTTCTGTTCGATCCACAGGCCCAGCACCTCCTTGGCGCCGTCGGCCCGCACGCCGATGGCGACATGGATGGCCTTGTTGCGGACCAGACCTTCGTCGCGGATCTTGACCCGGATGGCATCCAGGAACACCAGGGGGTAGATCGCCTCCAGCGGCCGGTTCTGCCAGGCCGTCACCTCCTCGATCACGGCGTCCGTCACCGTGGAGATCAGGTCGGCCGACACCTCGATGCCATAGAGCTCCCGCAGGTGTCCCGTGATCTCCCGGGTTGACATGCCGCGTGCGTACATTGAGATGATCTTCTCGTCGAAGCCGGGGAAGCGCCGCTGGTATTTGCCGATCAGCGCCGGATCGAACGTCCCCGACCGATCGCGGGGAATGGACAGACCCATCGAGCCGCCATCGGTCAGCACCGTCTTGTGGCCGTAACCGTTGCGACGGTTGCCGCTCTCATCTCCAGCCAGATGATGATCCAGCTCCGCCTTCAGCGCCCGCTCCGTCAGCGCCTTCTTCAGCTGGTCGAGCAGGCCGTTCTGGTCGAATGCCGTCTTCGCATCGGCTCCAGCCAGCAGCTGGTCAAGGATCGCGTCAGGGATAACAGGATCTTTGCGTCGGGCCATTCAGGGTCTCCTTCTGTTTCAGGATAACCCCGCCAAGCACGAAATTCCCGATAGTCCCGCTTGTCCCGTCCGGCGGCTAGCAGATTTGGCAGGCCGCCCTTGGGGTCGAACCGGCGCCACCACTCGCCGCATTGGTCGATGTCCGCCAGCGGGTCGCCGACCACCCGACCTTCCATGGATTCGTCCAACCTAAAGCGTACTGCGTGCAGCCGCGTTTCGTCGGCCCGTGCGATGGCGCCCGCGCGGTCAACGGCGCCGGGACGGCCCGCGAGCAGAAGGAGGACGCAGGTTCCGCCGTCATTTAAACGACCGATACGGCGATCGAGGCTCGAAACGAACTGCGCGACCGCATCGGCTCCGGTCTCGCCGGCCTTGACCAGTTCGTCCAGCCCGTCGAGGATCAGCAGCAGGGGTTCTCCGCGGCTGTCGCGGAGGAGGTTCTCAGCCAGGGGGTCGTGACCCAGTTTTCCCTTGGCATAGTCGCTCACTTCCCTCCAGGCGTCGCCATGGTAGTCGAGGCGGCCGAGCGGCACCAGAAGCACCCGCCGCCCTTGCCTCGCCAGCCGGGCGGCCAGCATAGCGCAGGAACTCGACTTGCCGGCCCCCGCCTCGCCCGACAGCACGCGCACCGGGTCGTTCCGATCGGCCGCTGCGAGCCAGGCGTCCAATGCCTCGTCCAACCAGACGAGCCGTTCTTTTGCTTGGCCATCATCCACTGCCGTGGCGGCCGCCGACAGGGCGCCCCGTATTGTTATCAGCGCGCGCAGCGGGATGTAGAGATCGGACAGTGCGTAGCGCGGCACCCGCTCGGAATCGATGGAGCGCAGCGGCTGCCGCACCGCCTCTACCAGCCACGCCCGATAGGCTCGCCAGTCGCGCGCACGCCGCGCCGCGTCGTCGAGGGGCGTGGTGCGGGTCACCTCCATATCCAGCGCGCGATAGTCGCCATCAAGGCGATCGCGCAGCTCGCCGGCCAGGGCAAGCACGATCTCCTCGTGGAAGTACCGGCCCATCGCCGCCCGGCTCGTTTCCGGCACGTGGCAAACCCGCATCCATCCGGCGAACGCCTTCGCCATCACCGTCAACGCGGGCCAACGCTCGGGGCAGGCGAACGCATCGGCGGTCAGTTCCAGCGGAGCATCGGCGGCAAGGCCCGAGATCTCCGCTTCGATCTCGGCCAGATCGGCATCCACGGCGAGAGCGCCGGCGCTGCGGGCGTGATTCTGGATCGTCCGAATGGCAGCGAGGTAAGTGGCGCGCTGAAGAAGCAGGCGCGCGCCCTCCTCCGCGTCGGGTACGCCGGCGCCCTCCGTCGAAAAGGCGCCTACGACGTCCACTGCGCCCTTGAATACCCCACCGATACTGAGCGTCGCCGCGTCCACACCAACCTTCCACAGGGCGAACGCGAGCTTTTTCCGGTCAACAGAGATTCCCATGCCGCTCTTCCGAAAGGGGTATTTTGAATAGAGTATAGAAATACACGAAGGGAGTAAACTGGAGGGGGAAATCGCTCGTCCTGGGAGTTCCTTGGAGCGGTACCCGATCCGGCCAGGGCAGCCGGGGCGATGCGTTGGGCCGTGGCCCAACGCATCGCGGCGGCCGGAACGGCAGGCCGCATGGACCGGAGCGGTTCGACCTGTTCCAAGCATGGGATGCGGGCCGCCACGGGTCGAAGGTCACGGCAAGTTGCGGCGCCATGCCTCCGACCCGGTCGCGTGGACCGACCGCCCGTCGGAGTCGATGGCCACCGTGACCGGCATGTCCCGGACCCGGAACTCGTAGACCGCCTCCATGCCCAGGTCGGCGAAGGCGACCATCCGGGCCGACGTGATCGCCTTGGACATTGGTGCAGAAATCAGCGGGCGGGCGGACTTCTCCCTTTCCCGCGGTGGTCAGGCAATCCGACGGGACACCGGCATGCCGAGGCCGGTCTTGATACTGATCACCCCGCCGCCCGGTCGCCGCCGGGGTCCACGCCGCGAGCGCCACGGGCGTCACCCAGACCGTCAGACTGCCGCGCCGGCGCAGCGCCGCGTCATACTCCGCCCAGTTCTCAACCTTGTAGCGGGCTCTCGGGATCTTGTGACGCCGCGGTTCATTCGCCTTGTACGGCATCAGGGTCCTCGGGGGACAAGCAGCGGGCATCCTCTATACCTACCCGCCTGCCGCTGCGTCAGCCCCCACAGCGATCTTTGCACCAAGATCCGGCCCGGAGGTTCGAGGCGGAGATTCGCTAGGGTGAAGCCACAGGACGGACGGGATCATACGCTAAGCCGGTCTGCATCCCTGTCCCTCAACCGCTGGCAGCACCAGAACTTGTGTCAAGAGGGTCGGAGCCGGCCTTCAGCGACGGCTATAACCTCGCGCGGCGCGGGAACGGGCTGAAATCAAACGCTGATCCGCCGCCAACCCGATCGCGGAACGAACGCTATGGCAGGTCCGCTACTGGGAAGTGTTGTCGCGCTTGATGCGCAACTTCGCCGGCAGGACCTTCAACCTTGCTCCGCCTGTCGGGCCTGAGCAATCGCCTGAAGCGCTTTTTTGAAAATATTTACTCCGTGACAAAATAAAAACTATCTGGTTTGATGTATCGAAGATAATGAACTCAAATATTATCTATTGATTTTATTCCGTGAGAGGGCTATGTATACGAAGAGGTTACTTTCACATTTTCACACAATCAGGTGTAAGGCGGGAACCATGAGCGCGATAGCACATATCAAATACTTGGTCGAAAAGTACCGTGGCTATTGGACAGTCAGCTCCAGTGGTAAGCACAATGGCGAGTTCGCCAGCCGTGGAGAGGCATGTCATAGCGCATTGAAAGACGGCATCCGGGTCGGCAACCTGGGGCACGACGTCAAGATCGATGCACATGAGAAGAACGGGGATACTCGGACAGTCTGGACCAGCGGGCCCGGGAAGTAAGTTTTTCCTCAGTCCACAAGTGCTCTGGATAAACTTGCTTGGATGCGGTGTGCGAAAGGATGGCGGCAATGGCATATCAGGACATTCTTGTACACGTCCGGCCTTATGGTTCAATTGAGCCTTGTGAACCGCGCCGGGATTTCCGGAGGCCGATTTGGTTGAGTCACTCCGCCCCGGCGACGTCCTCGATTTGAGCATAGTGGCGTGCTTCGGCCTCTGCGGGCGGAATGTTGCCGATCGGCTCGAGCAGGCGCTACTTGGTTGCAACGAGGTAATTTCAGTCGCAGGAACCCCTTTCACAGCGTCCGGATTACGCAACGCGGACGGAGTCCGGGCGCCCGAGGTCGAGCATGCGGTTGTGAATAGTGACGGCGATGCGGGTTTCGGTCTGCTGGGTCAGCCGCCATGGGAACGCAAGGTGTCGCCGATGATCCGCTTGTATAGACGCATCGTTCCCTCGGCACCGGCCCTCGCATTGTAGCCGGAAATTCGCTGCCAGCCCTTCCGGCCCTGCTCGGCAATGACCTGGATATGGCAGTCGCGCCGGGTTGAATCAGTTTCGGCCGATGGACTGAGCACGGCCGTCGAGCGCGGCGGCACGACAACCGCGGCATCCCTGCACCAAACCATCTTCCTCCTCCGTACGACAAGCCATCTCGTCCATTCGGCGCCGGGAGTGGTCTTCCAGCGGTCATTCCGGCAGTCCAGCCTTGCGCAGGCCCTCCGTGAACACGGCGAGATCTTCCGGCCGCCGGAGCAGAACCCAGTCCTTGAGATTGGAGATGCGCAGCTCCGGATCGAGCCCGCGCAGATGACGCAACGCCTGACGCGCCTCGTCCGTTCGGCCGGCGAGCGCATGGCTTGCCGCGATGATGCCGGCTACCAGCAGGAATCCCGGCAAGTCTCTGAATGCTTTCTCCGCCCATGACGATGCGGCGTCGAAGCGTCCGGCAAACAAATGGGCCATCGCCGTTCCCGCCTGCATTCGGACCATCTCCGGGTCGAGGGGGCTCAGGCGCATGGCATGTGCGATGCGCCCGATGGCATCATCGTGTTCCCCTCGGGAAATCCGCTGGAAGCCGCCGAGATACCAAGCGGCCGACAGGTTGGGGTTGAGCACCAGCGCCCTGTCGAGCAGCGCGATGCAGCCGTCGAGGTCGCCGCCGAAATGGCCGAGCGCGTGACCGCCCCTGGTGAGGGCGACCGCATCGTTCACGCCCAGCTCCACCGCCCGGCGGGCCAGTCGGGCGCCCTCGGCGGCCTCCTCGGCGGGATCGGTCATCCAGCCGTTGATCTTGCGCCAGAAATGGCACCACGCCGCCATTCCATAGGCCGAGGCGAAATCCCGATCGAGCTCAGTCGCCTTGTGGAACAACGGCAGCGCCTGGGTGACAGCCTCCCTGGTTCGCTGGTGAAAGTTCGCCATTCCGCGCAGATAGTAGTCGTAGGCGCCCAGGCTTTCGGTCGGCTTCCGCTTGGCGCGATCGATCTCCGCCCGCTCCAGCTGCGGTGCTATCGCGCCGACGACGCTCTCGGCCACCTGATCCTGCAACTCGAAGATATCGTCGAGAGCGCTTTCGAAACGCTCCGCCCAGAGATGCGCGCCCGTTGTCGCATCAATGAGCTGGCCTGTGATGCGCACGCGGTGCGCCGCTTTGCGCACGCTGCCTTCCAGCACGTAACGCACGCCCAGCTCGCGGCCCACCTGTTTCACGTCCACCGACCGGCCTTTGTAGGTGAAGCTCGAGTTTCGCGAGATGACGAACAGCCAGCCGATGCGGGATAGCGCCGAGATGATGTCCTCGACGATGCCGTCGGCGAAATACTCCTGTTCCGGATCGCCGCTCAAATTCAGGAACGGCAAGGTGGCGATGGAAGGCTTGTCGGGAAGGGCCAGGGCATGTGCCGGTGGTTCATCCGAGCTGAAAGTTCCGGTCCTTGATGCTTCGAAGCCGTCCGATGATCGCATCTCCCGGACGTCTCCAACGAACCGAAATCCTTTCCGGGCGACTGTTCGGATCAGCCTCTGTTCCTCACCATTGTCGCCGATCGCCTTGCGCACCGCATTGATATGACTGGTCAGTGTCGATTCAGAGACGATCCGCCCACCCCACACCGCGTCCAGCAGACCATCCTTGCTGACGACGCGCTCGCGGTTTCGCACCAGATGGACCAGCAGGTCAAAGACTTGCGGTCCGATAGCGATCGCGTCGGCGCCCCGTGAGAGCTCCCGCCGGTCAAGGTCGAGCAGGTAGTCCCCAAACACGAATTGCATTTCGGCGCTCAGCAGGCTGGTAGTCCGAAAGGTCAGGCAGCCACCGCCGGGCCAGCTCTCATAAGCCGGGCAGTGCCAGGATAGCGGCCCATTTGGACAATCTTTGAAGCTGAACTCAATGGAAATTCAAGGAAGCCGCAAGGTCTTCCGGTCAGTTTCCAGGCATCCTCCGCTCATCGGTCGCCACGGACGTGGTCGATATGAAATGGAGGAGCGAAGCATGAAGATCGTCGTTATCGGAGGCAGCGGCCTTATCGGGACCAAGCTTGTCGGCAGGCTTCGTCAGAGTGGACATGAGGTCGTGGCGGCGTCCCCCAGTTCCGGCGTCGATACCATCACCGGCGAGGGGTTGTCAGAGGCGCTTGCCGGCGTTCAGGTGGTCGTCGATGTCGCGAACTCGCCGTCGTTCGAGGACAGGAAGGTCCTGGAATTCTTCGAGACTTCCGGCCGCAACCTTCTCGCCGCGGAACGGGCGGCAGGCGTGGGGCATCACGTGGCACTGTCCGTCGTCGGCACCGATCGCCTTCCCGAAAACGGTTACTTCCGCGCCAAGATCGCCCAGGAGAACCTGATCAAGGCATCCGGAATTCCCTATACGATCCTCCGCTCGACGCAGTTCTTCGAGTTCATCGCCGGCATCATCGAGGCTGGTGCCGACGGCGATGTCATCCGCCTGTCGCCCGCCCTCGTGCAGCCCATCGCGTCGGATGACGTCGCCGCCACGCTGGCCGATCTTGCGGCAGCACCTCCGGTGAACGGCACCATCGAGGTGGCCGGTCCGGAGCCGATCGCCCTCGACAAGCTGGCTGGAGAGGTCATGGCCGCGAATGGGGACGGCCGCCGGGTGGTCGCAGACATCCACGCGCGCTACTTCGGCTCGGTGCTGAACGACCAGTCGCTGACGCCGGGCCAAAACCCGCGCACCGGACCGACGAGGTTCGAGGAGTGGCACGCCAGCTCATCGGCGCGGAGATAGGCCGACACGGAGACAGGTCAGAGCGGCGCACGCAAGCCTGAAATGGCGCGGTGTGTATCGCGGCGCCCCGATCCCGAAGCGAAAGGATGAAATCGTGAAGACGATCCTACGTCATGAAGGCGCCCCGGTCGCGGTCACCGCTTTGGTGACGCTCAACGCGATCTTTCTTTGCGCGAACGGGCTCTTCATGCTCGTCGCTCCGCAGGTTTGGTATGATTTCGTGCCGGGCGTGACCGATACCGGCTTCTTCAATCAGCACTTCATCCGCGATATCGGGATCATCCAGCTCTTCCTGGGCGTCGCGTTCATCGGCGGCCTGCTGCGGCCGGAGCGCCGCATCGGCCTCTGGGCCGCCGCCACTTTATGGCTGTCCGCGCACGCCCTGTTCCACCTGTGGGAAGTCGCAGTCGGCATCTGCGCGCCCTCGGCCATCCCGCGCGATTTTCCTGCCGTCACCCTGCCAGCACTCATCGGCATCGCGCTCACGCTCTGGGCGATCCGTCGCTCCCGCGCCGGAAGAGCGGCTTTCGCCTGAGATCCTCAACTCAATCACTCGACCCAAGCAACCGGAGAACGACCATGACAAACCGTCTGAACTACCTCGCCCAAAAGAATGAACCCCGTCGGAATAGGGAAGACCGGCAGGAAACGACCTTGAGCTTCGACAACGCCTCACACCCCGGCAGATCGGGGCATGACGAGCTGGTTCCGTCGCGCTACGCGCTACGAATCGGCGAGATCGACGTGCTGGTGCTCAGCGATGGGGTGCTGCCGCTCCCAACCGCGATGTTGGCGCACAACGCGGAACCGGCCGTCCGGGCAGCCTGGCTGGACGACATGTTCCTGCCGCCGGACGCCTTCGACTGGGCGTTGAACGTGGTCGTGGTGCGTAGCGGCGGGCAGACCATACTCATCGACACCGGGCTGGGATCGGACCCGGACCTGAACCTGCCTCGGGCCGGGCAGTTGGTCAAGCGACTGGAGGCCGCCGGCGTCGATCTGGCGTCCGTGACCGACGTCGTGCTTACCCACATGCACATGGACCACATCGGCGGGCTGCTCGTCGAAGGAGTGAAGGAGCGGCTGCGTCCGAACCTGCGGATCCACGTGGCGGCCTCCGAGGTGGAATTCTGGGAGGCACCCGATTTCTCCCGCACCTCCATGCCGCAGGGATTCCCGGACGCGCTTCGGTCGACCGCAAAGCGGTTCGTCAAGGAGTACGAGGGCCATCTGCGGACATTCGAGGAGGAGTACGAGGTGGCGCCGGGGGTGGTCGTCCGCCGCACCGGCGGCCACACTCCCGGGCACAGCGTGGTCCGCCTGGCATCCGGCGGCGATAGGCTGACGTTCGCCGGCGACGCCGTGTTCGCCGTCGGGTTCGACCAACCTGACTGGCATAACGGTTTCGAACACGACCCCGAAGAGGCGGCACGCGTTCGGATCTGTCTTTTGCGGGAACTGGCGGCAAGCGGTGAACTGCTGGTGGCCACTCACCTGCCGTTTCCATCCCTCGGCCGGGTGGCGGTCGACGGTGATGCCTTCCGCTGGGTAGCAGCCTTCTGGGACTACTGACGGCTTCGGTGCGGCGAGCACAGTGTTGGCGGAGTGGGCCTATCCGCCCCGATCGGTTACATGGTGCGGACGAGCTCCGGGCGTGATCATGCAGGCCGGCACGGGCCGGGTTCAGGGCAAGTTGCGGCGCCAAGCCTCCGGCCCGGTCGCGTGGACCGACCGCCCGTTTGAATCGACCGCCACCGTGACCGGCATGTCCTGGACCCGGAACTCGTAGACCGCCTCCATGCCCAGCTCGGCGAAGGCGACCACCCGGGCCGACGTGATCGCCTTGGACACCAGATAGGCCGCACCGCCGATCGCCACCAGCGAGACGGCCCCATGGGCCCGGATCGCCTCGATCGCCGCCGGCCCCCGCTCGGCCTTGCCGATCATGCCGAGCAGGCCGGTGCGGCCGAGCATCAGGTCGGTGAAGCGGTCCATCCGCGTCGCCGTCGTCGGCCCCGCCGGCCCGACCACCTCGCCGGCCACCGGATCGACCGGACCGACGTAGTAGATCAGCCGGCCGGTGAAATCCAAGCCCTCGGGCAGCGGCTCGCCCCGGCCCAGCAGGTCGGCGATCCGCTTGTGGGCGGCGTCGCGGCCGGTCAGCAAGGTCCCGCTGAGCAGGAGCCGCTCCCCGGCGCGCCATTCCGACACCTGCTCCCGGGTCAGCCGGTCCAGGTCGACCCGGCGGGCGGTCCCGGGAGGCTCCAGGTGAACCTCGGGCCAGACGCCGGGATCGACCGGCGGAAGCCGCGCCGGCCCCTGCCCGTCCAGGGTGAAATGGATGTGCCGCGTCGCCGCGCAGTTGGGGATCAGCGCTACCGGGAGCGAGGCGGCATGGCAGGGATAATCCCGGATCTTGACGTCCAGCACCGTCGTCAGGCCGCCCAGCCCCTGGGCGCCGATCCCCAGCGCGTTGACCCGGTCGTGGATGGCCACACGCAGCTCCTCGATCCGGCCGCGCGGGCCGCGCTCCTTCAGCTCATGGATGTCGATCGGCTCCATCAGCGCTTCCTTGGCCAGGATCATGGCCTTCTCGGCGCTGCCGCCGATCCCGATGCCCAGCATCCCGGGCGGGCACCAGCCGGCCCCCATCTCCGGCACCCTTTCCAACACCCACTCGACGATGTCGTCGGACGGGTTGAGCGTGGCGAAGACGGCCTTGTTCTCCGACCCGCCGCCCTTGGCGGCCACCACCGCCTCGACGCGGTCGCCCGGCACCACCTCCATATGGACGATCGCCGGGCTGTTGTCGCCGGTGTTCCGGCGCGCCCCGGCCGGATCGGAAACCATCGAGGCGCGCAGCGGATTGTCCATGTCGCGGTAGGCCCGGCGCACGCCCTCGTCGACCATGGCGGCGACGCCCATGCGGGCGTCCCAGCGCACGTCCATGCCGACCTTCAGGAACACGACCACGAGGCCGGTATCCTGGCAGATCGGCCGCCTTCCCTCCGCGCACATCCGCGAATTGACCAGGATCTGGGCCATGGCGTCGCGGGCCGCGGGCGATCGTTCGCGCCGGTAGGCCTCGCCCAGCGCCCGGATGAAATCGGGGGGATGGAAATAGGAAATGTATTGCAGCGCATCGGCGATGCTGTCGATGAAGTCGTCCTGGCGAATGACGGTCACGGGTTCTTCCTTCCATCGTCCGGCCAAGGGGGCCTGGGAGCGGGGTGCAATCCCTGGACGACCTGCCATACCACCCGGCCGTCCTCCCGCCGGTCCTCCCGCACCGGGAGCGTGATCCGGTGGAAGGCCAGGAAGTCCTTCGCCGCCGGGGAATAGAGCCGGTCAACCACCGGCCGGCGCTCGCTCACCGCCCGGCGGAGCACCTCCAGCACGGGCGCCGCGACCCGCGGGTCCAGGTCGGACATGCGGCGCCCTGTCCATTCGTGCCCGGTCAGCGCGACGATGTTGGTGCCGTCCAGCCGGACCATGAAGTCGGCCCCGCCGTCCAGTTCCTCGTAGATCGCCAGCCAGCCGAGCCAGGGCCGGAGCGCGAAGGCGTCGAACCCGGCGCGCCGCGGAACTTCCCCGGAAGGGCACTTGGAGTACCAGAACTGGAGCAGGCCGGCGATAAACGGATGGAGTTCTTCCAAGATCCTCTCCGGACAGGGGCGGCGCGATGATGAGGCGCCATCCTGCCGGAAGGCAAGCACGACTTCGGGACGAGGCCCGCCCCCCCAAGTCCTTCCCTCAAGGATTCCCCCCAAGTCCTTCCCTCAAGGCCCCTTTACCGGGCCGGTGGCGGCGATTTCCAACCCGTACTTTCCCAGTATCCGGGCCAGCGACCCGTCCGCCTCCAGCCGGTCCAGGACCGCCTCGACCGCCTCGACCGTCGCCAGGTCGGACCTGCGCAGCGCTATGGCCGCGTCGTAGTCCAGCGACGGATCGATGCCGACGCCCTTCACGGCGTCGATCGTCCCGTCACCGGTGTGTTTCCGGTACCAGCCGAGGCCGGGCAGCGAGACCACCCCGGCGTCGGCCTCTCCCCCCGCCACCGCCGCCAGGATCTCGGCATCGGTCGTGAAGCGGACCCGGACCGGAATTCCCCGCTCGTTGAGCACGTAATGGGCCCAGGATCCGCTCGGCACCGCCACGCGGCCGGCGCGGAGATCGTCCAGGCCCCGGATATCGTCCCGGGAGACGGGGGCCACCAGGACGAAACGCACCGGCAGGTAGGGGCGCGTCAGCAGCCGCGGGAAACGCCGCGCCGCGGGCGCGGTCCCGGCCTCGGCGCGCTCCGCCGCGTCCTCGGGAAGGCTGGCGGCCGACATGAAGGCGTCGCAGCCGGTCCGGCCCGCATATTCCTTGCTCTTGATCCAGGTGACCTTGAAGTCCAGACCCAGCCCGCGCGCGATCTCCTCGCCCAGTTCGAGCTGGAATCCCGGCGGTCCCGGCTCGCGGCTGGAGAACGGCAGGGCGTCGGGCGCCGCGCAGATCTCGAAGCGGCCGGCGCGGCGCATGTCTTCCAGCGTTCCGGCGGACGCCGTGCCGGAGACGGCCAGCGCGACGCAGCCCGCCGTCATCCAGTCTGGCCGGGCTCTCATGACTTCTGCTCCGGCCCGGCGCGCAGCGACAGGATATAGGCCGCCAGCTCCCAGATCTCCTCCTCGCTCAGCGTGTTCTTCCAGGGCGGCATGACCAGCGCGCCGCGCTTCCTGCCGTTGGCGATGACGGTGAAAAGGGCCGCCGGCGTCAGGTCGGCGCGCCGCTGCAAGGTGGCGCCCTTGCCGCCCGAACCGGCGTAGCCGTGGCAATAGACGCAGCTCTGGTTGAACCGCGTCGAGCCCTTCTCGATGGACTCGGGCGCCTCCAGGTCGATGCTCGGAACCGGCTCGGCCGCTGCCGGCGCCCCGGGGAACGCGGCCAGCAGCCCGGCCAGGGCGAGCCCGCGCAGTTCGGGCCGGAGGGAGTTTCGTGTCATGGGCATGATGATCGTGTCCGACGTAGTGGGATGCGACGATCCGGGCCGGCGCCCTGATCCACGCGCCGGCCCGTCCTGCGGAAGGTCTTGCCGCTCTCAGTCCAGCGCGAAGACGACCATCGCCGCCCCGCCCTGCAGCTCCTTCACGCGCGGGAACACGCTGGCCATGAAGCCCGGGGCCAGCGACCCCCAGCCGCTCGGGACCGCGATGTACTGCTTGCCGTTCACGGCATAGCTGATCAGGCCGCTGCGGATGCCCGACCCGGTCCGGAACTGCCACAGCACGGAACCGTCGTCGGCGTCATAGGCCCGGACGACTCCTTCCGGATCGCCGTTGAACACCAGCCCGCCGCCGGTGGTCAGCACGCTGCCCAGGCCGGGGATCGGATAGTCCACGGTCCATTTCCGCTCGCCGGTGATCGGGTCGCGGGCATCCAGGCGGGCGCTGGCCTTGCGGCCCGGCGGCGGCACCGCCTCCAGCTTGTCGACGCCCAGGTAAAGTCCGGCGATGCCCAGCTTGGACGGGTCCTGCTTGCCGGGGACGGCGATCTGGCAGACCTCCATGGCGTTGGTGTACCAGAGTCCGGTCTTGGGATTGTAGGCGCCGTGATTCCAGCTCCGCGTGCCCAGCAGGTAGGGGCACACCAGGTTCTCCTTGCCGAACTCCAGGGGGCGGCGGTCGATCAGCTCGCCGGTCCTGGGATCGATGGTCTTGACGAAATTGTAGGTCTCGCTGAGCGGCCAGACATTGGCCAGGGCGCCGGTCGCCTTCTCCATCACGAAGACGAAGCCGCTCTTGTTGAGATGGACGATCAGCTCCCGGCCGCCGTCCTCCACCACCAGCGCCTCGTAGGCGCTGTCATAGTCCCAGGTGTCGTGCGGGATCTCCTGCCGGTGCCATTTCAGCTTGCCGGTCTTGGGATCGAGCGCCAGCAGGCTTGCGGTGTACAGGTTGTCGCCCTTGCGCCCGTCCCCGTAGAAGTCGGGTGCCGCGTTGCTGGTGCCGATGAAGATCGTGTCGGACACGGGATCGTAGGTCCCGGGCATCCAGGCCCCGCCGCCGCCGACGTCGCCGGTATCGCCCGGCCAGCTCTCCTCGCCCTGCTTGATCGTGTCGAAGGTCCAGGCCTTCTCGCCGGTCGCGGCGTTGACCGCGAAGATCTTGCCCCGCTGTGGCTGGTCGCCGCCGGTCGTGCCGCCGACCAGCACGTCGCCGGCCAGCACCGGGGGCGAGGAGAACAGGCAGCCGGAACACTTGGCCTGGTCGACCAGCCGGGTGGACCAGACCTCCTTTCCGGACAGACTGTCCACGGCGACGAAGCGCCCGTCCATGGTCCCGATATAGACCCTGCCGTTGCCGACGGTGACGCCGCGGCTGGCCGAGGCGTAGAAGCTCTCGTAGGCGAGCGGGTCGATCTGGGGCTGGTAGTGCCAGATCTGCTCGCCGGTCGCGGCGTTCAGGGCGAAGACGTTGTTGTTCGGCCCGATATAGTACATCACGCCGTCGACCACGATCGGCGTCGCCTGGAGCCCCATGGTGATGTCGCCGGGCTGGTGGATCCAGGCGACCTTCAGGTCCTTGACCGTCCTCTTGTCTATCTGGTCCAGCGGGCTGTACCGCCAGGCGTTGGAAGTGCGGTGGTATTGCGGCCAGTCCTCGGGGTTCTCGGTTCCCGGGGCCGGCGCCTGGGCCAGCGCCGCGGGGCCGCCGCCGATCACGGCAAGGCCGAGGGTGAGCAGCCACAACCCCACGCCCGTCCGCCTGCGCAGTTCTCCGTGCAGCTTCATGGTTTCCTCCCGAAAGGATCGTCATTTTTTCGCTGGCCGGCGGCGCTGGGCACCGCCCCCGGTCGGATTGGGTACAATGCAACCGAGATGCCAGCGGACGGAGGAGGAGCCGCACCATATCTTGGGCGCTGATAATATTTCGCCCCAATATATCGGCAAGTAATCTGGAACAGGTGGCGCATTCCGAAGCGTCACTTGTCGCAGGGAAACGCCCCGGCAGGCGGGTCCCGGTGCCGTCTTGCGACACCCCGCGCGACCATCTGGACTATAACCCCCGGTTGCTTGACCCCCCAGCCGGCCCGCAAGCACTGTCACAATGTGGAGTTGTGCCGCCAACGGCATCCGTTTTCATCCCACGGCGCATCTCCCTCCACTCGCATCGTCAGGAAATGCCGTTCAAGGGCGGCGCCTCGGGGGAACCACTTCATGATCATTCGCGACGACCGCGAACAAGCCGGACAGGTCGATATCGTTCCCGACGAGATCATCGTCAAAATCTCGCCCGACGCCACGCAGGAGGAAATCGAGCAGGCAAGGGACAGCCTCGGCGCCACGCTTGTCGAGGCGACGGCGACCCTGGGGCTGGAACGCTGGTCGCTCCCGGAGGACCCGTCCGACAAGGGCTTCGATCTCGGAAGCGGTTTCGACCTGGGCAAGGCGCTGGACAGGCAGGCGCCCGGCGGCGCCATAGAGTACATGCAGGCGAACCGCATCTACTCCGTTTCCCAGACCGTGCCGAACGATCCGGACTTCGGCCTGCTGTGGGGCCTCGACAACCAGGGCCAGGACGGCGGCGTGGCCGACGCCGACATCGACGCCCCGGAGGCGTGGGACCAGGAGACCGGGTCCGGCACCGTCGTCGCGGTGATAGACACCGGCATCGAGCTGCCGCATCCCGACCTGGATGACAACATCTGGTCCAATCCCGGCGAAATCGCCGGGAACGGCGTGGACGACGACGGCAACGGCTATGTCGATGACATCAGCGGCTACGACTTCGTGAACGAGGACGCCGACCCGACCGACGACTATTTCCACGGCACCCATGTCGCCGGCACGATCGCGGCGGAAGGCGACAACGGTGTCGGCGTGACCGGCGTCGCCTGGGACGCCCGGCTCATGGTGGTCAAGGCCTTCGACTCCGCGGGCTTCGGCAACGAGTTCGACATCATCCAGGCGATCGAATACGCGGCGCTGGAAGGGGCGGACATCTCGAACAACAGCTGGAGCGGCTACGACTTTTCCCAGGGCGTCCATGACGCGGTCAGGCTGGCGGGCGAACAGGGCCAGCTTTTCGTGGCGGCGGCCAGCAACGAAACCAGCGACAACGATTCCTTCCCGGCCTATCCGGCAAGCTTCGACCTCGACAACATCGTCTCCGTCGCGGCGACGACCGCGTCCGACACCCTGGCCTCGTTCTCGAACTACGGGGCGACGACGGTCGATCTGGGCGCCCCGGGCGAGAACATCTACAGCACCTTCACCGGGGGCGGCTACGGCTACCTGAGCGGCACGTCGATGGCCACGCCCCATGTCAGCGGAACCGCGGCGCTCCTGCTGTCCCGGAATCCCGACCTCTCGACCGGGGAGCTGAAGGCTCTCCTGCTGGACACCGTCGACCCGGTGGCGGACCTGGCGGGCCGTACCGTCACGGGCGGCCGCCTGAACGCCGCCGCGGCGCTCGCCGCGAGCGGCCCCCCGGTCGAGATCACCGGCACCGACGAGGACGACGATCTGACCGGGACGGCGGGCCGCGACATCATCCGGGTATTGGACGGCGACGACACGATCCAGGGCCTCGGGGGATCGGACCGGATCTTCGGGGGCGGCGGAAGGGACCTCGCGGCCGCCGGCGCCGGCAACGACACGATCCACGGCGGCTCGGGGAACGACAACCTCCTGGGCGAGGAAGGCGACGACACGACGTTCGGCGATGACGGAGCCGACGCCCTCTTCGGCGGGTCCGGCGACGATACGCTGGACGGCGGCGACGGCGCGGACCGCGTGCTCGGCGAGGCCGGCAGCGACACCGTCGACGGCGGCGGCGGAAACGACCTGATCGATGGCGGCGGCGGCGACGACCGGATCGCCGGGGGCGACGGGAGCGACGCGATGAACGGCGGCGGCGACGCCGATTCCCTGTCGGGGGACGCCGGGGCCGACCTCCTCGCGGGCGGCGTCGGGAACGACACGCTCGACGGCGGCGACGGGGCCGACAGGCTGGTGGGCGCCGATCCCGCCTCGGCGGGTTCGGCGGGCAGGGGCGAGATCGACGGGCTGACGGGCGGCTCCGGCAGCGACACGTTCGTGCTGGGGACCGGGGAGGGCACCTTCTACGAGGACGGCGATCCCCTGACCACGGGCGAGGACGACTACGCCAGGATCGAGGATTTCGACGACGGCGAGGACCGGATCGAACTGACCGGCACGCGCGACGACCATGTGCTCGATCTCTACCGCGCGGCCGACGGCACTCTGAAGGCCGACCTGATCCACGACCCGGGCGACACCGCGCGGGGCGACAAGGTCGGCCAGGTCCAGAGGGTCGATCGCGGCCTGACGCTCGACGACCCGGCCTTTTCCTTCCTGGGAACCGCCGCGGCCGCCACGCCGGCTTCGGCCGTCGCCGTCATGGCAGCCGTCATGGCCGCTGCGGAACAGGGCGGAGATGGCGCGGACGATCCCGTCCAGCCCGCGGCGGTCCCCCTCCCGGTCGAGCTGTTCGACGGGGGCGGATTCCTGTGGGACATCTGGCAGGACGGATCGATCCTCGACGGCTCGTCCGACGCCTATGACGGAGGCATGGCCCTGAGCGGCTTTCCGTTCCAGGAGACCGCCGAAACGGAAGAGGACGGACGCGAGATCGTCATCGGGCCGGGATCGCCGGAAGGATCGGAGGGTATCTCCGTCACCCGGAAGATCTTCGTTCCCGGCGACCAGTCCTGGGCGCGGTTCCTGGAGGTCGTCACGAACACCGGCGCCGTCACGGCGACCCATGCGGTCAACATCGTGACCAACTTCGGATCCGACTTCGAAACCGGCATCGTCGGCACGTCGAGCGGCGACGCGGTTTTCGACCCCGCGGACCAGTGGGTCGTGAGCGACGACCAGGACGGCACCGGGGACCCCACCCTCCTGCACGTGATCCGGAGCGCGGACGCGCCGGCTCCGTCATCGGCGTCCATCAGCGAGGACTTCCTCGATTTCACCTACGACCTGACCCTGGCCCCGGGCGAATCCAGGATCGTCATGCATTTCGCGTCGCAGAACCCCGACCAGGCCGCCGCGCTCGCGCAGGGGCCGGTGCTCGCTTCCGCGGACATGGGGGCGCTGGCCGGACTGAGCGACGAGGAGATATCCCGGATCGTCAATTTCGACGCCTTCATGCCCGAGCCGGTGGTCGGCACGGACGGGAACGACCTGCTGTCCGGGACGGACCGGCGCGACGTCATCGACGGCCGCGGGGGCGACGACCTGATCCAGGGCCTGGGCGGGAACGACCGGCTGTCGGGCGGGTCCGGCGACGACGTGCTCGCCGGGGGGACCGGAAACGATCAGCTCGACGGCGGCAGCGGGGACGACGCCCTCGGCGGCGACGAAGGCGACGACACCCTGGACGGGGACGAGGGATCGGACGACCTGGCCGGGGGAGCCGGCGACGACACGCTGCGCGGCGCTTCGGGCGATGACCGCATGCTGGGCGGCGATGGCGACGACCTCCTGGAGGGCGGTGCCGGAACGGACGTGGCGAACGGCGGTACCGGCGACGACACGATCCGGGGCGACGGCGGCGACGATCGCCTCCAGGGCGCCGCCGGCGACGACACCCTCGAAGGCGGCGACGGCGGCGACAGGCTCGTCGGGACCGCCGCGGTCGCCGGCACCTTCGGCACCGGGGAGACGGACGTGATGACCGGCGGGCCGGACGGCGACGTGTTCGTGCTCGGCGACGGCGAGCGCGTCTTCTACGACGATCTGGACGCGACCACGCCGGGCGAGAACGACTACGCGCTCCTGACCGACTTCCGGAGCGCCGCCGACAGGATCGAGCTGACCGGCACGGCTGATCTCTACCGGCTGGATTTCTTCGCGCCGTCGGGCGGCATCTTCAGCGCCGCCCTGATCCACGACACCGACGAGGCACGCGGGGAACTGGTCGCGATCCTCCGGGACGTGCCGACGAGCCTGAGGCTGGACGATACCGGCTTCCTTTTCGTCTGAGGCCGCGTCCGATCAGCTCGCATCGCCGCAGGAAACCGTCAGGAGAATCCGGCGACCGGATGGGGCACATAGTGCTCCTCCAGCGCCGCGATCTCCTCCGGCGACAGCTTGACGGAGAGCGCCGCGACGGCGTCCTCCAGGTGGTGCGGCTTGGAGGCGCCGATGATCGGCGCCGTGACCGCGGGCTTGTGCAGAAGCCACGCCAGCGCGATCTGCGCCATCGGGATGCCGCGCGCCTTGGCGATCCGGCCCACGCTCTCGACCACCTTCCGGTCGGCGTCCTCGGCCGCCCGGTAGAGCGTCTTGCCGAATTCGTCCGTCTCCGTGCGCCGGGTGGGTTCGGCCTCCCACTCCCGCGTCAGCCGGCCGCGCGCCAGCGGGCTCCACGGGATCACGCCGATGCCCTCCTCCCGGCACAGGGGCAGCATCTCGCGCTCCTCCTCCCGGTAGAGCAGGTTGTAGTGGTCCTGCATCGTGACGAAGCGCGTCAAGCGGTGCCGGTCGGCCAGGTGGAGCGACTTGCAGAACTGCCAGGCGAACATGGAGGATGCGCCGATATAGCGCGCCTTGCCGGCCTTCACGACGTCGTGGAGCGCCTCCAGCGTCTCCTCGATCGGCGTCGAATAGTCCCAGCGGTGGATCTGGTACAGGTCGACATAGTCGGTCCCCAGCCGGCGGAGGCTGGCGTCGATCTCCGTCATGATCGCCTTGCGCGACAGGCCGCGGCCGTTCGGCTCCTTGCGCATGGGGCCGTGCACCTTGGTGGCGATCACCACCTCGTCGCGCTTGGCGAAGTCGCGCAGCGCCCGGCCGACGATCTCCTCGCTCGATCCGGCCGAATAGACGTTGGCGGTATCGAAGAAGTTGATGCCCAGTTCCACCGCGCGCTGGAGGAAGGGCCGGCTCTGCTCCTCGCCCAGCGTCCACGGGTGCGTTCCCCTGTCGGGCTCGCCATAGGTCATGCAGCCCAGGCACAGGCGCGACACTTTCAATCCGGTCCGGCCGAGATTGACATACTCCATGATCGATCCTTTCAGAGGCTTCGTGGTCACCCGTCAGGACCTGAACAACTTCGGGCCGCACTCTGGCGCAACGCCCCGCGTTCGGCGATACGTATGGACCAGTTTCCTGATCGGGTTCATCAAAGCGGGGGATCGCCACCATGGATCGGCACCAAATCGACAACGGGCGCGTCAGCGCCGTCATCAAGGCCGACGGGGCCGAACTCTGCTCGCTGCGCATCGCGGATGGGACCGCTGACGGCTGCGAGCTGCTCTGGCAGGCCGGTCCGGTCTGGCCGCGCCACGCGCCGGTGCTGTTTCCCATCGTCGGCCGGCTCAAGGGCGACCGCCTGACCCATTGCGGCACGGACTATCCGATGACGCAGCACGGCTTCGCCCGCGATCGCCGCTTCGCCTGGGTCGATCATGGCCCGCACTCCTGCCGGCTGTCCCTGGCGGACGATGCGGAGACGCGCAGGCGCTATCCCTTCGCCTTCCGGCTCGACGTCACCTACGCGCTGGACGGCGATTCCCTGCTGGTCAGCCACCTGGTGTCGAATCCGGGACCGGAGGAGCTTCCGGCCTCGCTCGGCGCCCACCCGGCGTTCCGCTGGCCGCTCGCCGACGGCATTCCCAAGGATGCCCACGAGATCGAGTTCGACGCGGACGAACCCGCGCCGGTGCGCCGGATCGACGGCGGCCTGCTGAAGCCGGAGGCATTCCCCACCCCGATCCGGAACCGGCGGCTGCCCCTGGACGCCTCCCTGTTCGCCGAGGACGCGCTGATCCTGGACCATCCGGCGAGCCGCTCGGTGCGCTACTCCGCCCCGGGAGCGCCGGCGATCGAGGTTTCATGGTCCGGATTCGAGCAGCTCGGCCTGTGGTCGAAGCCGGGCGGCGATTTCCTCTGCATCGAGCCCTGGCACGGCTTCGCCTCGCCGGCCGGCTTCGACGGTCCCTTCTCCGCCAAGCCCGGCCTCATGCGCATCCCGCCGGGCGGTCAGCGGGAACTGAGCTACCGAGTCACCTTTTCGTGACAGCGCCGCCTCCTGAATGCCGCATTACCGCCTGAAATATGACTCAGCCGGATTTATGCAATGGAGTTATCTAAGGGGAGACTGAAAACAGGGATGTATTGAGAATATTGAAACTGCACACGTTCTGGGCATCAGCGGAAAAAAATAACGTAGAAGAAGCGATGTTCCCGGTGTCCGGAGAGCCCCGTCTTTACTGCCGCTGAAGGCGGGGCCGGTCACTTCTCCTTATTCCCTGCTGGACTGTCGTCCCTTCTTGCCGGTTCCCGGCGCCTTCTCCATGCCCTGACGTCATAAAGGTGCGTTCATGCCTTCAAATCCCGCGAAACTCTGGGACGCCCCGGTCCTCAAGCCGAACCACACGGTCATCGACCTGGACAAGACGGGATCCAGGACCCTGTGGACGTTCGACAGCGACGAGGACGTGCTCTTCATCGCTTCGGACGAGGTGAGGGAACTGGATCGGCTCCAGACGACCGGCGGGAACAACATCGTCGTGATCGGCGGCAAGTTCGAGCCGACATCCCACAGTTCCGCCGCCGGCACCCTGAACTTCACCCAGGTCAACGGGTCCGTCTTCGTCGAGGGCGTCCACATCGACCACCGGCACGCCGACGGCAAGGACGCGATCAATTTCTACAGCGCGGCAGGCAAGAACGCCGACTTCATCCTGCAGAACTCCCTGATCGAGAACGTGCAGGGGACCTGGTCCGGGGTCCACGCCGACATTTTCCAGCCCCAGGGTCCCACCGGCGATCTCAAGTTCTACAACGTCACGGGCACCACCACCTACCAGGGCCTGTTCCTCCAGCCCAAGAACCCGATAAAGTCCGTCACGCTCGAAAACGTCGAGATGAAGAAGCTGCCCGGCGGCGACGACGAGACCTGGCTGTACTTCTTCGCCCAGCCCGACGACCGGAAGTATCCGATCTCCCTGGAGAACGTCTTCGTCACCGAGCAGCCGGGCCAGCAGGCCGAGTACGACTCCGTCTATCCGTCGGCGTGGCTGGACGGCGCGGTCCGGGACGGCGACAGCATCACCTTCCCCAACCTTCCCTACGAGGGATCGATCGAGATCGGCGCCGGCAACTTCATCTCGGCCGGCGAAGTCGGGCTGAACTATGACCGCTCGATCTACGGAAACGGAGAACTCGCAGCCTCGGGCGGGTTCAGCGGAAACGATTCGGATGACGAATTCGACGGCGGCACCGACGGCAACCTCGTCAACTACGGCTGGGTCAAGTCGGCCGTCACCGTCGACCTCGCCGCGGGCGAGGCGAGCGGCGGAAGCGGCAACGACCGTCTCAACGGCATCGACGACGTGATCGGGTCGACCTATTCCGACCGCCTGACCGGCAACGGGTCCGCCAACACGCTCGTGGGCAACGGCGGCGACGACATCCTGGCCGGCGCGGCCGGCGCGGACTACCTGAGCGGAGGCGCGGGCGACGACACCCTCGACGGCGGCACCGGAGCCGACAGGATGCTCGGCGGCAGCGGCGACGATACTTTCACCGTGGACAATGCTGGCGACCGTGTCGAGGAACGCGACGGGGACGGCACCGACACCGTCCTGTCCTCCATCACCTGGACCCTCAAGCCGTTCGTCGAGAACCTCACGATCACCGCCACCGCGGGGGCGACGGGCTGGGGCAACGGGGCTGCCAACGTGATGCGCGGCGGCGCCGGGCCGGACAAGCTGCACGGAATGGGCGGCAACGACGAACTCTCCGGCGGCACCGGCAACGACCACCTGTACGGCGGCAACGGCGACGATGGTCTCGACGGCGGGGCCGGCACGGACATCCTGAAGGGCGGCGCCGGCGACGACGACCTGACCGGCGGGGCCGGCATGGACCGACTCTACGGCGGTGCCGGGGCCGACCGCTTCATCTATCGGTCGGCGGACGACAGCGAGCCCGGCTGGGGCGAGCGGGACGGCATCCAGGATTTCAACCGCGGCCTGGACAGGATCGACCTGACGAGGATCGACGCCGACACGACGTCGGGCGGCAACCAGCCCTTCGCCTATATCGGCGGCGCATCCTTCGACGGGGATGCCGGCCAGCTCAGGTCGTCCAAGTTCGGCGGTTTCCAGCTCGTCCAGGCCGACATGACCGGCGACGGCGAGCCTGACTTCGAGATCCAGATCTCGGGCAGCGCTCCGGTCGACCGGGGTGCCTTCCTGCTCTGAGCTGTCCGCGCCCCCGTCAATCGAACAGCTGTCCCTCGGCCCGGTAGTCGATCGCGTTCATCCTGTCCTCGACGGTCTTGACGCCGGGCCGGCGAGCGCGGCGGCACCCCCCGCCCCCTTCAGGAACCCGCGCCGCGGGATACCGTCGGTCGTGACGGATTCCAGGCGGTCCATGGCCTTCTCCCTCCGGCAGTCGCGATCCGACCCGTTTTCCAGGGATCGTAACGCTGGCGAAGGAGGCCTGTCGCCGTCTCGACGGGTGCATGGCGTCGGTACACGGAAGTGCTTCGACGCCTACTCCTTGAGCGCGCGCATGGCTGCGTCAGGTTCCCGGTCGATGATGCGGAGCAATGTTCTCGCCGGACCTTCAGGAACGCGGCGCGATTGCTCCCAGTTCCGCAGCGTGGCTACGCTGATATCGAACGTCCGCGCGAACCGTCCCTGGGACAGGCCGGTCTTCGCCCGGATCGCGGCCACGTCCATCGATACGCTCGTGCGCGCCTCTCCCCTCTCGATCTTGGCCATCAGCTCCGGCCCGGATAGAGGCTCGATCTCCGCTTCCTCCTCGGCGGCGCCCGTGTCCGCGTCGTACGCTTCCTTGAGCCGGTCCAGGTCGGCACGGGCCTGCCGCCGGGCCTCTTCAGCCGTGAAGCGCCTGATAGACATCGCGGATCTCCTTCTTCGCGGGCCATGATGAAATGATGCGCCGGACGTCACCCCGCAGCGTGTAAACGACGACGAGGACAAATCCCTGAGTCCGACCGACGGCGACGACCCGGCGCTCGCCATAATTCCTTCGGTCATCGTCCCATTCCAGGATCGGCCCGTCGAAGATGCCGGACGCGAAGGCGAAGTTGTACCCCCGCTCACGCAGACATCTGTCGCTCTTCGCTTCGTCCCATTCGAACATGATACATCATGCGCCAACGGCGTATATGCGTCAATGGCGTATGATCCTGATCAGCTCCCGCCCGCCGCCTGCAGGAAGCTCTCCGCCTCCTCGCGGCTCTCGTATATATGTGGGGCGACGTCGCGGCGGCTCAGGGCGTCGCCCAGCTTCATGTGCAGGAAGGCGCTCGTGGTGTAGCGGCTGACGTCGCTGTAGAAGCGGTCCATCAGCCCCTTGACCATGTCGGTGTAGTCGTCCAGCACTTCCGGCAGGATCACGAAGTTGTCGTAGTTGACGATGGCGCGGACCTTGCGGCCGAGCGGGGCCAGGTGGTTCTCGACCGCGCGGCGGATCTTCGCCACCTCGTCCGGGCTGCGGACCACGTAGCCCTCCAGGTTGATGAAGAACAGGTCGGCCTTGGGGTCCAGCACGAAGCGGGACTCCAGCGGCAGGCTCAGCCATTCCTCCCGGTAGCGCATGGGCTGGGTGCGGAACAGGCGGCCATCCATCGGCTTCGGCTCCTCCCGGATGATCGGGCGGAACGCCATCCGGTCCAGGATGTCCCGCTCCAGGTCCAGGCCCGGGGCGATCTCGGTCAGCACCAGCCCCTCGGGGCAGAGGCGGAAGACGCAGCGCTCCGTGACATAGAGCACGGGCTGCCCGCGCTCGCCCGCCAGCCGGCCGCTGAAGGTGCGGTGCTCGACCTCCTCGACGAACTTGGGCACGTCCCCGGCCGCGAAGGTGCCGAGGAAGACGACCTTCTTGGCGTTCTGGCTGATGTTGATGAAGCCGCCCGCCCCGGCCAGCCGGCTGCCGAACTTGCTGACATTGACGTTTCCCGCCCGGTCCACCTGAGCCATGCCGAGAAACGCCACGTCCAGCCCGCCCCCGTCGTAGAAGTCGAACTGGGCCGGCTGGTCGACCAGCGCCTGGATGTTGCGGGCGGCGCCGAAATTCAGCCCGCCAGCCGGCAGGCCGCCGATCGTCCCGGGCTCCGTGGTCAGCGTGATGAACTCGATCATCCGCTCCTCGTTGGCGACGCTGGCGACACCCTCCGGCATGCCGATGCCCAGGTTGACCACGCCGTTGGCCGGCAGCTCGAACGCCGCCCGCCGGGCGATCACCTTGCGCGGCCCCATCTCCATCACCGGAACGTCGCCGATCGGCACCCGGATCTCCCCGGCGAAAGCGGGATCGTAGCGGGTCGCGAAGGTCTGCCAGTGCTCATCGGGCGGCGCCACCACGATGCAGTCCACCATCACGCCGGGGATGCGCACTTTGCGCGCATCCAGGCTGCCGCGGTCGGCGATGCGCTCGACCTGAACGATCACCACGCCGCCGGAGTTGCGCGCCGCCGTGGCGATGGCCAGCGCCTCCAGGACCAGCGCCTCCTTCTCCATGGTGACGTTGCCGTCGGGATCGGCGGTGGTGCCGCGCAGGATGGCGACATCGATCGGAAAGGCCTTGTAGAACAGGTAATCCTGGCCCAGCAGAGTGATCGGCTCGACCAGATCCTCAGTCGTGCGGTCGTTGATCTTGCCGCCGCCGTGGCGCGGATCGACGAAGGTGTCCAGGCCGACCCGCGTGATGCAGCCGGGCTTGCCCGCCGCGATGTCCCGGAACAGGTGGGAGATGACGCCTTGCGGCAGGTTGTAGGCCTCGATGCTGCCGTCGATCGCCAGCTTCTGGAGCCGCGGGCACAGGCCCCAGTGCCCGCCGACCACCCTTCGCACCAGCCCCTCGTGCCCCAGATGGTTCAGCCCGCGCTCCTTGCCGTCGCCCTGGCCGGCGGCATAGACCAGCGTCAGGTCGCGCGGCCGGGCATGGGCCTGGAAATGGCGCTCGATCCCGACCGCGATGGCCTCGGCGAACCCGATTCCGACGAAACCGCCGGTCGCCACCGTGGCGCCGTCGCGGATCAGGCGTACGGCGTCCTCCGCAGATACGATCTTGCCCCGGGCAGCCATCGGCGCGCCCGACGGCGACGGCCCGCCGCCAAGAAGGGGATGGCCCGCAGAACCGGGAGTCATCTGTTTCGCCATAGCACATCCTCCCCGTCGTTTTTTATTTGCCGAGTCCTGGACGGCCCCGGCGGGCATGCCGCAGCCGAGCAACCAACCCTTCATAAATGTCATTGGTGCCTTGGGAGGAATTTAAACCGACCTTGCGGCCCGAAGGCTACCTGTTCCCGTGCCGGTAACCGAAACTTGATCCGAAACCGGGCGTGGTGAATCCCGAGCTGAAGCCCGGCGTCGTCCAGCGCCGGGCGCCTAAGGACTGGGATTGCCGCCGATCATAGAGGGGCCGTTGCCGGTCGAAGCGGTCCACCCGGCCCCGATAATGCCGCTGCCCCGCCGGAGGGATGATGATCACCGTCGATCCGGGCGGCGCCACGACGACGGAACCCGCCCGCGACCTGTCGCGCGCCTCGGCCGACAGGGGGGCCAGCAGCATTGCACCGAGACAAAGGGCGACCAGAGAGCGCATCATTTCACCTCCCGCGGCCCCGCATCCGTGTACCGGCCGCTTCAGGACATCTGGTGACGGGCCGCGCCGAATACCATGGTGCCGAATACCATGGTAATGAAGCCCCGTCACGCATGCCGCCAAGGGAGGACGCCGCAATGGCGCAGGACGAAGACGCACCGACCGCCCCCGCCCTTTCCGGAGCCCTTCACCATGTCAGCCTGCCCGTCCGCGACGCGGCGCGCTCCGCCGCCTTCTATCGGGATGTCCTGGGCCTGGAGCGGATCGACCGCCCGGACTTCGATTTCCCGGGCGCCTGGTTCTCCCTCGGCCCGGGCCAGCTCCACCTGATCCAGGACACCGGCTCGACCTTCCGGGAGGACAAGCCGGTCAACGCGCGCGACATCCATTTCGCCATCCGCGTCCGGAGCTACCGGGCCGCCCTGCTCCACCTGATCGCCCGGGGCTACCGGAAGGAGGGCACCCCGGGCGCCGGCGCGCTGAACGGCATCAAGGTCAGTCCCACGGCGACCGCCGGGTTCCCCCAGATCTACCTGCTCGATCCCGACCGCAACGTGATCGAGATCAACGCCGAAAGCCTCGACATCGGGGAGGACGAAATCGCCCGCCTGCTGGAATGAAGCCCGATCAGGTCCCGCATTCCGGCGGTGCCCACGTCTCCTGGGCCGTTACCGGGCCGAGCGCTTGTCCACGACCCCGGGAATCTCCCGTGTCGGCCTGGGGAACTTGCCCTTGAGGGCGTCCACCCCCTCCTGGGGGCGGGCCGCCGGGACAAGGTCCTGGCGGCTGCGCCGGATCTCTTCCGTCGCGATGTTCATCTCCCGGTCCCGATTCTCGACCAGCCCGGGCTGCGCCTCGCCCTCACGGTTGAACGACCAGGCCAGCATGGGAGGACCATAGGGCATGCGGTCCCCCGGCCGGGTGCCCTTCTCGGACTGCCATGTGTGCCATGTCTTGCCGTAGCTGTTCATCTTGCCCTTCATCAACTCGTGCTCAGCCAAGCCGGGAAGGTTTGGAGCGACCAGCTGCCCGGACAGGATCTCTCCGTTGTGAGGATGCCAATACTGGCGCTCCCGAGGCTCCAACTGCTCGAACAGGCGCTCGGAGATGATGTACTCGACTCCGTTCAAGTTGGCATCAGCGGTATTGCCATCGAAGAGCGCGCACTGCGCAAAGTCCTCGTTCACCTGTCGGCAGAAGTGATGGGCCTCCATCTGGTGGCTTGGGTCGTCCTTCATGGGATGGAAGCCGACGAGGTAAATGTCCATCCCGCCGAGCGGCGCGCTGCTCTGCAGCGCTGCGGCGCCGGCCTCGAGCACGTTGGTCTTCGTGCTTTCGCCGCTGCCCAGGGGGTCGACGGAGGGCGTTACGGTTCCCATCCCGGTGCATGCGCCAAGCGTTGCGATCAGCGTGAGCGGCAGCACGGTTCGTCGGAATTGCATTGCTACGATTCAGTCCTTCTATCCCGATGATCATGGAGGCTACGGTCTTGCGCTGGAGCGGCCGGTTCAAGTTGCGGCGGCCTTCAACGCCGCCTCGGCTTGTCGGCGCGGATCCGCGCTCGCGGAGATCGCATCGTACCGTCCGAAGTCGCCGCGCAGGGCCTTCAGGGCATACCGCTCGCGGTCGATCTCCGCCGTGGTGCGGACGCCCAGGCGCCGAAACACCGGGACCGGCGGGCACCAGCCCTGGAGGGCGTGCTGGAGCAGGAAGCCGGTCACGACGGCGGGCAGGACCAGGAAACGGCGGTCCACGAAGGCCCCCAGCAACGTACCCGTCAGCGCGAGCGTCGCCGCGTTCGCCTCGAGCGTGCGCTCGATGTCCCACTCGCGGTCGAGCTCTTCGAGGCGGCGGCCGATCTGCCCCGGGTGCTCGGCGTGGTAGCGCACGCTCTCCTCGATTTCGGAGGCGACGCGGCGGTTGAATTCTTCGGACGTGGCGTTCTCCACGCGGGATGCGGTGGCGGGCAGCAAGGCTCCCTCCTCTGCCGGTTATGGTGAGCGATGCCGGGGCGACCGTATCCGATCGCGGGCGGCGCTGACTTTCCCACAAACATTAGAAACGACTGAAGTGTTCCACTCCCGTCGAGGGGACGAGGTTCCATAGGGCCGTGAGGTTTCCAGATGACCTCGACGGCCCCGGAAATTCGCTTCGGCCGCTTCAGCCCGCCGGCCGGAACACGATCGCCACCGGCGTGATCGACCGGGTTACGTTCCCGGTGGGCGTCAGCCGTCCGGTCTCCCGGTCGATCCGGAACTGCACGATGTCGTCGCCCTTCTGGTTGGCGACATAGAGCCAGGTTCCGCCCGGGTCGATGGCGAAGTTGCGCGGGAAGGCGATGCCGGCCGTGGTATGCCCGATCGGCGACAGCAGCCCGCTGGAAGGGTCGATCCCGAAGGACGCGATGCTGTCGTGCCCCCGGTTGGAGGCGTAGAGGAACCTGCCGTCGGGATGCACCGCGATCTCGGCGGTGCTTTGGGGACCGGAATAGCCGGCCGGTTCGGTCCGCACGGTCTGGAGCCCGCGGCCGAGCTCGCCGGTGGCCGGGTCGTATTCCAGGGCGGTGATGGTCGCGTCCAACTCGTTCAGGACATACAGGATGCGCCCGTCCCGGTGGAAAGCCACGTGCCTCGGGCCGGCCCCGGGCGCCATGGACGCCTCGCTCACCAGGGACAGCCCGCCGCCCTCCAGCCGCAGGATCTGAACCTTGTCGATGCCCAGGTCGGCCGTGGCGATGTACCGGCCGGCCGGATCGAAGGTGACCGCATGCGGGTGCGGCGCCTCCTGGCGCTCCGGGTTGGGGCCGCTGCCCTTGTTCATGAACTCGCCGCTCGCGGGACCGAGCCTGCCGTCCGCCTCGATCGGCAGGGCGACGAAGTTGCCACCCATGTAGTTGGCGACCACCAGGTGCCGTCCCGAAGGATCGACCGCCAGGTGCGCCGGGATGTGGCCCACCACCGACTGCCGGTTCAGCAGGGAGATGGTCCCGGTCTCGGGGCTGATGGCGTAGGCCTCCGCCGAGCCCGCCCTGCTCCCCCCGTAATCGTCGATCTCGTTGACGGCGTAGAGGAAACGCCCCGACGGATGGAGCGCCACGAAGGACGGGTTGGCGCTCGGCACCTGCTGGATCAGCGTGAAGGCGCCGGTATCCGGATCGACCCGGAAAACCGAGAGCCCGACGGGATTGTCGCTGCCCCCGCCGGGCGGGTCCTTGGTGTAGGAGCCGACATAAGCGTATCGTGCCATGGTCCTGCCTGAAGCGAGTTCGGGAAACGCCAAGATGGCCGAAGCACCCGCTGCGGACACCATGAACTGGCGGCGGTCGATCTGCATGGTCGTTCCTCCCGTTTTCTTTTCTACTTGGAACCTGCCTTGAACAACGCCTCGATGACGCGGAGGTTCGCCACCGCATCCTCCAGCGGATAGTCCGGCGCCAGCCCGCCCCTCAGCAGCCGGGCGAAATCGGCCGCCTGGAGGGCGTACTGGTCAACGACCTCCATGTCCTCCGCCACCGCGGAGGCGTCGGCGTGCCGGCTTCCGTCGTCGACCATTATCCGGCAGGGCCGGTCCGGCGGCGCGTTGAACGGGATCAGCACCTCGATCCGCCCCCGGCTTCCCAGGCAGTGGACCCGCTGGTAGGGCACCATCCGGGTCGAGACGGTGAAGCTCGCCTGCCCTCCCCCGGGAAACGCCATCAGGGCGGAGGTCAGCACGTCGATCCCCATGTCCGGATCGCGCTCGACCAAGGCCGCGACCCGCTCCGGCTCGGCGCCGAACAGCCAGCGCGCCAGCATGACGGGATAGCAGCCGATATCGTAGAGCGCGCCGCCGCCCTGCTCCGCGCTGTTGCGGATATTGGCCGGATCGGCATTGTGGTAGCTGAAGGTGCAGGTCATCGCCAGCAGCGCCCCGATCCGCCCCTCCCGGATCAGCTCGCGGACCCGTAGCCACTGGGGATGGTGCCGGACCATGAAGGCTTCCTGGATCAGCCGGCCGGTGCGGTCGCGCGCGGCGACCAGCGTTTCGGCCTCCGCCGCGGTCAGCGCCAGCGGCTTCTCGCACAGTACGTGCTTGCCGGCCTCGGCGGCCCGGATCGCCCAGGGCACATGCTGGTCGTTGGGCAGCGGGATATAGACCGCTTCCACGGCATCGTCGGCCAGCAGCGCCTCGTAGCCGCCATGGGCCTTCGGAATGCCCAGCCGCGCGGCGCAGGCCTCCGCCCGGCCGGCATCGCGGGACGCGATCGCGACCACCTCGGCGGTATCGGTGCGGCGGAAACCGGGTATCACCTTCTCGACGGCGATCTTCGCGGTGCCCAGAATACCCCAGCGTACGGGTTCCATGACGGCCTTCCCTCCCTGAGTTTTTCGTTCTTTCTTTGCCACAGATGACGGCGATGGGCTCAGATGAATGCTTATCTTCGTCCATCGCCGTCATCTGTGGCCAAAAAACAGAAGCCGAACACTCCGAAGCTTCAGCCCAGCCGCCGGCCGTCCTCCGGATCGAACAGCGACACCCGTCCCCCGTCCAGCATCACCGGCAGCGGCGCGTTGCGCTCGATCCGCTGGTTCGGCGCCATGCGGGCGGTGACCTCCCCCGCCCCGGTGGCAAGCAGAACATACATGTCGGGGCCGGTCGGCTCGGCCATGATCGGGCGCGCCTCGAACGATCCCCCGCCGCCGCCCTCGGCGATGCGGATATGCTCCGGCCGGAAACCGAGCGTGATCGGCCTGCCCTCCCCCGACCCCGAGGGCGGCGCCAGCCCCGGCAGCGGGATCGTGGCCCCGCCGCAGACCAGCCCGACATGGTCGCCCGCCGGCCCCAGCCGCCCCTCCAGGAAGTTCATGGTCGGCGCCCCCACGAAGGACGCGACGAACCGGTTGGCCGGCCGGTCGTAGACCTCCTCCGGGCTGTCGCACTGCTGGATCCGCCCCTGGTCCATCACGACGATCCGGGTCGCCATGGTCATCGCCTCGATCTGGTCGTGGGTGACATAGACCATGGTCCGCCCCACCCGCTCGTGCAGCCGCTTCAGCTCGATCCGCATGTCGGCGCGCAGCTTGGCGTCCAGGTTGCTGAGCGGCTCGTCGAACAGGAAGACCTTGGGCTGCCGCACCAGCGCGCGGCCGATCGCGACACGCTGCTGCTGGCCGCCGGACAGCTCGGACGGACGCCGGTCCAGCAGGTGGCCGATCCGCAGGAGCTGGGCGACCTCCGCCACCTTGCGCTCCACCTCGGCCTTCGGCGTTCCCCGCATGCGCAGGCCGAAGCCGATGTTCCGGCGCACCGACATGGTCGGGTAGAGCGCGTAGGACTGGAACACCATCGCGATGTCCCGCTCGTCCGGCTCCAGCTTCGTCACGTCCCGGCCGCCGATCAGGATGCGCCCGCCGGTGATCGGCTCCAGCCCCGCGATCATGTTCAGCAGGGTGGACTTGCCGCAGCCCGACGGCCCCAGCAATACCAGGAACTCGCCGTGCTCCACCTCCAGGTTCAGGCCGTCGATGATGGTCAGGTGGCCGTAGCTCTTGCGAACGTCTTCGAGCGTCACGCCGTTCATGGGTTGGGTCCTCATCCTTTGACGGCGCCGGCGGCGATGCCGCGCACGAACAGGCGCCCGGAAAACAGGTAGACCAGGACGGTCGGAAGGGCCGCGAGCATCGTCGCCGCCATGTTGACGTTGTATTCCTGCTCGCCGAACTGCGATCCGACGAGGTTGTTGAGCGCCACCGTCACCGGCTGGCTGCCGCGACCGCTGAAGGTCAGCCCCAGCAGGAAGTCGTTCCAGATATAGGTGAACTGGAGGATCACCGCGACCGCGAACACCGGCAGCGAGAGCGGCAGCATGATGTGCCAGAAGATCGCCAGGAACCCGGCCCCGTCGATCCGCGCCGCCTTCATCAGGTCCGCCGGCACCGACTGGAAGAAGTTGCGGAACAGCAGGGTCACGAAGGCCAGCCCCCAGACCACGTGGACCAGCACCAGCCCCGGCACGGTGCCGAACAGCCCCAGCTCCCGCACCAGCACGATCATCGGGTAGAGCGTCACCTGCGGCGGGATGAACAGCCCGATCAGCACCGCCGCGAACAGCAGGTTGGCGAAGCGCAGCTTCCACAGGCTGAGCGCGTAGCCCGTCAGCGAGCCCAGCCCGACCGACAGGAACAGCGCCGGGAACACGATGACGAAGGAATTGACGAACTGCCCCGACAGCCCGCCGCTGCCCCCGTCGCGCCCGCCCCAGGCCTTGCCCCACGCCTCCAGCGTCGGGGCCCGCGGCAGGGCGAACAGGCTGCCGCCGCGGATCTCGTCCATCGGCTTCAGCGAGGTGGAGAACATGATCAGCAGGGGCGCCATCATGGCGAGCGCCGCCGTGCCGAGCAGCAGATACAGGACGACCCGCTGGTAGCGCATCACCGTGCCCCCCGGCTCTTGTGGATTTCCCGGTACAGGTAGGGGCCGATCACCGCGACCACGGTGCACAGCATCATGAAGGCGCCGGCGGCGCCCAGGCCCAGCTCCTGCCGGTTCAGGATATGGTCGACCACGAACCGCGCCGGCAGGTCCGACGCGAAGCCCGGCCCGCCGCCGGTCAGTGCCACGACCAGGTCGAACGACTTCATCACCAGCGCCGACAGCAGAACGAAGACGGTGAAGAACACGGGCCGCAGCATCGGGGTGACGATGTCCGTATAGACCCGCCAGGTCGGTATGCCGTCGATCCGGGCGGCCTTCCAGACGTTGGGATCGACGCCCCGAAGCCCCGCCAGGAACAGCGCCATGCACAGCCCGACCTGCTGCCAGATCCCGGCGATCGCCAGGGTATAGATCGCCCGGTCCGGCTGGACGATCCAGTTGAAGACGAACCCTTCCCAGCCCAGGTCCCGCACCGCGTCCTGGATGCCGAACACCGGGTTCAGCATCCATTGCCAGATCAGGCCGGTCACGATGAACGACATGGACAGCGGCAGCATGAACACCGTCCGGAAGAACCCCTCGGCCCGGACGCCCCGGTCGATCATGATCGCCAGCGCATAGCCCGCGACCGTGCAGCCCGCGATGAACAGCGTGCCGTGGATCGCCAGGTTCTCCATGGCGGTCCACCAGCGGGCGCTGGCGAACAGCCGGCGGTACTGGTCGAACCCGACGAAATCATAGACCGGCAGCAGGCGCGACCGGGTCAGCGAGATCACGAAGGTCCAGACGATGAAGGCGTAGAAGCAGACGATCGTGATGACCGCCGCCGGGATCAGCGCGATCCGCGCCGCCGTCATGGGCGCCAGCCGCCATCGGGGCCGGACGGCCGGCGCGCCGCCCTCGGCCATCAGGATCGCCGGCCGGCTCTGTTCTGCATGGGACATGGATGCTCCATCGCCGGCCCGGACGATCCCGGGCCGGTCAAGCGATCGGAAGGCGGGGCGCCCCTACCGGGCGTCCTCGACGGTCTGCACGAACAGGCTGCGCCCCTGTTCCGGCGTCATGGAGGGACTGTTCCAGAACTGCGAGATGGCGTCGTCGATCGCCCCGGAGACGGCGCTGGAGACGCCGAACAGCCCGGTGCTGACCAGATGGGTCGCAGGGTCCTTGATGGTGGCGATCGCCAGCTTGGCGCAGCTGTCGAAGCCGGGATCGGTCACGTCGGTGCGCACCGGGATCGAGCCCTTGCGCCGGTTGAAGGCGATCTGGACCTGCGGGTCCATGATGACCTCGGCCATCAGCTTCTGGGCCGCCTTGACCTGCGGGTCCGACGTGGCGCCGAACGAGAAGGCGTCCACCGCCATGATGTAGGCGGCGTCCTTCGCCGGGGCCAGCATGCAGCCGACGGTGGTTCCCGGCTCGATGCCGGCCGCCACCAGCTCGCCCTTGGCCCAGTCGCCGGTGAACTGGAAGGCCGCGTCGCCGCGCATCAGCATCGCGGTCGCCTCGTTCCAGCGGCGGCCCGGGCTGCCCTCGTCCACGAAGCCGCGAAGCGCCGCGAAGGTGCTGAACGCCTCCAGCATCGCGTCGGAATTCATCGCCGCCTTGTCCAGGTCGCCGTAGACCCTGGCGTAATGCTCGCGCCCGCCGACGCCGAGCAGCACCGTGTTGAACAGCACCCGCTCCTGCCAGGGCTGGCCGCCCAGGGCGATCGGCGTCACGCCCGCCGCCTTCAGCCTCCCGGCGGCCTCCAGGAATTCCGGCCAGGTCTTGGGCACGGCGACGCCGGCCTTCTCCAGCACGGCGGTGTTGTAGAACATCCAGTTCTCGCCGTGGATGTTCAGCGGGGCGGCGATATACTTGCCGTCTTCCTTGGCGATCCGGGCGATCAGGGGCGGCAGGACCGCGTCCCAGTTGCCGGCCGCCGCGACCTGCTGGACGTCGCCCACGAAGCCCTGCGCCGCCAGTTCCTTGAGCTGTTCGCCGACCGAGAACTGGAAGATCGCGGGAGCGTCGTTGCCGATCATGCGGTTGACCGCGGCCGCCCGGGCATTGGCGCCGCCGGCGATCGGGGTGTCGTTCCAGGTCCCGCCGCGCGCCGTGAAAGCGGAGCGGACCTCGCCCAGGGCGGCGGACTCGCCCCCCGACGTCCACCAGTGCAGCACCTCGGCCGTCTGGGCCGTGGCCGCCGGCGCCGCGAGCCCGGCCGCCACCGCGACCGCCAGCCCCGCCCCGAATCCCGTCATCAGCATGGAAACACGCATCCCGACCCTCCCTGGTTCGATCCGCGTTATGGATCGTAACGTTTCGATTTTCGGTAAGTATGACCTTGTGCCGAGGGATGTCAATCCCGAAATGATCCTTGCCAGTCCCGGCACCCCGGCGCTACGATCAAAATCGTAACGTTACGAAATTCGAACGCGCCGCAGCGGCGCGCCAGACCGGGAGGGTTCCGCGATGCTTCGTTTCCCCGAGGGGTTCGTGTGGGGAGTGTCCACGTCCAGCTACCAGATCGAGGGGGGAGCGCCGGACGACGGGCGCGGTCGCAGCATCTGGGACACCTACTGCGCCACGCCCGGCAAGGTGGCCAACGGCGACGACGGCTCGGTCGCCTGCGACCATTATCACCGCTACCCCGAGGATCTGGACCTTCTGCGGACGCTGGGCGCTTCGGTCTACCGCTTCTCGATCATGTGGCCCCGGGTGATGCCCGAAGGCACCGGCCGGCTGAACGAAAAGGGCCTCGACTTCTACGACCGCGTGGTCGACGGCCTGCTGGAGCGCGGCCTGCGCGCCTGGCCCTGCCTGTACCACTGGGACCTGCCCCAGGCGCTCCAGGACCGGGGCGGCTGGACCAACCGCGACAGCGCCTCCTGGTTCGCCGACTATGCCGCCGTCATGGCCCGGCGGCTGGGCGACCGGGTCGAGAAGTGGGTGACCTTCAACGAGCCCAGCGTCTCCGCCTGGATCGGCCACGAGGAGGGCCGGCACGCGCCGGGCCTGACCGACCCGCGGGCCGCCGTGCGGGCGGCGCACCACATCAACCTGGCCCACGGCCGGGCGGTCGCGACGCTGCGCGACCTGACGCCTCGGGCCGGCGTCGGCTTCGTCCTGCCGATCCACAAGGCCCGCCCCCTGCCCCGCTTCGCCGAACGCGACGCCCATCTGGCCGATTTGTTCGAGGACAAGTGGAACGGCGTGTTCCTGGACCCGGTCTATTTCGGCCGCTACCCCGCCTCGCTGGCCGACCGCTTCGCCGAGCACGTCGCCCCCGGCGACCTGGAGGAAATCAGCCGCCCCGTCGATTTCCTCGGCGTCAACCACTACTTCCCCAGCTATGTGGAGGCGGCGTCCGGCGAGGCCTGGCCGTTCCGCCATGCCGAGCCGCCGTTCTATTTCCGCCGGACGGAGATGAACTGGGCGATCGACGGGCGGGCCTTCTACGAGGCCCTGATGATCCTGAAGCACCGCTACCGCAATCCGCCGGTCTACGTGACCGAGAACGGCGGCGCCTTCCTCGACTGCGTTCAGGCCGACGGCCGGGTGGACGACCAGGACCGCATCGCCTACTACAAGGACTATCTCGCCAACCTGCACAGGGCCATGGCGGAAGGGGCCGACATCCGGGGCTTCATGCCCTGGTCCCTGCTCGACAACTTCGAATGGGCGCGCGGCTACGACAAGCGGTTCGGCCTGGTGCATGTCGATTACCGCACCCAGAAGCGCACGCCCAAGGCCTCTTTCGACTTCATGCGCGCCGTCATCGCCGGCAACGCTTTGCCCGGGGGCCAGTTCTGAGCTATGCGGAAGGCCAACGGACACGGTGCTGGAGGACTAGGCGTGACGGCGAGGCGGCAGGCCAATCTCAAGACCCTGGCGGACCACCTCGGCCTGTCGGTCACGACCGTCTCGCGCGCCCTGAAGGACGGGCCGGAGGTGCGGCCGGAAACCATCGCCCGGGTCAAGGAGGCCGCGGCCTCCTTCGGCTACGTTCCCAACATCGGCGGTATCCACCTGCGCACCGGCAGGACGATGAAGGTCTGCTCGATCCTGTTCGCGCCCGAGGTCGGCGACTACGGCGATCCGGGCTTCCTGGCCCAGGTGGAAAGCCTGTCGGCGGGGCTGGAGGTGTCCCACTACAACCTCCTCGTCCTGGCCCAGACCGGCAGGCAGACGCCGCTGGAAGCCGTGCGCAAGGTGTATGAGCAGCGCATGGCCGACGCCGTCGTGTTCTCCCGGACCCTGCCGCTGGACGAGCGGGTGCGCTACTGCCTGGAACGCGACTTCCCCTTCGTCAGCTTCGGCCGGACCGAGCTCCAGACGCCCCACGCCTATGTGGACCACGACGACGAGGGGGCCGTGTTCGACGCGGTGACCCGCCTCGCCGCCGAGGGCCACCGGCGCATCGCCCTGATCAATCCCTCGGGCGGCCTGACATATCTCGGCTACCGCATGCGGGGCTACCAGCGCGCCCTGGCCGAGGCCGGCCTGCCCTGGGACCCCGCCCTTTCCGTGGTGGCCGACCTCTCGGTGCGGGCGGCGCGCGAAGCGGCCCGGCGCCTCGTGACCGAGGGCAAGTCGGCCACCGCTATCATCTGCGCCAACCAGATGTCGGTGGTCGGCGTGCTCGAAGGGCTGATCGGCTGCGGCGTGGACACCATCCGCGACGGGTTGCCGGTGGTGGGATTCGGCGGCATGCCGTTCCGCATGCTGTCGGAGCAGAAGGTGATCTACTACTACCAGCCCCAGCGCCGCGTCGGCGAGATGCTGGCCCACCACACCCTTGCCCTGCTGGAGGGCAGGCCCGCGGAAAGCCTTGCCACCGTCCTTCCCTATGTCCGCATCGACGACCTCCGCCGCTTCCGCGACGAGGACGACATGGCCTGAGACCGGGCCGGCCGAAAACATCCGAACAGGTCTGTAGATCAAACCGCATTCTCCTGGTTGAATGCCGCGCAGGAAAGAATGATCGAACCGGAGGCAGCGATGACCATGAATCCTACGGCCCGCCCGGCCGAAACCATGTCCGGGAAGCCGGCGCTCGACACCAGCAGGGTGGCGTACCAGCTTCCCCAGCCGACCGGCATGATGCCGGACATCTTCTCCGCCGGCGTCCTCGACCTGGATGGCGGCGACGAGCGGGACTGGGTGCCGCAGTCGGACGACGTGTCGTTCAAGCCGCTCGTGCTCAGCGTCAGCCAGGGATACTACGTCAATATCCTGCGGGTCCGCTCCTCGGGCATCCTGTCCCGCCACCGCCACAGCGGGCCGGTGCATGCGATCACGCTGCGCGGCAAATGGCACTATCTGGAGCATGACTGGGTCGCCACGGCCGGCGACTACGCCTTCGAGCCGCCGGGCGAGACCCATACCCTGGTGGTGCCGGAAGGCGTCGAGGAGATGGCCACGCTGTTCCATGTCACGGGCGGCTACACCTATGTCGATCCCTACGGCAAGGCGCTTGGCTACGAGGACGTCTTCACCAAGCTGGAGAATGTCCGCCGCCACTACGAGCGGATCGGCCTGGGTGCGGACTACGCGAACCGCTTCGTTCGGTAGAGCGGTTTCCGACCGGGTCGACCCGCCTGTTCCGGCCGGGACAAGCTGATCTGGTACCGCTCCAGGGGCCGGGCGTGCCGAATTCGCTCTTCTCCTGTTTGATCCGGCATTTCCGGCTAACAGGAAAGGAACCAGGATGACGGACGATCGGAAGGCGGCACCGGGATCGAAGCAGCGGAACACGGAACCGGCGGAGGTCCGGAAACCCGCGATCATCGCCGGCTCCGGGCGCGGCGGCCTCAGCGGAGGGGCCGATCCGGGATCCACGGGCGCCGGCATCGCCGGCGGCGACGTCGATGTGGCGGGTATCGGCGGAAAGGCCACCCGCCCGGCGCGGGATTCCGGAAGGTGAACGGAAGCTTCTAAGGACATTATTCCTTTACAAAGTCCCGCTACACTGCCTCCGGCGCTTCGGTGCCGGATCTTTGAACCGTGGATAAGAGAAGCCCGCCGACGGCCCGGCAAGGACGCCGCCATCACGAATCATGACAAATGCGTCCTTGCCCGGGGGAGGGGGTGTCGTCATTCCGCCGGGACTGATGGCCGCGGCTACCGCTTGTCCTTGCCTGGCTCCGCCATCCGGCGGTGCATTCCGGCCAGGACGCCCGACGGCGTCACCGACGCGATGGCCGTCTGAAGCTTGTTGTGCCAGCCGCTGACCACGTCGCCCTCGCCCTTCATCATCGCCTTGAAGCCGGTCTTCGCGACATCGGCGGGATCGTCCTTCTTCTGCTGTCCGACCTTGGTGTCCATCATGTCGGCCCGTTCGAAGAAATCGGTCTCGGTCGCTCCCGGCATCAGGCAGGTCACCGTGATGCCGGTGTCCTTCAGCTCGTGGCGGAGCGCGAAGGAGAAGCTGTCCAGCATCGCCTTGGTGCCGTTGTAGACGGCTTGGTACGTGCCCGGCATGAAGCCGGCGATCGATCCGGTGATCAGGATGCGGCCCTGGCCCCGGGTCCGCATGTCACGCCCCACCTTGTGCAGCAGGTAGAGCGTGCCGGTGACGTTGGTGTCGATCACGTGCCGGATATCGCCGAAATCCTGGTCCAGGAAGCCCTTGCCCAGGCCCCGGCCGGCATTGGCCAGCAGCGCGTCGACCGGCCGGCCCCTGATCGCCGCGCAGAGCCGGTCCACTCCCTCGATGGTCGCCAGGTCCGCCTCGACCGCATCGACCGCGGCACCCATCTGCCGCAGCTTCTGGGCCGCTTCGTTGATCCGGGGCTCGTCGGCGGCGACGATCAGGTCGAAGCCGTTCCGGACGCATTCCTCCGCCAGTTCGTAGCCGATGCCGGTCGAGGCGCCGGTGACCACCGCCAGGGGTTTCGTCGTTTGGTCGGCCATGAGGTCCTGCCTTTCTTCGATTGCATGGATGCCGGGGCTTCAACCGCGGGCGGGATGGCAGGGTTCCTGTCCCGCGAACGGACCGGGGCGTCATGACGTTTGCTGACATTCGCGGCCGCTACGGCATGTCGGCACCGTCTCCGAACGTCGGCACCGCTATCACGATTGATGACGTATGCGGCTCTTACGGGGGGGCGTCATTCTCCCGCACGCCTGAATCGGATCGTCTCGGCGATTGGCGCGTTTCCTCCCCTGTCGGCGCTGCCGCCCCACTTGGACCCGCCCGCCGGGCCTGGCGGCGTCGATCCCATGGCCGGGGAGTTCACGAAGCCATAACGGGAGGAACAATCGAGCAATGAGCAGTACGACGGCAACCACCGAGACCTATCCGGTCATCGATGACGATCCCTACCACCTCACGCCGGAAGGGATCATGGAGCCCCCGGTCGGGTGGGCGCACAGTCTCAAGCATCTGGGGCCGGGGCTTATCCTCAGCGCGTCCATCGTCGGCTCGGGCGAGCTGATCGCCACCACCACGCTCGGCGCCCAGGCGGGGTTCGCCCTGCTCTGGATGGTCATCTTCAGCACCCTGGTCAAGGTGGCGGTCCAGGTCGAACTGGCGCGCTGGACCATCTCCACGGGTCAGCCGGCCCTGACAGGCTACAACAAGGTGCCGCCCAAGATCGGCCGGGTCGGCTGGATCAATCTCCTCTGGGTGCTGATGGCGCTCTCCAAGATCCTCCAGATCGGCGGCATCGTCGGCGGAACGGCGGCGGCCCTCAGCATCCTCATGCCGCTGGGCGGCGATCCGCTCGGCACCCTGTCGCTGACGATCTGGACGGCGATCGTCGCGGTGTCGGCCATAGCGTTCCTCTACTCCAACAAATACAGCCTGATCGAGCGGGGCGCCGTGCTGCTGGTCGTGGTGTTCAGCATCGCCACGATCGTGATCGCGGTCGGCCTGCCCTTCACGCCTTACGGCTACAGCACCTCCGACATCCTGGGCGGGCTCGCCTTCGCGGTGCCGGCCGGCACCATCGGCGCCGCCATCGCCATGTTCGGGATCACCGGCGTCGGCGCCGACGAGCTGACCTTCTACACCTACTGGTGCGTCGAGAAGGGCTACGCCCGCTATGTCGGCCCGGCCGACGGCAGCGAGGAATGGGTCCGCCGGGCCAACGGCTGGATCAGCGTGATGTACAAGGACGCCTTCGTGTCCTGGCTGATCTACACCTTCGGCACGCTGGCCTTCTTCATCATGGGCGCCGCCGTGCTGAAGCCCCAGGGCCTCGTGCCCCAGGGCAACGAGATGATCGTCACCCTGTCGCGCATGTATACCGACACGCTGGGCGAGGGCGTGGCGATCCTGTTCCTGGTCGGCGCCGTCGCCGTGCTGGGCTCGACCCTCTGGGCCGCCGTGCCGAGCTGGTCGCGCATGTATGTCAACTTCCTCTCGGTCATCGGGCTGGTCGACTGGCAGAACACGCAGTCCCGGATCAAGTGGATCCGCGTCTTCACCGTCATCCTGCCGATCCTGTGGGGTGCCGCCTACCTGTTCATCCGCTCGCCGGTGCTGATGGTCCAGATCGGCGGCGTCATGACCGGGATCTTCCTGCTGGGCGCCGTGGTGGCGGTCTGGTACCTGCGCCGGACGGAGACCGACCCCCGGATCTACGGCGGCGGGCTGTTCAACGTCGTCCTGGTGATCAGCAGCGTCGCCATCGTGCTCCTCGGGGTCTACACGGCGCTGAACGTCTTCGGCGTCTTCAAATGAGGTGAATGCCGCGGGCCGGGACGATCGGGGGCCTGGGTTGTTGAGCTAGGCCCATACCGCCGTCCCGGCCCGTTCCACTTGAGAGAAAATGACTCTTCACCAGGGTTTCGCCTTCGCCATCGTCCTCGCGATGATGGCGCTTTTCGTCTGGGGAAGGCTCCGGTACGACGTCGTCGCCATGCTGGCCCTGTTCGCTTCCGTCGCGGCCGGCATCGTCCCGGCGGAGGATGCCTTCTCCGGCTTCGGCGACGAGGTCGTGATCATCGTCGCCGCGGCCCTGCTGGTCAGCGCCGCCGTCGCGAAATCCGGCGTGACCGAGCGGCTGATGCAGCCCCTCGCCCCCTACCTGCGCACGACCCGGTCGCAGGTCTTCGTCCTGGTCCTGGCGGTGATCGTGCTGTCCACCTTCATCAAGAACGTGGGCGCCCTGGCGATCCTGATGCCGGTGGCGTTCCAGATCGGCAAGCGGACTGGGACGCCGCCCTCCCAACTGCTGATGCCGCTGTCCTTCGGCTCGCTGATGGGCGGGCTGATCACCATGGTCGGCACCTCGCCCAACATCATCGTCTCCCGCGTGCGGGAGGAGATCGTCGGCCAGCCTTTCCAGCTGTTCGACTATGCGCCGGTCGGGCTCGGCATCGCCGCCCTGGGGCTGGCCTGCATCACCCTGACCTACCGGCTGCTGCCCAGCGACCGGCGGGGCGGCGCGTCCCTGGACGCCGCGATCAACATCGAGAACTACGTGGCCGAGCTTCGCGTGCCGCCCGGCTCGCCGCTGGTCGGCACCGTCGCCCGCGACGTGACCGCCCTGGCGGAAGGCCCGGCGACCCTCACCACCGTGGTCCGCGAGCGGTTCCGCCGCTACAAGCCGACGCCGATGCTCCGCCTCCAGGCCGGCGACGTGCTCCTGCTTGAGGGGGAGCCGGAGGCGCTGGAACGGGTGGTCGCCCGCGGCGGGCTGGAACTTGCCGGACAGGACGCCGGGGCCGCCGCCGACGGCGACACCGTCGGTACCATCGAGGGCGTGGTGACCGGGGACTCCGCCCTGGTCGGCGAGACGCCGGCCCACATCGACCTGCGCGGCCGCTACCAGGTCACGCTGCTGGCGATCAGCCGGAGCGGCCAGCGGATCACCCAGAGGCTGCGGTCGGTCCGTTTCCAGGCCGGCGACGTGGTGGTGCTCCAGGGCCGCTTCGACGTGCTGCCGGACAGCCTTACGGCGCTCGGCATCCTGCCCCTGGCCGAGCGCGACCTGGCGCTGGGGCGCGGGCGGCGGCGCTGGCTGCCGATCCTCGTCCTGGCCCTGGCCATGGCCGCCGTGGCCCTCAAGCTGGCCCCGGTCGCCTTCGCCTTCTTCGGCGCGGCGCTGGCCCTGCTCCTGACCCGGACGCTGTCCCTGCGCGACGCCTACGAGTCGGTGGAATGGCCGATCCTGATCCTGCTGGGCGCCCTGATCCCGGTCAGCGAGGCGGTTCGCACCACCGGCGCCACCGACCTGATCGCCGGCTGGCTGTCGGTGGCCGCGGGCGCGCTGCCGCCGATGGGGGCGCTCGGCCTGATCCTGGTGGTGGCGATGGCGGTGACGCCCTTCCTCAACAACGCCGCCACCGTGCTGGTGATGGCCCCGGTCGCCGCCAGCTTGGCCGGGAAGCTGGGCCTCGCCCCCGACCCTTTCCTGATGGCGGTGGCCCTGGGTGCGGCCTGCGATTTCCTGACGCCGTTCGGCCACCAGTGCAACACGCTGGTGATGGGTCCCGGCGGCTACCGGTTCGGCGACTACTGCAAGCTGGGAATGCCGCTGTCGGCCCTGGTGATCGCCGCCGGCATCCCCCTCATCGCGCTGGTCTGGCCCCTCGGCTAGGCCCCGCCCATAGGACATGGGTCCGCAAGACACAGGAAGGAAACCATGAAGGTCGCCGACTTCATGACCCGCCACGTGGAGTTCGTCGAGCCCGACGCCACGATCCAGGAAACCGTGATCCTGATGGGAGAGCTGGACGTCAGCGCGCTGCCGCTGGGCAGTCCGGCGGACCTGAAGGGGATCATCACCGACCGTGACATCCTCTTCCGCGTCGTGGCGGAGGGCAAGGACCCGAGGCGCACCCGCGTGGCGGAGGTGGCGACCCGGCTGGTCTTCACCTGCCGGCCGGACGACACGCTGATCACCGCCATGGACCTGATGGCCTCCCACAATATCCGGCGCCTGGCCGTGGCGGAGGGAGGCGCCGGCGTCGTCGGCTGGCTGACCCTCTCCGACGTCTCCCGCCGGCTGCTGGTGGAAAGCGAGGTGGTCCAGAGCGGGCTGCGCGACCTCACCGACCGGCTGAGCGGAAACGATCCGGCCTGACGGTCAGGCGGAGGAGCGGAAGCGCTGCTCCAGGCTCGCCACCAGCTCGTCCGAGAGCTGCAGGCGGGCCGCCAGGTAGCGCAGGTAATGGTGGTTGACGGGGTTGCGCCGATCGACCGCCATCAGCGAGGCGGCATAGAACAATGCCGCCGTCTGCACGTCCCGCACGTCGCGAAGCACCTCGTTCAGCGGCTTCGGGTTTTCGAGCGCCGCGTCCAGCGCGCCCCGCCCCGCCACGTCGGGATTCACCAGGGACAGCATTCCCTCGATGCGTTCCCGCTCCCGCCCGTCGTACCCGCCGTCGGCCTGCGCCGCCGCGACCATGGCCCGGATGAACAGGTCCGCCTGGGGCCGGTCCAGCCGGCGCAGGTCGAGGACGAAGGGGAACAGGAGCTGGTAACGGTTCCTCAGCCAGGCCAGCAGGACCTTCTCCGACAGGATGCAGACCAGCCCGGGGTCCGGCCCGGCGGGTTCCGCCGCCTCCGCCGGCGGGGTCGCCGCGGGCACCGCCGGAGAAGGCGGCGGCTCCTCCTCCGGCCCGCCGCGCCCGAGGGCGGACCGGACCAGCGTGCTCAGGAACTCCCCGGCTCCGCTCATGGCGCCGAAGCCAGCGCCGCGTCGATCTGCGAGAGCAGGCGGGAGAAGTCGATCGGCTTCGGATGATAGTCGTCGCACCCGGCCTCCAGCGCCTTGTCCCGGTCGCCCGACATGGCGTGGGCGGTCAGCGCGATCAGCGGGACCCGGGCGGTTTCCGGGTCGGCCTTCAGGGTGCGGGCGGCGGTCCAGCCGTCCATCACCGGCAGGTTCATGTCCAGCAGGACGACCTCGGGCCGCTCCAGGCGGGTCTTGTCCACGCCCTCCTGGCCGTCATGGGCCAGGATCACGTCGTGGCCCCGGCGCTTCAGGCGGCGCGACAGGAAGTCCCAGATCTCTTCATGGTCTTCGACCAGCAATATCCTAGCCATCGGTTCCCTTGGGCTGCGGCACGCTCGGTTCCGGACGGTCGGCCCGTCCAGAGGCGATCATGCGAAGTTCGGCGATCAGTTCCTCCTCGGAACCGGCCTCGTCTGTGTGGATGATATCGCGCACCTTTCCCTGTAACCGCTCGCGATCGGATTCGGTCATGCCGCCGTCGGTCAGGGCGATGATCGGGATCGACCGGCTCTCAGGACGCCTGCGCAGCTCCTGGATCAGCCCGGTCGATCCCCCCGGCGCCTCCAGGTCGACCAGGATCAGGTCGGGACGCGCCTCGCCGGCACGGTCGAGGGCCGACCCCCGGTCCTCCGCCTCGGTGACCGACCAGCCCTCCTTCTCCAGCAGCTGCCGCAGCTCCCGGCGCGACCCGGGGTCGTTCTGGACCAGCAGCGCCCGGCCCGCGATGGCGCGCCCCCGGTAGCGGTTCAGCACGTTCTTGAGGCGGGTCCACTGGACCGGCTTGGTCAGGTAGTCCGCCGCCCCCAGCGAGAAGCCCAGCCGCTTCTCCTGGACCATCGTGACCATGATGACGGGAATGTCGGCCAGTTCCGGATCGGCCTTCAGCAGCGTCAGCACCGCCCAGCCGTCCGTCCTGGGCATCATCACGTCCAGCAGGATCGCGCAGGGCTTCAGCGCTCCGGCCAGCCGAAGCCCCTCCTGCCCGTCATGGGCGGCCTGGACGCTGAAGCCCTCGCGCGTCAGGAACCGGGAGACCAGGTCGCGGGAATGGGGATCGTCGTCGATCACCAGGACCAGGTTCCGCTGGTCGGCCGCCGCCGGCCAGTTGCCGGCGCCCGCGGCTTCCGCGGTCTCCGACCGCGAATACTGGGGAGCGCGAGACCGCGCGTCGGCCGGCAGCCGGACCGTGAAGACCGTTCCCTGGCCGGGCTCGCTGTCCACCTCGATGTCGCCGCCCAGCATGATGCAGAACGCCTTGGTGATCGCCAGGCCCAGCCCGGTCCCGCCGAAGCGCCGCGTCGTCGAGGCGTCCGCCTGGCTGAACCGGCGGAACAGCTTGGCCATCGCCTCGGGCGTCATGCCGATCCCGGTGTCGGCCACCCGGAACTCCAGCCAGTCCTCCTCCTCGACGCGGACCCGGTCCACCGACAGCGTGATCCGGCCGCGCTCGGTGAACTTGGCGGCGTTGCTCAGCAGGTTGAACAGGCACTGGCGGATCTTCACCGGGTCCGAACAGGCCTGCCCCAGGTCGGCGCCGCACCGGACCTCCAGCGCGTTGGACTTCTTCTCCATCAGGGCATGGACCGTGTCGGCGACCTCCGTCACCAGGGGCGCCACCTCGAAGGCCTCCGCATAGACCTCCATCCGGCCGGCCTCGATCTTCGAGATGTCGAGCACGTCGTTGATCAGCGACAAAAGGTGGCGGGCGTTGCCGTTGATTTTCCGCAGGTCTTCGAGCATGCTCACTATGCCAAGGTCCTCGGCCTCTTCCTCCAGCATCTCGCAATAGCCGATCACCGCGCTCAGCGGCGTGCGCAGCTCGTGGCTCATGTTGGCGATGAACTGGCTCTTGGCGAGGTTGGCTTCCTCCGCCGCGTCGCGGGCGGCCGCCAAGTCGGCCTCGGCCCGCTTGCGATCGGTGGTGTCCCAGGTGACGCCGATCAGGGTCAGCGTCCGTTCGACGGCGTCGGCGGTCACCACGCCGCGCGCGACGGCCCAGCGGACCTCGCCGGACGGCAGCAGCAGCCGGAACTCGACGTCGTATTCGCCGTGCTCGCGCCGCGCGGTCGATATGATCTCCTCGATGCCGGGCCGGTCGCCGGGATGGACCCGGTCCAGGACCTGAAGGCCCAGGATCGTCTCGTCGGGGCCGAAGCCGAAGATTTCGCGGAGCCGCGCGTCGGCGTCGATCCGGTCGTCGTGCAGGTTCCACGACCAGGTGCCGATCCGGGCGCTGCGCAGGGCCAGCTGCAGGCGGCGCTCCGCCTCGACCATCCGGGCCTCGGCCTCGCGCTGCTCGGTCACGTCGGTGTTGGTGCCCAGCCAGCGCACCACGCGGCCGCGCCGGTCCCGCATGGGCAGCGCCCGGGACAGGAACCAGCGGTACCGGCCGTCCCGGCCGCGCAGGGGAAAGGTGTCCTCCCAGGGTTCGCCCGTCTCGATGCACCGGCGGAAATGCCCGGCGACGCGGTCCAGATGGTCGGGGTGGTGGACCGACCGCCAGTTCCACCCCTCGGTCTCGCCCGGCTGGACGCCGGTGAACTGATACCAGCGCTGATTGTACCAATGGATGGCCCCCTCCCCGTCCGCCATCCAGGCGAGCTGAGGGATCGAGTCCGCGAGGATGCGGAACTGGCCCTCGCTCTCGCGCAGCGCCTCCTCGGCGCGGCGGCGCTCGGTCGCGTCGTGGGCGACCTTCAGGTAGCCGCGCAGGGCGCCCCGGGCGTCGTGCAGCGGCCGGACCGAGCCCTCGGCGAAGAACAGCGTGCCGTCCTTGCGGACATGCCAGCGTTCGTCGAGCGAGAAGCCGTTGTCGCGCGCCACCTGCAGTTCCGCCCGGTGGGCGCCCTTCTCCCGGTCCTCGGGGGTGAACAGCACGGAGGTGTCCTGCCCCAGGATCTCCTCCGGGCTCCACTGGAAAATCGCCCGCGCGCCCATGGGCCAGGAGGTGATGCGGCCTTGCGTGTCGGTCATGAAGATGGCGTGGTCGCGGATTCCCTCCAGCATCAGGTTCTGCTGTTCGTTCCGCTCGTGGTAGGCCGCCTCGACGCGGGACCGGTCCATGGCGCCACCCAGCAGGTTGGCGAAGCCCTGGAGGAAGGCGGCATCCGCGGTGTCGAACTTGCCCTCCTCGCGGCTGTCGGCCTCCAGGACGCCGAACGGCTCGGCCTCGCCCCGGATGATGACGTTGATCGCCCGGCGGACCCCGTGCTCGATCAGGAGCTTCGGCGTCCGGAAGCGCGCCTCGCCGCCGAGGTGGTTGGAGATGACGGGCTCCCCCGTCTTCAGGGCGTAGCCGGCCGGGGAGGCGAGGTCGGCCCCGACGATCGCCTGCCCGACGACGCCCGGCGCCCAGCCGACGCCGGCCCGGACGACCAGCGTGTCCTCCCCGTCCGGCCCCGGCACCCGTTCGAGGGCCTTGCACAGGTCGGTGCGCAATCCCTCGGCGCAGAGGCTGGTCGCCTCCTGCAGCAGCGCGCCCACGTCGATGCTCCTCAGCGCCGCCATGCCGAAGCGGGCCAGCAGCTCGTGCTGGCGCTCCCGGTAACTCAGTTCCGCGGCAAGTCGGCTGTCCGGATTGGCGGAGAGGGGCATGGGCGACATTCAGGAGGGGCTCGCTTTGATGGTGTCGGGTACCTGCTTCAACAGCTTTCAGGCGTCTTCATCCTCCGCCAGCAGATCGATGACGTGCTTCGCCACCAGTTCCGAGGATTGCGGGTTCTGGCCGGTGACCAGCCTGCCGTCCACGACGGCGAAAGGCTGCCAGTCCGGCCCCCGGTCGAACCGGGCTCCCAGCTCCTTCAGCCGGCTCTCCAGCAGGAAGGGAACCGTCTTGGCGAGGCCGACCGCCTCCTCCTCGGTATCGGTGAAGGCGGTGACCCGGCGGTCCTGGACGAAGGGGCGGCCGTTCAGCATGGTGACGCCGGTCAGGCAGGCCGGGCCGTGGCAGACCGAGGCGACGACCTTCCCCTGCTCGGCGGCGGCGACGATCATCTCCGCCAGCTTCGCGTTGCCCGGATAGTCCCACATGGTCCCGTGGCCGCCCGGCATGAACAGGGCGGCGTAATCCTCGCCGGCCAGCTCGTCGATCGCCGACGACGTCCGGGCGAGCCGCATGGCGTCCTCGTCCGCCAGGAATCGCCGGACGGACTCCGGGACCTCCTGCTGCTCCGCGGGTTCCTCGCCGGTCGAGCTTCCGGCTTCGGCAGGGATGCTGGCCGGATCGAACGGGATCTCGCCGCCCCGGATGGAGGCGAGCATCACGGTCAGGCCGGCGTCCTTGAGGGCGTAATAGGGCGTCGACAGCTCCTCGAGCCACAATCCGGTCTTCTTGCCGGTATCGCCCATCTGCGAATGGGACGTGGTGATGATCAGGACCCGCTTGGACGGCATGACGGCTCTCCCAGGTTGGACGGTGAAGACATAACGGAACAATTCCGGACGGTTTTGGGCCGGTCGGGTCCGGGGGAAATTTTTGTGAACGGGAGCAACGTGACGGTCCGGCCACGGGCATGTTGAAAAAGCCCCTTGATTTCTTAGTCCGAATCAAATGTGAGGAGCTTGAACATCGTGACGGCAGCCCTTGAGAATCGGCCCGGCCTGTCCCGAGACGGCGACTTCCCTCTCGGCTCCCCGGTAGGCACGCTCGCCGGGTACCCCACCAAGGCGCCGCACCGGCCGGAGCCCGCCGTCCGGCCGCAGTCCGACGTGGCGGTGGATTGCGGCTGGGGCCGGCTGATCCTGGGCCAGACCTTCGGTGATCCCGCCGACATCGTCGCGGCCTTGCGGGCCGAGGAACCGGGACGGCGCGATATCGCGGCTTACGTCACCGAACCCCATGTGATGCTGGCGCTGGCCCCGCAGGAACTGTTCCTCGATCCCTCGCACACCTTCCGGCTGAATCTTGCCGCCTCGCATCCGGACGAGCGGGTGCCGGTCGGGTTCACGGTGAGGCCGCTGGAGACGGCGGCGCAGATCCAGGAGGCCAACCGCATCTATGCCGCCCGCGGCATGCTGCCGGCTCCCGAAGTCTTCCTCCTGGCGCACCGGGATTGCTCGCACCTGAGCTACCTGATCGCGGTGGACGGCCAGGACGGCAGCGTGATCGGCACGGTCGGCGGGATCGACCATGTCGAGGCGTTCGGCGACCCGGAGGACGGCTCGTCCCTGTGGTGCCTGGCGACCGATCCCCAGGCAGCCTATCCCGGCATCGGTGAATGCCTGGTTCGCGCCATGGCCGACAACTTCAGAATGCGCGGCCGGGCCTTCATGGACCTGTCCGTCATGCACGACAATGCGTGCGCCATAGCGCTCTACGAGAAGCTGGGCTTCGTCCGCGTCCCGGTCTTCTCGATCAAGACCCGCAACGCGATCAACGAAAAGCTCTTCATCGGGCCGCAGACCGAGCCCCCGCTCAACCCCTACGCCACCATCATCATCAACGAGGCCCGCCGGCGCGGCATCGCGGTGGAGGTGCTGGATGCCGAGACCGCCTGCTTCCGGCTCGGCTTCGGCGGCAGGTCGATCGTCTGCCGGGAAAGCCTGTCGGAGCTGACCAGCGCCGTGGCGCTGAGCCTCTGCGACGACAAGGCGGTCACCCGCCGAGCCCTGGAGAAGGCGGGGCTGCGAGTGCCGCCCCAGCGCCGGGCGGGCGATCCGGCGGACGACGAGGCTTTCCTGGCCGAGCACGGCCGCGTGGTGGTCAAGCCGGCGCGCGGCGAACAGGGCAAGGGCATCACCGTGGACGTCCGCTCGGCCGAGGCGATGGAGCGGGCGATCGCCTCGGCGCGGGCCCATGCCGACACGGTCCTGCTCGAAGCCTTCAGGGAAGGCCACGACCTCCGCGTCGTGGTGATCGACTACAAGGTCGTCGCCGCGGCGATCCGCCGCCCGGCCGAGGTCACCGGTACCGGCAAGCACACGATCGCCCAGCTGATCGAGGCCCAGAGCCGGCGGCGCGCCGCCGCTACCGGCGGCGAGAGTCGGATCCCGCTCGACGACGAGACGGAGAGGTGCGTGCGCGACTGCGGCCACGGGCTGGACGACGTCCTGGCCGAGGGGGAACGGCTGTTCGTGCGCAAGACCGCCAACCTGCATACCGGCGGCACGCTGCACGACGTGACGGCGGCCCTGCATCCCGCCCTCGCGAACGCTGCCGTGGCGGCGGCGAGGGCGCTCGCGATCCCGGTGGTCGGCCTCGATTTCCTGGTACCCGATCCGGCCGGACCGGACTACGTGATCATCGAGGCCAACGAGCGGCCCGGCCTCGCCAACCACGAGCCTCAGCCGACGGCCGAACGTTTCGTCGACCTGCTTTTCCCGCAGACGGCCATATGACTGATCACTTCAGACCGGAAGGCATCCTCATGGAAACGATATATCGACCGCAGGGTACCGGAGACGTCATGTTGCGCGGCCTCCTGGCCGGGGTCGCAGGCGTCGCCGCGATGACGCTGGCGGAGAAACTGGAGCAGGCGGTGACCGGCCGGCCCAACTCCTATGTCCCGGCCCATACGCTGGAACGCCTGCTCGGCCTGCCCGAAAGGCCGGACAGGGAGCGGCTCGGCCTGAACTGGACCATGCATTGGGGCCAGGGCATCCTGCTGGGTGCCGTGCGCGCCCTGATGGCCCGGCACGGCATCCGCGGCCCGGTCGGTTCCTTCATTTTCCTCAATCTCAGGCTGATCAACGATCAGAGCCTGGAAAACGCGACCGGCGTCGGCGCCCTGCCTTGGACCTGGCCGAGGGACGAACAGGCGATCGACCTCCTGCACAAGGCGGTCTACGCCTACGCGACCGGCCTTGTGGCCGACCGCTTGGTGGAGCTGGACGATGCGTCGCGGGAGGGCCGGTCGGAGCAGGCCCCTTAGGTTCACGGGTCCGGCGGTCCCGCCCGCGGCAGCGGGAGCGCCGGAGTGTGCCGCCAATGCTGCGATCCCATGAGACGACAGGGGCACATCGCCTGTTGCAGTTTCCGGTATCAGCAATAATTCCGGTTTTGTCGACATGGCCGCAGACAAGGGTGCTCCACAGAACCGCAGCGTGGTCCAGGCCCAGCCCAACCTGGAGAGCTGGCCTTTCGTCGCGGTCGTCCAGGCATCCCATACGCCGACCACACTCACCGACCCCCGCCTGCCCGACAACCCGATCATCTTCGCCAACGATGCCTTCGTGCGGCTGACCGGCTATGGGCGCGACGAGATCCTGGGGCGCAACTGCCGCTTCCTCGGCGGGCCGGATACGGACCGGGAGGCCAGCAACGCGGTGCGCAACGCCGTCGAGGAGGCGCGCGCCGTCAGCATGACGCTGCTGAACTACCGGAAAGACGGCTCACCGTTCTGGAACCAGCTCCATGTCAGCCCGATCTTCGACGAGGTCGGCATGCTGGCCTATTTCGTCGGATACCAGCACGACGTCACCGCACAGGCCGAAGCGGAACGGGCGCTTCGCAACGCCCGGCAGGAGCTTGAGGAACGATTGGCCGAACGCGAGCGCCTGATCCTCGAAATCCATCACCGGGTCCGCAACAACCTCCAGACCATCGTCGGGCTTCTCAACCTGGAAGTCGGGCGCGGCGATCCCCGGCTGCGGCAGCAGTTCAACCTGATCACGCAGCGCATCCGCGTGCTCGGCAGCATCCATGAGCAGCTGGAGCGTTTCAACCAGTGGACGGCGATCGATTTCGGCCGGCATCTCGAGGAAACCTGCGGGGTGCTGGGGACCCTTTTCGAGGAACGGGTCGCGATCCGGGTCGATGCCGATCCCTTCATGTGCGACATCCAGGCGGCGGTGCCCCTGGGCCTGATCGCCAACGAACTGATCGCTGCCAGGATCGAGCGCATCATCAGAATCGGATTGGCGGAGCACGGCACGATCCAGGTGGTCTTCAGGCATCGCCGGCAGGACGACACGATCGAACTGGCGATCAGTGACACGGGACGCGGGGACGGCCCGATGCCTTCCGGGGAGATTTTCCCTGCCGGCGATATCGTGGACGTACTGGTCGAGCAGCTCGGAGCCGAACTGACGGTCGACCCGGCGGCCGGCTGGACAGTGAAATTGACCGTGCCCCGTTCGGCCCTGGACCTGCATTCCGTAGAACCCTGACGCCGTCGAACCGCCGGTCAGGCCGCGCTGCAGATATCCTTCACGAGGGCCTTCAGCTTGTCCCCCAGGACCGGCTTGTGAACCAGATGGCAACCGGATTTCTCCGCCTCCGCCAGCCGGTCCGGCGAGGTGTCGCCCGTCAGCAGGATCGCGGCCCTCGTGCCGTGACGGCGGGCGATGGCGACGGCCTCGGTGCCGCGCTGGCCATGGCCCAGCGTGTAATCGGCGATCACGAGGGTCGGCGGGGCGTCGAGCCCGGACAACAGGATTTCCATCTGGTCCAGGGTGCGGACGGCATGGACGCCGAGACCCCACGAAGCCAGCATCAGCGCCATCGCCTGCAGGACCAGCGGCTCGTCGTCGATCACCAGGGCCGACGACCCCGCCAGGATATCGCAGGCGACGCCGCGGACGGCGGCGGCGGGAGCGGACTCATCGCCCGCGAAGGGCAGGCAGAGCGAGAAGACCGAACCCCTCCCCACTTCCGAGGTCACGTCGATCCGGGTTCCGAGCAGCTGCGAAACCCGGCGCGCCGTGGCGAGGCCAATGCCGAACCCTCGGGAATGGTCGTGCGCCTTGTCGTCGATCTGATAATAGTCGTCGAAGATGCGGCCGAGCTCCTCGGGCGCGATGCCCTGTCCGGAGTCGCCCACCTCCAGGACGACCTGCCCGTCACGGACACGGGAGTACACCGTCACGCCGCCCTCCAGCGTGTATTTGATCGCATTGGAGACGAGATTGCGCAGGATTAGCTCGACCAGCAGGGGATCGGACCGGACCGCCAGGTTTACGGGCGGCATGTGCAAGCGGAGACCGGCCGTCCGGGCCGGCCCCTGGAACTCGCCATGAAGGCGCTGGAGCAGGTCGTCGAGGTCGAAGACGCGCGGCTCGGCCCGGACGATGCCGGCGTCCAGCCGCGCCACCTCAAGCAGCCCGTTCAACATTCCCGTCAGGTTTTCGAGGCTGTTGGCAAGCGGTTCGACCAGCTCGCGTTCGCCCGGACCAAGCTGCCGCCGCATCAGCAGGTCGAGGAACAGGTTGGCCGAGGTGACGGGCTGGCGAAGATCGTGGCTGACGGACGCGAGGAACCGCGACTTCGCCCGGCTGGCCTCCTCGGCCTCGTCCCGCGCCCTGCACAGGGCCTCCTCGGCGAGCTTCAGGTCCGTCACGTCCAGGTTCAGTCCGGTGATGCGGACAGGACGGGCCTGGCCGTCGCGGAGGATCTGGCCCCGCCCCTCCAGCCACCGGATACCCTTGTGCGGGTGCGTGATCCGGTATTGCAGGAAGAAGTCGCCGGAACCGCTGGTGAGGACCTCCTGCAGGATCCGGTCCGATTCCGCGCGGTCTTCAGGGTGGATGCTCTCCAGCCACCGCTCCCGCGACGGTATGGTGGTGTGGGGGTCGAAGCCGCAGAGATCCAGGAAACTGTCGGACCAGGTCAAGTCGCCGGTGTCGATCCGCCAGTCCCAGGTTCCCGCCCCGGCATAGCGTTGCGCCATGGACAGGAGCCGTTCGCTCTCCTGGATCTCCAGGGTACGATCCGCGACCCGATGTTCCAGGTCCTGGTTGGCGCGGACAAGCTCGTCGTTCGAAGCGGTCAGCTCCTCGATGAGGATCTGGAGCTCCTCCTCCATGACGATCCCCGCGGCATGCGCCTCGCGGGCATTGTCCTCCACTTGCTGCGACAGGGAATCAAGCAGCATTGCCTGTTGCTCGAGCTTCCTGTTGGCATGCTCCAGTTCCAGTGTCTTCGCTACCAGAAGCGTCTTTACCCTGTCGAGCTCTATTGAAAGCTGGGCAGCCTCCTCACGCGCATCTTCGGCAATCGCGAGGGCATGCTCGACATCATGATCGATCATCAGCCCTTCCCGGCGATCCGGTGGCTCCGGAAATCGGTGGTTTCGCGCCGATAAAGAGGCCTCGTCGGATCTTGCGGGCAATTAATTGAATCTTCTCATTGCAACGAACAGACAGGACCGAGCCGTATCAGCACCCAGCTAACGAACAACCATGACTGGAAAGGTTTCCCGATCGGAGCTCAAGCCAATCGGCGTATACCGATGGGACGGATGCACCTGCCCGGAATAGGCATAAGGCGGCTGCGGAAAGCCCGCGTCACAGGACGGCCACCATTCCGCCGTCGACATAGATGATCTGGCCGTTGACGTAGTCGGACGCCGGCGAGGCCAGGAACACGACCGTGCCGACCAGCTCGTCGGGACGGCCCCACCGCCGGGAAGGCGTCCGGCCCTTTACCCAGGCATCGAAAGTCGGGTTGTCCATCAGGGCCTGGTTCATGTCGGTCATCATGTAGCCGGGGCCGATGGCGTTGGCCTGGATTCCGGACTCGGCCCATTCCGCCGTCATGGCGCGGGTCAGCATCTTGATCCCGCCCTTGGCAACCGTGTAGGGCGCGATGGTTGCGCGGGCCAGGTCGCTCATGAGGGAACCGATATTGACGATCTTGCCCCGGCCGCGCGGGATCATGCGGCGGGCCGCCTCGCGCCCGATCACGAAGGCGCTGGTCAGGTTGATCTCGATGACCCGGCGCCATTCCTCGGTCGAGAGGTCGACCATGGGCTTGCGCAGCTGGATCCCGGCATTGTTGACCAGGATATCGACCTCGACGCCCTGCCGGTCGAGGGCGTCGAAAGCCGCCGCGACCGCCGCTTCGTCGGTCACGTCGAACTGGGACTCAAGGACGGTGTGGCCGCCGGCCCGCAAGGCCGATGCGGCGGCGGCGAGGCGGCCGGCATCGGAGCCGTTGAGGATCACGGCGGCCCCGGCCTCGGCCAGCCCGCGCGCCATGGCATTGCCCAGGCCTCGGGACGATCCGGTGACGAGGGCCGTGCGGCCGGTGAGGTCAAAAAGCGTCTTCGACACGAGCGTTTCCAGTATTACTTATCGGTCCGGCCGTCGTGCCCGCGTCAAAGCTGAACTTCGACTTCGGCGGCGACGCGCCAGACATCGTCCTTCGACATGGCACCGACGACTACATAGGTATATCCGTTCTCGTTCCAGTGGCCAACATTGATGCCATGGTGCTTCTCCACGGCGAAGGAACGGGAGCTCGGCTCGCCGACCGTGATGCAAAGGGCGACCGGCGCCCCGGCGGAGCGCGTGTAGATCAGCTGGGCGACAGGGTTGCCCGCCAGGACCAGCATCCGGGCTCCGGCGAAATCCAGCCCCTGGCGTGACAGGTCGGGGACGATCAGCTCCCGGTCCAGCCGGTTGCCCAGCCATTGCTCGATGTGCGTCTTCCGCGCCGCGGGCACCTCGACCAGATGTTCCTTCTCGCGCGCATAGATGATGTGATACTCGGCGATCTCCTCGAGGATCTCGGCGCTCATCGAGGCGGCCTCCTGCGACCATCGCCATGCCGCGTCGAAGACGTAATTGCCGCCGATCAGGAGCAGGAGCGATGCGGCGAGAGCATGCCGTCGCCACCGGCTGTCCGAAAAGGTCCGCAGCAGCGATCGCTTCATCACGGCGGGACGGTCGGGATCCGCCAGGGCCAGGAACCGTTCCGGAGGCGCCCCGAAGCGCTGATCCGAACAGTGGGTACGCAGCCGGGCGGTAACCGCACGCAGTTCCTCCACCTTTCGGCGCGCGCCCTCGTTCTTGGCAAGGAAGCTGCCGACTTCCGCAAGCTGATCGGAGTCCAGCTCACCATCGACATAAGCAGCCAGAAGATCGTCATCGACAACCATCGCAATCACCACAACTTCACGATATTGTCCGACCGGGGCGAAGGCACTTCGATCCGCTTGGCAAGGGCGAGACGTCCGCGGGAAACGCGGCTCATGACCGTGCCGACGCAGATGCCGAGGATTTGAGCCGTTTCCTTGTAACTGAGACCGTCTATGCATACCAATGTCAACACGCTGCGCTGTTCCTCCGGCAATTGGAGAAGCGCTCGATAGACGGCGTCCAGCATCAACAGGTTCTCGGCCGCCACAGCCCCTTCCTCGCACTCCACATCCGATGCCTCATCGAGAGGCGCACGGGTGCGGCGGAATGCGCTGCGTTGCTCGTCGATCCAGGCACGATGCATGATGCAATACAACCAGCTGTCGAGACGGGTTCCGGAAATCCACTGTTCGGATCGGTCGAGAGCCCGTTCACAGGCATGTTGAACCAAGTCTTCCGCGCTATCCAACGAACCAGTTAAGCTGACGGCGAAACGTTTCAACCTCGGATACAGCTGCACCAGATTGCTACGAATGTGGTCTTCTGTTGTTTTCATTATTTCACCGAGATACACCCGCCCTGCACTGCTGACCAGACGATAAAAGGCATGTCCTTATTCCAGTATGGTAAAGACCCAGAAGAGAATACGCCTTTATCGTCGGCAGGCGCGGCCGAATCTGGCACGGCAATCCTAGCTTTCTTCCGACGGCAACCCGCCTAGAGGCTCGGCAGCACCAGCTTGTGGACGCGCGCCGTCTCCAGCGCCTCCTCGTAGCCGGCGTCGGCATGGCGCATGACGCCGCTGGCGGGATCGTTCCAGAGCACCCGCTCCAGGCGGGCGGCCGCTTCCGCGGTTCCGTCGGCGACGATCACCATGCCGGCATGCTGGGAGAACCCCATGCCGACACCCCCGCCATGGTGCAGCGATACCCAGGTCGCTCCGGAGGCGGTATTGAGCAGCGCATTGAGCAGCGGCCAGTCGGAGACCGCGTCCGACCCGTCGCGCATCGCCTCGGTCTCCCGGTTGGGCGAAGCGACCGATCCGGAATCCAGATGGTCGCGCCCGATCACGATCGGTGCCTTCAACTCGCCGCTGGCGACCATCTCGTTGAAGGCCAGACCCAGCCGGTGGCGGTCGCCCAGCCCGACCCAGCAGATCCGGGCCGGCAGCCCCTGGAAGCGGATCCGTTCGCGCGCCATGTCGAGCCAGTTGTGCAGATGGGGATTGTCGGGGATCAGTTCCTTGACCTTGGCGTCGGTCCGGAAGATGTCCTCCGGGTCGCCCGACAGGGCGGCCCAGCGGAACGGGCCGATACCCCGGCAGAACAGCGGCCGGATATAGGCGGGAACGAATCCGGGGAAGTCGAAGGCGTTGGCGACGCCCATCTCCTTTGCCATCTGCCGGATATTGTTGCCGTAGTCCAGCACCGGCACGCCCTGGCCGTGGAAATCGAGCATGGCCTTGACCTGGATGGCCATGGACCGCTTCGCGGCCGCCTCCACCGCCTTGGGATCGCGCTCGCGCTTCTCCTCCCACTCGGCAAGGCTCCAGCCGGCCGGCAGGTAGCCGTTCAGCGGGTCGTGGGCGGAGGTCTGGTCGGTGACGGCATCGGGCCGGACCCCGCGCCGCACCAGTTCCGGGAAGATTTCGGCAGCGTTGCCGAGCAGTCCGACGGAGACCGGCCTGCGGTCGCCCCTGGCGCGCTCGATGATCGCCAGCGCCTCTTCGAGGGTATCGGCCTTGCGGTCGAGATAACCGGTCTGAAGCCGCATCTCGATGCGCGAGGGCTGGCACTCCACGGCCAGTATCGAGGCGCCCGCCATGGTGGCGGCGAGCGGCTGGGCTCCTCCCATTCCGCCGAGGCCGCCGGTCAGGATCCAGCGGCCGGCGAGGTCGCCGCCATAGTGGCGCCTGCCCACTTCGACGAAAGTCTCGTAGGTGCCCTGGACGATTCCCTGGCTGCCGATATAGATCCAGGACCCGGCGGTCATCTGGCCGTACATCATCAGCCCGACCTTGTCGAGCGCGTTGAAATGATCCCAGTCGGCCCAGCGCGGCACCAGGTTGGAGTTGGCGATCAGGACGCGCGGGGCATCCCGGTGGGTGCGGAACACCCCGACCGGCTTGCCGGACTGGACCAGCAGCGTCTCGTCCTCGCCGAGGGTCTTGAGGCATTCCACGATGCGGTCGAAGGACTGCCAGTCCCGGGCGGCACGTCCGATCCCGCCATAGACGACCAGCGCTTCCGGCTTCTCGGCGACCTCCGGATCGAGGTTGTTCATCAGCATCCGCAGCGGCGCCTCGGTCAGCCAGCTCCGCGCGGTCAGCTCCGTGCCGCGCGGGCTGCGGATCTTGCGGGCATTGTCGAGCCGGGCGCCGGAAGGAGGAACGGAAGTCATGGGGCTGATCCTTTCTGGCCGTTGGCGGCATCGGCGGCCCAGGCGGCAAGGCGGTGGAGCATGGGCTTCAGCACGGCGCGAAGCCGCCCGGCCCGAACCGGATCGTAGGTCCAGGGCGGCGCCTCGGCGGCGAGATAGGCACGCTGGGCCAGTTCCATCTGGATCGCGTGGACGCCGTCCCCGGGATCTCCGTAATGGCGTGTTATCCAGCCGCCGCGGAAACGGCCGTTGACCACATGGCTGAAGCCCTCCGCCTCGGCGCAGGCCCGGGTGACGATCTCCTCCGCCTCCGGCGCGCACGAGGCGCCGCCGTTGGTCCCGATGTTGAAGACGGGCAATTCGCCGTCGAATAATCGCGGCACGACGGAGCGGATCGAGTGGCAATCGTAGAGCACGACCCGCGGGTGACGCTGCCGCAGCCGCCGGATCTCGGCGGAGAGACCCTCGTGATAGGCGGCGTGGTAGGGGCGGCGGTCTCGGTCGATCTCCTCGGGCGACGGGGCGGCGCCAGGGCGGTAGAGGGGAATGCCGTCGAATGTCGTCGTCGGGCAAAGCTCGGTGGTCGCCTGGCCGGGATAGAGGGAGGCTCCGCCGGGATCGCGGTTCACGTCGATGACGTAGCGCGAGACGGTGGCGCGGACCACCGTGGCGTCCAGCTCCCCGCCGAAATCATACAGGCGGTCGATCCACCAGTCGGTATCCTCCAGTTCCAGCGCGCGGTCGGCAAGCCGGTCCCGCACCGCGCCGGGAATCCGCAGCCCCACATGGGGCATGGACAGGATCAGAGGCGCGTCGCCCCGTTCGACGACGGGCAGATCTGCCGCTTCCATCACCGGCCTCGCCAGACGCGGGAATGGAGGGGATTGAAGCCGATGCGGTAGGCCAGTTCCGCCGGCCGGTCGATGTTCCAGATCGCGAGGTCGCACCACTTGCCCGGCGCGATGGTGCCGATCTCGTCGTCCCGGCCGAGCGCCCGGGCGGCGACGCGGGTGACGCCGGCCAGCGCCTCCTCCGGCGTCAGGCGGAACAGCGTGCAGGCCATGTTGAGGGTGAGCAGGATCGACGTAAGCGGCGAGGTTCCGGGGTTCGCGTCGGTGGCGATCGCGATCGGCACGCCGGCCCGGCGGAAAAGGTCCACCGGCGGCACCCTTGTCTCCCGCAAGGTATAGAAGGCGCCGGGCAGCAGGGTGGCGACGGTCCCGGCCTCCGCCATGGCCGCGGCGTCGGCCTCGTCGGCATATTCCACGTGGTCGGCCGACAGCGCGCCGAACCGGGCGGCCAGGGCGGCTCCGTGCAGCGGGGAAAGCTGCTCGGCATGGAGCTTGACCGGCAGGCCGAGGGCGCGCGCCGCCTCGAACAGCCGTTCGACCTCGGGCGGCGAGAAGGCGATCCCTTCACAGAAGGCGTCCACAGCGTCGGCCAGCCCCTCGACCTGGACGGCTGGCAGCATCTCGCCGATGACATGGTCCATGTAGCTGCCGCTGTCGGCGAACTCGGGCGGAGTGGCGTGGGCGCCCAGGAAGGTCGTCTCCACCCCCACGTCACGCTCCCGGCCCAGCCGGCGGGCGGCGCGGAGCTGGCGAAGCTCGGCCGACGTCTCCAGCCCGTAACCGGACTTGATCTCGACCGTGGTGACGCCTTCGGCCAGCAGGGCATCGAGCCGCGGCAGGGAAGCGCTGACCAGGGCGTCCTCGTCGGCCAGGCGCGTCGCGGTGACGGTCGACAGGATGCCGCCCCCCGCCCTCGCGATCTCCTCGTAGGTGGCTCCCTGGAGCCGCATCTCGAACTCGGCGGCCCGGTCGCCGCCATAGACCAGATGGGTGTGGCAATCGATCAGGCCCGGCGTGATCCAGCGTCCCGCGCAGTCGATGATCTCTTCGGCCTCATGGACGGCGGCGGCATCGGACGGTCCGACGAAGGCGATCCGGCCGTCCCGGCACCCGACCGCGCCGTTCTCCAGGGCGCCGTAGGGCACGGTGCCGCAGGGGTGTCCGGATGCTTCCATGGTCGCGATCCGCGCATTGGTCCAAAGGCGATCCAGCCTCACGCGCCATCCCCTTGTTCTTGCCGTGGGTGATTTTCTACGGATATTGTTATTTACAGTTAACGCCGCTCGACCACCGGTGTCCAGGATTCGCATTCCGGTCCCCCCGGGATATCTCAAGGAGCTTGTCGGAGAATTGGAGCCAGTCAGGGGATTTTTCGCGGACAATGCCCTGCTCTCCCATGGCTGGAGCCGGGACGTGCTGTTCACGGTCGATGGCTCGGGAATGGTTTCGAGCATTACGGCCGATGCCGAACGCGGCGATGCCGAACGTCTCGGGGGCGTGGTGGTGCCGGGCATGGCCAACCTTCACAGCCACGCCTTCCAGCGCGCCATGGCCGGTCTCGCCGAGCAACGCGGCGACAGCGCCGACAGTTTCTGGACATGGCGGCGCACCCTGTACGGCTTCCTCGACAGGCTGACCCCCGACGACGTGGAGGTGATCGCGGCCCTGGTCTGCTGCGAGATGCTGGAAGCCGGGTTCACCACCTTGGGCGAGTTCCACTATCTCCACCATGATCCGGCGGGCCGGCCCTACGACGACATCGGCGAGGTGGCCGGCCGCATCGTCGCGGCCGCCGCGGCGACCGGCATCGGCCTGACCCTGCTGCCGGTCTTCTATGCCCATGGCGGGTTCGGCGGAGCGCCGCCGGCGGACGGGCAACGCCGCTTCGTCAACGACCCCGACGGCTTCGCCCGGCTGGTCGAGAGCGCCGGTCGGCATCTCGAATCTCTTCCGGGCGCCCGGATCGGCATCGCGCCCCATTCGCTGCGCGCGGCGACGGTCGGGGAGATCGAACGGATCCTGCCGCTCGCAGGCGGCGGGCCGGTCCATATCCATGTCGCCGAGCAGACGCGGGAGGTCGAGGACTGTCTTTCCTGGTGCGGACGGCGGCCCGTCGAGTACCTGCTGGACTCGCTGCCGGTCGATGGCCGTTGGTGCGCGATCCACGCGACGCACATGACCGTGGCGGAGACCGGGGCGCTGGCGCGCTCAGGGGCAGTCGCCGGCCTTTGTCCCGAGACCGAGGCCAACCTGGGAGACGGGCTGTTCGACGGGCCGCGCTATCTGGCGGAGGGCGGACGGTTCGGGATCGGCTCCGACAGCCACATCCATATCGGCCTCGCCGAGGAGCTGCGGCTATTGGAGTATGGCCAGAGGCTGAGTTCGCGAGGCCGCAACATATTGTGCGCCCCTGGCGCCGGAACGGGTGAGTCGCTGTTCCGGGCGGCGGTATCGGGAGGCGCCCGAGCGCTCGGGCAGCCGGTTGACGGGCTCCAGGCCGGGCAGCGCGCCGATTTCGTCGTCCTGGACGAAACCCACCCTTCCCTGTCGGGCCGGCCGGTCGAGCGGATTATCGACTCCTGGATCTTCGCAGGCGACCGATCCTGCGTGCGCGACGTCCATGTCGCTGGCCGCCGCGTCGTCGCCGACGGGCACCATGTCGCCCGCGACCGTATAAGGTCGGACTATGTGCGGGTCATGGCCGGAATCCTGGGGTAACCTGGGAGCTGGCGGGCGATGCGCCGGCACACGCGTCCGGAGATGCCGAGCAGGGCCAGGGCCGTGATCATCAGGGAGGCCGGCGCGGGTTCGTCGACCGGCACGGCAAGGCTTTCCAGTGTAGCCGTGTAGCGGAGGACCGTGTCGAAGACCACGGGGCGTTCCGGGGATGGAATCAAGGGAAAGGGACCCGACCCGGAGTCGAAGAAGGTGGAACAGCGCGTCTCACCGGTCTGGACGCACTCGGCCCTGTTGGTGCGGTTGAACAGCTCGATATCCCCCTCGCCGGAGGGCAGCACGACCGAGAAATTATAGAAGAGGCTGTACCTGACGTCTTCCAGCTCCTGGAGTTCGATGAAGGTATTGGGCCCGACGGTTATCGAGGAGGTGAAGAACGGCGGTTCGCCCGGTGCCGGCGCCGTGACGGTCGCGGTCGTCCGCACCCTTCCCGCCAGGCTGACCTGCGCCGCCCCCCTGCCATCCAGATCAAGGCTGGCGGAGCCCGCGAGGCCGGTGAGGAATTCTCCCGTCGACACGCCTTCGGAACCGAAGAGGCTGCCCGAAGCGCTGCCGCCACCGGTCGCCGAGCTGGAGACGGTGGGTTCGAAGATGTGCTCGCTGGAAACAAGGAAATCCGTCGGCACGTTCTCGTACCTCAGCCCGATCACCGGCGTGCCGACGATCGCGGCCCCCAGGAACGGTTCCGAGCGTGCACCGGCCGGCGCCGCGGCCAGCATCAGCCACACGAGCGCAAGGGTCTTGGCAAGCTTCATGGCCCCGGTCCTTTCCAATCCAATGCCGGGGGATTATCGTCGCCATGCTGCGGCATGGCGCGCGCTCATCGGTCCATCCCCCGATCCGACAATCCCGCACGGTCAGGCCGGGTCCGCCTGGACCGGAATTCCTCGTCCCAGGCCCGTTTCATGCGGACGGTCTCCAGCTTCAGGCGCAGGGACTCAAGCCGGTGCAGGCGACTGCGCCGTTCCGCCAGGTCGGTCTCGATGAAGACATGGAAATCCGCGACCTCCGGCATGCGGCGGTAGCGGAATTGTTCCCAGACGCAGCGGAACGCCTTGCGCCAGAGGTCCCTGGGCCAAGCGGAGATCACCTCCACGTCAAGTTCCAGGGCGATCTCGTCCGGCAGCGGAAAACCCCGGCGGGACGCCAGCGAAACCAGGGCCGCCATCACCTCGCCGGGATCGCCGGGCGCCAGGGCTTCGCGGGCGTGCCGGACCGCTTCCGGCAGGCAATCGATCAGGTCAGGCGGCAGCTCCGGCAGATGCGGCAACGGCTCGTCGGCCCAGGATTCGCTCCAGGCATGCAGCCGCTCGACCCGCGTTCTGTTCGGCGAGGCCGCCAAGCCGTTCCGGGACCCTGGACGGGAAATCGGAACCACGGTGCGGGCGAGGGTCGCGGTCATGGCGTCGGTCCTTGTCGGTGGAAGTTTCGATGGGAGTTTCGGTGGAAGATGGCTTCGGGCCGGAACGGGCCAGCGGCAGCGCGCCCTTGGGTTCGATCAGCCAGCGGCGCCAGGCCGCGGACGGATCGGCATACCGGTAGCCTTTGGCTTGGCAGGAGAGAACGAAAGTCTCCGTGAAGGCGGATACGTCCAGGGCCGGAATCCTGCCGCGAGCCCAGGCGATGTCGGCCGGCGTCGGCAGCCAGCCGTCGGGTATCGTGGAGACATCAGGCGCCGCGGGTTTCCCTTCCGATTGGATCGAGCTGCGATTTTGCTCTCCCTCGTCTTGAGAGAGAGAGATGATTATTTCGTCGTGATGACTCGTGTCAGCAGGCTTTACAGCGTGGTCAGGTTCTTTCGACACCGGCTTGATCGCGTCTGCCGCCTGCCGGGCCAAGCCGTCGAGCAGCCGGTACCGACTCGCCCGCTGGCGACCCTCGATGAATTGCCGGTCGTGCAGCACCACGCCCTCGGATTCGAGTTCCGAGATGGCGGCGTGCACCCAGGCCCGTGACCTGCCGAGGTCGGTCGCGATGGTTTCCTGCCTCACCCAGATCCATCCCGCGCGGTCCGCGTATGTGGCGAGGGCGGCGTACACTGCTTTCGCGGCAACCGAGATACCGGGCCGTCGCATGATCGATGCGGCAACAGTTCCCCAGCGGCTGCCCATGTATTGAGCGTCCATGATCCTGATCATTTGCTAAGTTGGTGCAACCCGATAAGATCCACGCGACGGAAACCATGGATTTCCACCTGCGGGGCGGCTTGCGGGAAGCTGCCGTGACTCTGTTCTGTTCGGGAAGGCGCCTGCAGGGCAGCGCGCCTTGTTTCTAAGATCCGGACTTGTCCATCGTTCCTCCTGCCATTTTCATGCCTGCGCCGACCAGTCGGAAGGAAAGTCCGGGATCGTGGCAAGCACGATCGGCGGCGCGTTGGTGAAACAGGACGCACATGCTGGTGAAGATTGACGCACTATTGGCGTGCGCAAGGCTTTCCGCCGGATTCGCGCCTGAAGTGCGTTGAATTTCACCAACTTGACTGGCAAAGGTCGCCGCGAGTCCTGATTCGTGGAACCGCGCCGATTCTCACCAGTGCCCAGGCGTCCCGCCGCGAAGGTGCCAAGTGCGTCGATTTTCACCATCGCAGGATCCCGACTGGCCACCTTGGGGACCTGCCGGCCTGTATTGGGCGATATCATCCGCGTCGAATTTCACCGATACCCGATCCCGTCCAGCGTCCCGCGTTGGTGAGAATGCACGCGCTTGATCCCGACTTCCGTGACGCTCCGTGTTCTATGGTGAAGGTCGGCGCGGTTGGATCGAGTCTGCGGCGGGTCGTTGGTGAAACTCCGCGCACTTTGCCGGCCTGTCGGCGTCGACGGAGCTCCGCCCCGCCAAATGCGTCCATTTTCACCAACCCCGGGGCGATCTTCCTTGGCAGCGGCATGGGCAAAGGCAAAGATGCGGCAGTCGCAGAGGGATCAAGATGGCTCGTCATACAAATCCTGGATTGGCCTTGCAGCCGGTCGCGCAGTTCAGTCTCTTCGAGATCGAACGCGATCAGGATCCATGCACCAACCAGGTCGAGCTTTATGACCTGGCGCCCCGCTGCGTCTTCTACACGAGCGAGAAGGAACGCGTCGGCCCCTACCTGAAGACGGTCGAGCGCAACTTCACCCATGCGGGGAAGGCCTACAAGCTGGTGCTGTATCCGGCCCGCGTCCGCCGGGCCGACGGCACCGAACTGGACGTCTACCCGAGCGAGCGCGAGCAGATCGTGGAAGAGGTCCTGCGCCGGCTGGCGTCGGAAGCCAACCGGATCTGGCTGGAGGAGGACGAACGGCAGCGCGACCGGGTGATGATGTCCTTCACCGTCAACGAGATCCGGACCGAGTTGAAGCGGGTCGGGCATTCGCTGAACGGTGACCAAGTCCGGGAGGCGCTGGAAGTGCTTCACCGTTCGGTGATCGAGATCCGCCAGTGCGGCGTCGGCAAGGACCCGCTGCTGTCGTCGTCAGCGTTTCCCGTGATGATGATCTCCGATGCGCGGAATGCCGGGGCGAAGACCTACCTGCAGTTCAATCCCCTGGTCGCCCAGGCCATCCGGTCGCTGGAATGGCGCCGCGCCAGCTACGAGACGCTGATGCGGATCAGCGACCCGGTGGCGCGATGGCTCTACAAGCGCCTTGCCCTCCGGATGAGATCGACCGACACAGAGATTTCCATGCGCGCCACCGCGATCGCCCAGGACAGCGGGCTGGTCAATCGCTCCCGTACCCGGGATACGCTGAAGCGCATCACGGAAGCCATGGAATCGCTGGTGGACGCCAACGTCCTGGACGGTTACGCCTGCTCCGTCGAGAAGGAAGGGCGGCGGCAGGTCGACATCATCTATGACCTGCGCCTGTCCGGTTCGATGCGCGACGAGTTGCAGAGGGCGGACCGCGCCGCCGTCGAGGCAAAGCGCACGATGAAGAGGATCGCCGGTACGGAGCAGCCCGACCGCTTCCTGCGGGTGGACGGCGACCGGCTTCAGAAGATCCGCCAGGATGAGCGGAACGCCCTGACCGCAAGCTGATCCGCCCCTGCCCCGACCGGCATCGCCGTGCCGGAGGATTGGGGAAAGAAGGCGCTTTACGGCATGGTGGCTGATGAATTGGTTGTCGGCCCGACCCCGGTGCTATTGTTCCGGCCGAGACATTTGGTTCCAAGCGTTGGCCCACGGCCCAACCTACGATCGACGGTCCGCATCACCTCCGCCCCGCATTAAACCGTAGGTTGGGCCGTGGGCCAACGCATCGCAGAACATGAGGTGGGGGATCTTCCGTTCCGGCCGGAACGCTATCATGGTTAACGAGTTCGCAAGGATGCCTGCATACAACGGTATGCTGCGCATTTTTTCGTTGCGTTTCCTCCCTGGACTCGACCCCGCGCGATATCCGCTGCGGGGCAATTCTTTATAAGCTCTCCAGCAAATTGGCATATTACCTGACGATATTATGCTCTTGTGAACCATTATTCAATATTTGGACGACAAAATTGATGGTAACGGGATGTAAAATCCTGGTTAGTGATTTATGAGGTTTTAAGTGAATACCCTGACAATGGCTCATCCCAAGGGCATATCCAACCTGTTTTCAAATATGAAAACGCGGACGAAGATCTATACAGGTTTCGGTGCCTTGCTTTTACTTTTGAGTGGGCTTGGCGGCGCATTCTGGCTTTCGGCCGAAGACGGTTTGAACAACCTGAACGCCTATACCGGCCAGTCAGAGATAGCCGTCAGAATTTCTCAAGCGGAAACAAACCTTCTTGAGGCTGAGCTGGCGGTCAGGCGCTTCCTGGCTGCCGGCGATGAAGCCGACGCCGCCGGCTTCACCGAAAAATGGGCCGGGGTGGATAGCGCCCTGGTCCTGGCCAAAAACCGGATGACCCAGCAGGAAAACATCGGCACGGTCGAAGATATCCTGTCCTTGAAGAACGCTTATGCCGCCTCCTTCAAGGAAGTCGTCGAGAAGAGCGCGCGGCGCGATGCGCTCGAGGCGGAAATCCTCAACGATGTCGGCGTGAAACTGCGCAAGATGCTGACCGAAATGCGCGCGGCGGAGATGGCGGTCGGCAACGGCGCGGTACTCGGCGATCTGGCGCAGGCCAGCGAGAGTTTCCTGGTCGCCCGGGTCGTCGCTGCCCGATTCCTGGGGCTCAAGAACAAGAGCGAGATTGCACGCGTCATGAAGGAGCTCGACAGCGTGGATTCGCGCCTTGTCGAACTGGCTGCGCAGCTGATCGCCCCGGAGCAGAGCCGACGGCTGACGGATGTGAAACAGGCTCTGTCGCGCTACGGGCAGGGGTTCGAGGAACTGGCATCTGTGACCCTGGAAATCGAAGACCGGATCGCGGGTCCCATGACCGATACCATGGCGTTGATCCGACGGAAGGCGGACGACATCCTGGCGATAGCAACCGACTTGCAGGCCACGACCCAGACGGAAGCGGTGAACCATGCGGCGAGCGTGCGAATGACGGCTGCCGTGCTTTGCGCTACCGCCGTCATGCTCGGTCTGGCGCTCGCCTGGTTGATCGCGCGCAGCATCGCCGTTCCGGTCGTCTCCATGACCGATGCCATGCGGCGGCTTGCCGGCGGCGATACCGATGTCGCGATACCGGCGGTCGGGCGGAAGGACGAGATCGGCCAGATGGCCGGCACGGTGCAGGTCTTCAAGGACAACATGATCCGCACCCGCGAGATGGAGCGGGAAGCCAGGGAGGCCGAGGTGCGGGCCGCCGCCGAGCGCAAGGCGGCGATGATCCGGCTTGCGGACTCCTTCGAGGCCAGCGTCAAGGGCATCGTCGAGACGGTAGCCTCCGCCGCGACCGAGATGCAGAGCACGGCGTCGGTGATGACCCATACCGCGGACACCACCAGCCAGCAGGCGACGGCGGTGGCCGCCGCGTCGGAGCAGGCTTCGGCCAACGTCCAGACCGTGGCCGCCGCGACCGAGGAGCTGTCCTCCTCCATCGCCGAGATCGGTCGGCAGATCAACAGTTCCAGCCAGATCGCCGGCCAGGCGGTGACCGAGGCGGGCCGGACCAACGAAACCATGAAGGTGTTGGTCCAGGCGGCCGGGCAGATCGGCCAGGTGGTCGAGCTGATCAACACCATCGCCGGGCAGACCAACCTGCTCGCCCTGAACGCCACCATCGAGGCGGCGCGGGCCGGGGAGGCGGGCAAGGGCTTCGCGGTGGTGGCTTCGGAGGTCAAGGCCCTGGCGACCCAGACCGCCCGGGCGACCGAGGAGATCCAGGTCAAGGTCAAGGAGATCCAGGGTGCCACCAACGGAGCGCAGGCGGCGATCGACGGCATCGGCAGGATCATCGGGCAGATGAACGAGATCACCACGACCATCGCCGCCGCGATCGAGGAACAGGGCGCCGCCACGCGCGACATCTCCTCCAACGTCAGCCAGGCGGCGCGGGGCACCGAGGAAGTCTCCTCCAACATCACCGGCGTGACCCAGGCCGCCGGAGAGACCGGAGCCGCGGCATCCCAGGTGCTCGGCGCTTCCGAAGGCTTGGCACGTGAGGCCGAGAAGCTTCGCGGCGAAGTCGCGACCTTTATCGCCACCGTCCGGGCCGCCTGACCGGCAGCTGAAAGGAAGAGCTCCGCGCGCTACCCGCCGCGGGGCTCTTTCGTTGGTGCTCTTCCAATTCGGAGTCCGTCGAGACTGACGTTCCAGGGCTGCCGATATTCCCGAATCCTCTTGTTCAGCTCATGGGCATTTCGCGCTCCTTCCGAAATGCCGGGATTTTCCACCACCGCTCCATCAGCGCGGAAGTCGCTTCGCAATACTGTGATTGCCACGATTGCAGTCAATTGCCGCCTTGTTTTCGGGGCCGGCGCGACGCTCGGTCGTTCCAAGTCAACTGAGGGTGCAAGAATGGGAAGCGCAGCTGGGACTAGGCGGTGGGTCGTCGTCCTGTCCGTCGTGGGGCTCACGGCACTGCCGATAGCATTGGGCGCGGGCCTGATCGACATGCAGGTCGCGCACGCTAAAGGCGGCTCGGGCGGAGGTGGTGGTGGTGGCGGCGGCGGCGGTGGATCAGGAGGTGGTGGCTCGGGAGGCGGTGGCGGTCATGGCGGCGGCTCCGGCGGAGGTGGCCACGGCGGTGGATCAGGAGGTGGTCGCGGTGGTGACGATGGTGGCCGCGGATCGGATAGCCGGAGTGCCAGCAGTTCGCAAAGCCGGTCATCTTCATCTTCCAACGATCGCGGCCGGTCAAGCGATGACGCCCGCGGCCGGGAGGCCGAAGCCCGGGGCCGCGCCGCCGAGGGCGAGACCGAGGCCCGTGGCCGGGAGGCCGAGGCCCGGGGCCGCGCCGCCGAGGGCGAAACGGAAGCCCGCGGCCGGGAGGCCGAAGCCCGTGGTCGCACCGCCGAAGGTGAGCAGCATGCCCGGGGAGCCGACGACGCGGCGCGGTCCGCCGCCCGGACAGAGATCGAGCGGGGAATGGCCGTGGGCACGTCCAGCGCCCGGATCGACGCCTATGGCCGTGCCGTGCAGGAAGCCGGCCGGATCCAGGACGACACGGCCCGGCGTCAGGCGCTCGACGCAGCCGCTTCCATGCTGACCCATCGCTGACGGGCGGCCAAGGCCGGACCTGCATCCCTGCCCCGCAATCCCCTGTCGTCGCGGCCCTCGTTCTTCTATGACAGACGCCTTGTCCCGCCGAGGCGGTATCTGGAAGAACGAGGGCTTGATCGCGGATGAAGGCACTGACGCTATCCCGGAACGAGGCGCTGCGGATCGCGCTCGCGGCGCAAGGCTTCGGCAAACCCAGGGCGGCGGGGAAAAACGGACCCTGTGACCGGGGCCATCTGGGCCGGGCGGTGAAGCGGGCCGGTCTGCTGCAGATCGATTCCGTCAATGTCCTGGTCCGGGCCCACTACATGCCGCTGTTCTCCCGGCTGGGTCCCTATCCCCAAAGTCTGCTGGACGAAGCGGCCTGGGGGAAGAAGCGGACGCTGTTCGAGTACTGGGCGCACGAGGCGTCGCTCCTGCCGCTGGACATGCATCCGCTGCTGCGCTGGCGGATGGAGCGGGCCGCGCGCGGCCAGGGCATCTATGGCAGGCTGGCCCGGATATCGCGGGAGCGTCCGGAACTGGTGGCTTCCGCGCTGGCGATGGTGCGGGAGCGCGGACCTGTCGCAGCATCCGAACTGGACTCCGATCTCCAGGGCAGGCGCGGCAGCGGCGGCTGGTGGGGCTGGAGCGACGTCAAATGCGCCCTCGAATACCTGTTCTGGGCGGGCATGGTCACCACGCGGACGCGGCGGGGCTTCGAGCGCCTGTACGACCTGCCGGAGCGCGCGCTGCCGCGCGCGGTGCTCAACCTGCCGACGCCGGACGAGCCGGAGGCGCACCGGAGACTCCTGGAACTGTCCGGGCGGGCGCTCGGGATCGCCACGATCGCCGACCTGCGGGACTATTTCAGGCTCGACGCCAACGACGTCAAACCCCGGATCGCGGAACTGGTGGAGGACGGCACGCTCCTCCCCGTCGATGTCGAGGGCTGGAACCAGCAGGGCTATCTGCACCGGGATGCCCGCCGCCCCCGGCGCATCGAGGCGGCCGCCCTGCTTTCCCCCTTCGATCCGGTGGTGTGGGAACGCACGCGGACCGAGCGGCTGTTCGGCTTCCGCTATCGCCTTGAAATCTACACGCCGGCGGCGAAGCGGCTCCACGGCTACTACGTGTTGCCTTTCCTGCTGGGCGACCGTCTGGTGGCACGGGTCGATCTGAAGGCCGAACGGGCTACGGGCACGCTCCACGTGCTGGCCGCCCACGCGGAACCGCACGCACCGCCGCACACCGCGGATGCGCTCCTCGCCGAACTGCGCCTCATGTCGGAGTGGCTGGGCCTGGAGCGTCTGGTCATCGTGGACCGCGGCGACCTCGCTCCGGCCCTGCGGAGGTGACGACGGAGGGCCGGGGAGAAAAGCGCCGGCGGGTGCCGACGCTCCGTCCAATCGCCTGTTGTCGGTTCGCACAGCCCGAGTGAGGAGACCATGGCGACCGAAACGATCCGAGACGACATGCTGCCGGGCATGATCGCCCAGGCGGCCGAACCCCTGCCGGACCTGGACGACCCGGATTTCGCCGCGCCTTTCGATGCGCTCGGCTCGGCGCGGGTGGTCCTGCTGGGCGAATCCTCCCACGGGACGTCCGAATTCTACCGGGCGCGCGCGGCGATCACGAGACGTCTGGTCGAACGGCACGGCTTCACCATCGTCGCCGCCGAGGCCGACTGGCCCGACGCCGCCCAGATCGACGCCCATATCCGCGACGGGCACCGGCCGTCCTGCGCCGACGGGCCGCCCTTCAAGCGGTTTCCGACCTGGATGTGGCGGAACCGGGAGTTCACCGACTTGGTCTCCTGGATGCGGGGCTACAACCGGACCGTGGCCGATCCCGACGGGAAGGCGGGGTTCTTCGGGCTGGACCTCTACAGCCTGGACGCCTCCATCACGGCGGTCCTGGGATATCTCGACGGTATCGACCCGGAGACGGCGCGGGAGGCGCGGCGGCGCTATGCCTGCCTGGAACCGTGGCAGCGCCGCCCGGAAGTCTACGGCCGCGCATCCATGATGGAGGGCTTCGGGCGGTGCCAGAAGGAGGTGCTGAACGTGCTGCGCGAACTGCTCGACCGGCGGCTGACCTACATGCGGGATGACGGGATCGCCTATTTCGACGCGGAGCGCAATGCCAGGGTCGTCGCCGCGGCGGAGCGATATTACCGGTCCATGTATTTCGCCGACGAGGACTCCTGGAACCTCCGCGACGAGCACATGGCCGACACCCTGGATGCGCTGCTGAAATCGCGTCCCGGCGCCAAGGCGGTGGTCTGGGCCCACAATTCCCACATCGGCGACGCGCAGGAGACCGGCATGTCGGACCGGGGCGAACTGAACCTGGGTCAGCTCTGCCGCGAGCGCTATGGCGACGACGCGGTGCTGGTCGGATTCGGCACCCATGCCGGCACGGTGGCGGCGGCTACGGACTGGGACGCTCCGATGGAGATCAAGCAGGTGCTGCCCTCGCGCCCGGACAGCGTCGAGCGGCCGTTCCACGACAGCGGCCTCGGACGGCTGTGGCTGGACCTGCGGGCGCAGGGCGACACTGCGTTGCGCGGGAAGCTTGCCGAGCCCCGGCTGCAGCGGTTCATCGGGGTAATCTACCGGCCGGAGACGGAGCGCTGGAGCCACTATGTCGAGTCCCGCCTGTCGAGGCAATTCGACCACTACGTCTTCTTCGACGAGACGCGGGCCGTGACCGCCCTGCCCGGCCCGCAGGAGCCCGGAGCCGACGATACCTTCCCCTTCGGGCTGTAGGGCGGACGACGCCCGACCGGAGCAGGCGGCGGGAGTCCTGGACTGCGCATCGTCGGCCCGGCTATCAGGAGAGGTCAGTTCCGTTTTCCCCTGGCCGATCCGGAAAGCCCCAGCATGCCGTTCATTGGGTTCATCGGTGCCAACGCCCGCTGGCTGGCCGGCGGCTTCCTGCTGTTCTTCTGCTCTTCGCCCGGACAGACCTTTTTCATCTCGCTCTCCGCCGGCGACATCCGCGAAGAGTACGGCCTTTCCCACGGCGCCTTCGGCTCGCTCTACATGGCGGCGACGCTGGCCAGCGCGCTCACCTTGACGCGCCTGGGGCAGGTGGTGGACCGCTACCGCGCCCGGCAGGTGGTGGCCTTCACGGTGCCGATGCTGGCCTTGGCGTCGGCCTCCATGGCGCTGTCCGGGCATGTCGCCCTGCTGCTCGGGTCCCTGTACCTGCTCCGCCTGTTCGGCCAGGGAATGATGTCGCACACCGCCTTCACCGTGATGGGGCGGTGGTTCTCCGCCCAGCGCGGCCGGGCGGTGTCGTTGACGACGCTGGGCATGAACATGGGCGAGGCGCTTCTGCCGCTGAGTTTCGTGGCGCTGTCCGGCTCCATCGGGTGGCGCAATGCATGGTGGCTCGTGGCCTTCGCGCTGGTCGCGCTGGCCCTGCCCGCCGTCACGGCCCTGTTCGCGGTGGAGCGCGATCCGCAGGCATCCGATCCGGTCACCCGCGCCGTCACGGCGCGCGACTGGACCAAGGCGGAAATGTTGCGGGATCCCTTTTTCCCGCTCGTGATGCTCGCCATGGCACCGCCGGCCTTCATCGGCAACACCATCTTCTTCCATCAGGTCCACCTTGCGGAACTGAGGGGCTGGCCGCCGGAGGTCTTCGCCTCCTCCTTCACGCTTTATGCCGCGATGACGATCGTCTTCACGCTGGTGTCGGGACAGCTGATCGACCGGATATCCGGCATGGCGCTGCTGCCGTTCTACCTGATTCCGCTCGGACTCGGCTGCGTCCTGCTCGGCAGCGGCGGGGAACCCTGGATCTGCTTCGCCTTCATGGCGCTCTACGGCCTGTCCAACGGCTTCTCGTTCACGCTGTTCGGAGCGCTCTGGCCGGAGATTTACGGTACGAGGCACCTGGGCTCGATCCGGGCCGTGATCATAGCGATCCTGGTATTCGCGTCGGCGGCCGGCCCCGGCCTCGCCGGGCTGCTGATCGACGGAGGCATCGGCTATCCGTCGCAGGTCGTCGCGATGGGGATCTACTGCCTGCTGGTCTCCGCGGCGATGATCCCGGTATCGGGCCGGTTGAAGGCACGGCGTACCCGGGCGGCGTCGGGCGTCGCCGGCCCCGGTAGCGCCTGAAGCCGCCTACTTGGCGAAAAGCCGCCCCATGTCGGCGAACGCCTTGAATTCGAGGGCGTTGCCGGACGGGTCGTAGAAGAACATGGTCGCCTGCTCGCCGGGCTGGCCCTTGAAGCGGATGGTCGGCTCGATCACGAAGCGGATGCCGGCATTCCGCACCCGGTCGGCCAGCGCATGGAAGTCCGCCATCGCCAGCACCACGCCGAAATGAGGGACCGGCACGTCATGACCGTCAACCGGGTTGGTATGGGCCGGGTTGGTATGGGCATCCGCGCGGGAAACGCCGGGGTTGAGATGGGCGACGATCTGGTGGCCGAACAGGTCGTAGTCGATCCACTGGTCGGAACTGCGTCCCTCGGGGCAGCCCAGTATTTCCCCGTAGAAACGCCGCGCCGCGTCCAGGTCGTGGACGGGAAAGGCGAGATGGAATGGCGTGATGCTGTTCATTGGATCTCCGAAGGCAAGGACGAATGGCCGGGCTGGGCGACCCGGCCATGTCCGGACGGCTCAACCGCCGGCCCGGGCGGGCGCATCATAGCGCAGGCGCCGTTCCACGCCAGGGGTGGCGGCAGGCCCGGGCCGGATGATCAGGAGGCTGTCGAACTCGGCCGGCGACGGCGGTTCCCAATGGGACCGCATCTGCCGGAGGAGCCATGGGGCGACATGCTTTCCGCCCGCTTCCCCACGGGCCCGCAGGCGATCGACAAGCTGCGGTTCGGGAATGTCGAAGATCACGCCCACCCGCTTCCAGCCCCGGGGCACGCGGCCGAGGATCCGGCGGCGCGCCTTGGCCGTGAGGTTGGTGTTATCGACCACGACATCACGGTCCAGGGTGAAAGCCTCCGCGAGGCGGCGGCGGAACTCCTTGTCGATGATCCTGGAGAAGGTGCGCCATGCCTCGGCATAGGTGATCCGGTGGATGGCGGCCAGCTCCTCGACGATGTCGTCGCGGCCGACCGCGTGGGCGGTGCCCGGGCGCTCCGCCAGGAAGCCGCGTCGCCACGTCGTCTTGCCGCTGCCGGGAAGTCCCATCAGGACAAGGACGACGGACATCCGGGACGCGTGGTCGGCCCGCTGGCTACGAGTTGCGCACGGGATTGTGCCGGCCATAGATGTCCCGGACCTCCTGGCCCCTGCTGCCGTCGACCTGGCCGATCAGAAGCACGCTCCCCTGCCCGACGGCTTTCATGTAAGCCTGCGCTTCCTCTTCGGCGATACCGACGCGGGTGAGAACCTCCGTTTCCGAGGTGGCGCCGTCATACTGCGATTTCGAGCTGTTGAAGGGGTTGGTGCCGGCCGATTCGTTGCCCCACCCCTCGGTAGTGTCGCCGATAACCCAGAATTCATTCTTGAACCCGACTTCGTACAGCTCCTTCAGGACCTGCCGCGACGAGTCGGTGTCTTTGAACAGGGCAACAATGGTCTCGATGCTCACGATCGTCTCCCTTGGGGATTGAACGCGCGCCGATGACGGCGCGCGAAAGGTCGAATCCCAACAGAAGCGCGATGATCATGGTTCCCGGTTGTCAACCGGCGGCGTTCAGCCCGCGCCGATCGCGGCGGAAATCGAGGTGACCGACGGATGGAGCGACAAGGGCGAAACGTCCACCACCGCCCGCTCCCCCGATTTGACCGGCCTGGACGCATTGACCATCACTTCGATCACCAGCGGGTTGGCCGGTCCGGGCTCGATGTCCAGCTCCAGGTCGAGCGGCTGTCCCGGAGCGACCGTGAACCGCCTGGACCTGGCGACCGTCCTGCTCTCGTTCCACGTCCTGACGGTCAGATCAACCGGCAGGGAGTCCGCGACCGGGCACTTGATCGAGCCGCTCAGATGGTGCGAGCCGGAGATCCGGAGGCCCGCCCAGCGCAGCACCGCGGAGGTGCGGTCCGGATCGGGGCCGTGGAGGCGGAAGACGTCCCCAACGGTCCGGCACCACTTGCCGCCGTTCAGCAGCGCGGCCGTCCCGGCCCGGGGTGTTTCGGGGATCGGGATCTCCGTCCCGTCGGGTCTCGCCTTGGGAAATTCGAGGTGGATCGCGGCACCGGCACCGGAAACGTCCAGGGACGCCAAGCGGTCCGCCCACTGCGGGCACGGGAACAGCTCCAGCGCACCGGCGAGGATCGACGTCCAGGCGGGCATGTCGACGTCGTCCGCGCGCTCGTAAGGCGCGAAGCGGGATACGAAGCCTCTGAGCAATCCCGGACGAACCCAGTCCACCGTTCCCACCGCCGGGGTTTCGTCCGTCGAGCGGACTTCCAGCAGGGCGAACTCCGCGCCTCCCGAAATCCTGCGCAGCTGCTCGTGTATGCCGTCTACCGTCGCCGGATCGATGCCGTCGTTGGACTTGATCACGAACAGGACGCCACCCAGCCGGGTCCGGGCGATGAACTTGGATACCAGGTACTGGACCTTCCGCATCTCCTTCAGGTGGATCCTGCGGCGGTTTTCCTCGTCGTCGCGGAAGGCGAGGCGTCCGGCGACGGGCTCCGACTTCAGCTCGGTGTGCCAGCCGATGCCGTACCGGCTGTCCAGCACCATGGCCGGCCGCAGCGGGCTGAGATTGTCGAACTCGTACATGCCGGCGAAATCGGCCCGCAGCTTCGACAGCAGCCGGTCCGGCTTCATGGATGCCCACCGGAACACGCTGCCGGCCTTGCAGCCGAGATTGCCCAGGACGAAACCGAGTTCGCAGTTGTCGCCGAGGCTCTCCATCCTCAGGAGCTGATCCGGGCCGATGGGGTTGGTCACGCTGGGTCTCCAGGCTCAAGTCGGGGGCATGGAAACGATGTTGACCGAACACCGTTTAATCAAATCTGAATTTTCCATTCCGGAGACAAGGCGGGTCACCCGATCGGCCACGGAACCGTCGGCCGGCCCATGGGTTGCAGCTTGAGCCCGCGACGGCACCGCCGGGCGGAAAGGAGAGCCCCATGCGACAGCGAACCGCGACGACACTGATTGCAGCGACGCTGCTCCTCTCGGCCTGCGCCGCACCGGCCGACCGCGCCGCCATGGCGGTCCCCTACTCCCCGGCCCTCGCCGAGCCGGACGACAGGAGCCTGGTCGGCAGCATCGCCGTCGCTTCCATCGAGGGCGGGCGGGAAACCGGACCGCTCTCGAAATCCCAGGTCGGCAACGAGGATTTCCAGGGCGCCCTGACCGACAGCCTACGCGAGCACGGGCTGCTTGCCGAGGGAACGGCCCCGAGCTACATCCTCTCGGCCCGGCTGGTCGATCTTCGGCAACCCATCATCGGCCTCAGCATGACCGTCCGCGCCACCGTGGAGTATGAGTTGGTCGACGCGGTCAACGGCCGGCCGACCTTGGCCCGCGCGGTCGAGACCAGCCACACCACCGCCTTCGGGGAAGCCTTCGGGGCGGACGACCGGACCCGCCTTGCCACCGAGGGCGCCATCCGCGAGAACATCCGGCAGTTCCTGGCCTGGCTGAGCCGGAAGCCGGCACCGATGACCTGACCGATGACCCGATTACCGCCCGGCCGGCAGCGGGAGCCCGACGCGGGCGTACAGTTCCGGGCGGTGGCGCTCCCAGTTCTCGACCAGGCACTCCCGTGCCGGCCTGTCGTACCAGTTCCACGGCAGCTCGCGGGTGTTCAGGCCGACGAAGTGGGCTCCGACCCGGCCCAATTCCGGGATCTGCGGCCAGAACGGCGAGCAGATCGTCACGTCGGCGGTCGAGACCACGTGGGCCGGCCGGCCCAGGTCCAGCGCCACCACCTGGAGCCCCTGCTCGTCCAGTTCGGAGCGCAGCGGCACCGGATGGCTTTCCAGGACGGACAGCAGGGCCTGCCCCAGGTCGTGGCCGGGCGGCAGGCCGCGGATGCCGGTGTTGCGCGGCTCCGGCCTCGTCAGGTCGGCGAAGGCGCCGTGGGCCAGTGTCACGTCGGCGGCGATCAGGCAGCGCGGCTCCGGCTCGGCCATCCAGGCGCGCGCCGCCTCGGGCAGGTCCCACAGGATGCAGTCATTGTCCAGTGACAGCTCGAACCTGTCGGGAAACGCGCGGAGCGGCGCCAGCTTCCACGCCACCCCTTCGGCCATCGCACCGTCCAGATGCGCCTCCAGGAAGCTTGGCAGACCGCCGGCGGTCTGCCAGACGACACCGTCCGGCAGGTCGCCGGTCCGGGACCGCGCCTCGTCGAGGCCGATGCTGTTGACATAGACGACGTAGGCGCCCTGTCCTCCGAAAATGCGCCATGCCCCCCAGATCGACAGGCGCAGGGCTTCGAAGCCGAGCGGATCGACGTCGCCGATCGTCCAGCGGATGCCGGTGGGCGGCAGGGGCATGGTTTCTCCTCAGGGTGATCCGGAGCGGGCGGCGTTTTGGAACGGAAGCCGTGACGTCCGGCTTCCGCAACAGTGAAGTCGGCCACCGGTTCCTGAGTGTCTGGAACTCCGGAGGGTTTCAACCGGTTGGAACCAGGGGCTCTTATCGGAGCCGGCTGTCGCCCGTCCGCGGCCGTCCCACATCCTGAGCACCAGCGAGACCATCCCGGAATGAGCGGAAACGCATGAAAATCGTCGTCTTCGGGCTTTCGATCAGCTCCACCTGGGGCAACGGCCATGCCACCCTGTGGCGTGGATTGTGCCGGGCGCTGGCCCGCCGCGGTCACCGCGTCGTGTTCTTCGAACACGATGTTCCCTACTACGCCGGAAACCGCGACCTGTTCGAAATTCCCGGCGGCGAACTGGTCCTGTACCGGGACTGGGCCGATGCCATCCCCGCGGCCGAGCGCCACCTGGCCGATGCCGACGCCGGCATGGTCACCTCCTATTGTCCCCACGGCATCGAGGCGACGGAACTGGTGCTGGGATCGCCCGCCGCCTGCAAGGCGTTCTACGACCTGGACACCCCGGTGACGCTGGAACGGCTGGGCGCCGGGGAAACCACGACCTATATCGGGCCGCGTGGGCTCGGCGATTTCGACCTGGTGCTCAGCTATACCGGCGGGCCGGCGCTCGACGCGCTGCGCGACCTGCTGGGCGCCCGCCGCGTGGCGCCCCTCTACGGCAGCGTCGACCCGGAAGTTCACCGGCCGGTCGAACCCGCTTCGCACTACCGCGCCGACCTGTCCTATCTCGGCACCTATGCCGAAGACCGTCAGGCGGCGCTGGAGGCGCTGCTGGTCGAACCCGCGCGGCGCATGCCGGACCGCAGGTTCCTGATCGGCGGCGCGCTTTATCCCGAGGCGTTCCCCTGGAGCGACAACATCTTCTTCGTCCGCCACCTGCCCGCCGCCGAGCATCCGGCCTTCTACAGCTCGTCGCGACTGACGCTCAACGTCACCCGGCAGGCCATGGCGCGGATGGGCTTCTGTCCGTCCGGGCGCCTGTTCGAGGCGGCGGCGTGCGGCGTTCCGATCCTGAGCGACATGTGGGACGGGCTGGACCATTTCTTCGAGCCGGGCAGCGAGATCCTGATCGCGTCGGACACGCCGGGCGCCGTCGAGGCGATAGGCCGGAGCGATGCCGACCTGCGGCGCATCGCCGACCGGGCGCGCGAGCGAACCCTGGCCGAGCATACCGCCGACCGCCGCGCCGCCGAACTGGAGGTCGAACTGGAAGCCGCCGTGAACGCCGGAGCCGGATCCGCCGCCCCCCGCGGGGCCGACGCGGCGTTGCCGGCCGTGCTGGAGGGCTGAACCATGTGGGGCATCATTCCCGCCGCGGGCAGCGGCACCCGCATCCAGCCGCTGGCCTTCTCCAAGGAACTGCTGCCGGTCGGCAGCCGGTTCGACGAGGGGGTGGAGCGCCCGAGGGCGGTCAGCGAGTATCTGGTCGAACGGATGGTGCGCGGCGGGGCGGACAAGATCGCCTTCGTCATAGCGCCGGGCAAATGCGACATCCTGCAATACTATGGCGACCGGTTCGGCGACGCCGCCATGACCTATGTCGTCCAGCCCCGTCCCGGCGGGCTGTGCGATGCCGTGTTCCGCGCGGTTCCCTTCGTCCACCCATCGGAGCCGGTGATCGTCGGGCTGCCCGACACCGTCTGGTTCCCGGAAGACGCCCTGCGGGCGCTGCCGGACGACCGGCTGTCGTTCCTGCTGTTCCCGGTGGAACGGCCGGAATTCTTCGACGCCGTCATCACCGACGGCAAGGACCGGGTGCTGGAGATCCAGGTCAAGCGGGCCAACGCCGAGTCCCCCTGGATCTGGGGCGCCTTCAAGATGCCGGGCGCGGTCCTGCACGAATTGCACGCGCTGTGGTGCGCGCGCGGACGCAGCGACGAATACATCGGCACCCTGGTCAATGCCTGGCTCGCCCAGGGCGGCGAGGCCGTCGGCGTCCGCGCCGGCCGGTCCTATGTGGATGTCGGGACCATCCACGGTTACCGGGAAGCCATCGGACTGCTGCGCGGACAGGAATAGGAGGCTTCCATGTTCCCGGATGACGCCGTCGCCGTGGTCGTCGCCCATCCCGATGACGAGGTGATCGGGATCGGCGGCCATCTGGGCCTGCTTCCGTCGGTCCGGCTGATCCACGTCACCGACGGCGCGCCGCACGATATGTCGGACGCCCGCCGCCACGGTTTCCAGACCCGCGAAGCCTATGCCGAGGCGCGCCGCCGGGAGCTGGATCGGGCCATGGCCCTGGCGAACGTCACGCCGGACCGCGTGCAATGCCTCGGCCTGGCCGATCAGGAAGCTTCGCTCCACCTCGCCGCGACGGCGCGTCGGCTGGCCGGCTGGTTCGCCGAGCACAGGATGCGACTGGTCCTGACCCATCCCTACGAGGGCGGGCATCCCGACCACGACGCCACCGCCTTCGCGGTGCACGCCGCCGCCCGGCTGCTGCTGCCGCGCCGGGAAGGGGAGGAGATCCGTATCCTGGAAATGGGCTCGTATCATGCCGGGCCGAACGGAGAACTGGTCACCCAGACCTTCCTGCCGCCCCCCTGCCCTCCCGAAGGAGTCGGCGCCGGCGACGAGATGGTCATGCCCCTGTCCGAAGCGCAACGGGCGATGAAGCGGCGCATGCTGGAGTGTCACGCCACCCAGGCGGAGGTGTTGTCGCCTTTCGCGGTCGATGTCGAGCGGTTCCGTCCCGCCCCGTGCTACGACTTCACCGCCCCGCCCCATCCCGGCACCCTGTGGTACGACAGGTTCGACTGGGGCATGGGGGGCGAGCGCTGGCGGGAACTGGCGAGCAAGGCGCTGGACGAACTCGGGATCAGCGCATGCCGTTGACGGTCCTCAGCGTCGCCTACCCTTTCGCCCCGGTCGGCCCTGACTCGGTCGGCGGTGCCGAGCAGGTGCTGAGCCACCTCGACAGGGCATTGGTCCAAGCGGGCCACCGCTCCCTGGTCGTCGCCCGCGAGGATTCGGCGGTCGCCGGCGAGCTGTATCCGGTGCCCGCCGCTCCCGGTCCGATCGACGAGGATACCCGCGCCGGTATCCACGGCCATCAGCGCCGGGCCATCGAGACGGCCCTGCGGGACAATGCGGTGGACCTGGTTCATCTCCATGGCATCGATTTCGACCGCTACCTGCCCCCGCCGGGTGTTCCGGCGCTGGTCACGGTCCACCTGCCGCCGGACTGGTATCCGGAGGCCGCCCTGCGCCCTGCCCGTCCTCGCACATATCTTCACGGCGTCTCGCAGTCCCAGCACGGGCGGTTTCCCCCGGGAGTGCCCGTGCTGCCGCCGATCCCGAACGGCGTGCCGGTGGAAGCGCTGGCCGCGCGCCACGCCAAGCGCGGCTTCGCCCTGTGCCTGGGCCGGATCTGTCCCGAGAAGGGCTTTCATCACGCGCTCGATGCGGCGAAGCTGGCGGGATCGCCGCTTCTTTTGGCCGGCGAGGTCTTCCCCTATCCTGTCCACGAGGACTATTTCCGCTCGGAGATCGAGCCGCGCCTGGACCGGTCTCGACGCTTCATCGGGCCGGTCGGGTTCCGGCGGAAGCGGCGTCTCCTGACCGCGGCACGGTGTCTGGTGGTGCCCAGCCTGGCGCCCGAGACCAGTTCGCTGGTGGCGATGGAAGCGCTGGCCTGCGGAACGCCGGTGGTCGCCTTCCCGGCCGGAGCTCTGCCCGAAGTGGTGGAGCATGGGCGGACCGGCTTCCTGGTGGCCGACGAACGCGGGATGGCGGACGCGATCCGTGCCGCCTCCGGACTTTCCTCCGACGACTGCCGCGCGGCCGCCCGCGAGCGCTTCGACCTCAAAGGCATGATCGCCCGCTATTTCGACCTCTACCGCCAAGTGGCCGCATGACCTTCACGTTCGATAGCTCAATTATCAATATCGATAATGAACTGATCGGGTTGGAGCCGGAATGGTGGGAATTGTGGTCCGCCTGTCCCGGCGCCACCCCGTTCCAGTCGCCCGCTTGGCTGATTCCCTGGCGCCGCCATTTCCGCGACGGCGACCTCGTCGTCGTCACGCTGCGCAGGTCCGGCCGCCTTTGCGGCCTGCTGCCGCTGTTCCATTATCGCGGGCCGCCGGAACCTCGCCTGCTACCGCTGGGGGCCGGTAACACGGACTATCTGGACGGCTTGTTCGCTCCCGATGTCGGGCCGGCGGAGGTCACGGCACTGCTGGGCCGGTTGGTGCCGTGGCGTGTCCTCGACCTGCCGCAACTCGCCCCCGGATCGGTTCTGGCCGACATCCCGGCGCCGCGAGGCTGGACCGGGCAGGGCCGGGCCGAGGAGCCCTGCCCAATCCTGCCGCTGCCGGCCACCCTGCCCCGCCGCATGCAGCAGAACCTGCGCTACTATCGCCGGCGCGCCGAACGGGCCGGAACCCTTCGGTTCGAAACCGCCACACCCGACCGGGTTGCACCGCTGCTCGACAGCCTGATCCGATTGCACGGGGCGCGCTGGACGACCAAGGGAGAGTCCGGCGTCCTGGCCGATGCCACGGTCGAACGGTTCCACCGCGACGCCGCGCCTGCCCTCGCCCGCGGCGGCCTGCTGCGCCTCCACGCGCTCCACCTCGACGGGCAGGTTGTCGCGGTTCTCTACGGGATGCAGGCCAAGGGGCGATGCCACTATTACCTCAGCGGGTTCGAGCCCGACTTTGCGGAGCTTGGCCTGGGCACCTTGATCGTCGGCCACGCGATCGAGACGGCCACGTCCGAGGGTGCCTTCGAGTTCGACTTCCTGCGCGGGACCGAAGCCTATAAATACCGCTGGGGCGCCCTGGACAGGACTACCCAGGGACGCCTGCTCCGTCATGGGGCATGAGGAATCGAAATGACCATGACCGACAGTTTCACGATGCCCGTCCGGATCACGATCCGGCCCTGCACCGAGGCGGACCTGCCGAACCTCGAATGGTTCGGCATGTTCACGGAGCACCGGGAGATCATCCGCCGGACCTTCGACCGCCAAGCCGCCGGCGAGACCGCGATGCTGTTGGCCGATGCCAACGGCTTTCCGGTCGGCCAGGTCTGGATCGACTATGCCCGGAAACCGGAGGAGGGCTGTGCGCTGCTCTGGGCCGTCAGGGTGATGGCGCCGTTCCAGCGGACCGGCATCGGTGCCCGGCTGGTCGGGGCCGCCGAGCGGGATATCCGGCGGCGCGCGGTGCCGTCGGCCGAAGTCGGCGTGGAGCGCCACAACGCGGAGGCCCGGCGCTTCTATGAAAGGCTAGGGTACCGATTCATCGGAACCCTGTCGGAAAGCTACAGCTATACGACGCCGGACGGGGTGAGCATGACGGTGCCGCTGGACGAGTGGATCTTCCGGAAGGAAGTCGGCGCTCATTCCAGATAGATTTCGAAGGTGATGCAGACGGAGTTGCGGCCGCGGACCAGCCGTCCCTCATGGATGATGCCGTCGATGTCCACCATGGCGATGTCGAGAGTCGCCGACGGCCTGGAACCCACGCCGGATTCAACGCTGCCCCGGGTGATCAGCACCTCGCTCGCATGGGACTGGACGGTTCGCCCGTCCTCGAACTCGGCTCCGACCAGACTGCCGAGCCCCCGTACAGTCGCCGAAGCCAGTCCATGGCGGATGCACAGGGTCTCGATCGCCTCGCAGACATCTTCGTTCGGACGGATGCGGGCAAGGACGCCGGACGCTCCGGTTCCCCGCGTGCCGACGGTTGTTTCCATCGGGCGGAACAGGGTGAAGTTGGTCTCGGGGTCGGCTTCCGCCACGAAGGTCGCGTCGGTCATTCCCCAGGCCCGAGCCTGTACGGGGGCTGCGATCACGGTCTCCGATGGGATCACGTGGCCGGCATGCCGCGAGCCGTCCGGCTCCGTCCAGACGCCATGGCAATGTATGAATGGAGCGTCGTCCCGCCGGCCGACGCTGACGCTGGCACGGTGGAGCAGGGACAGGCCGTCCACCCTGTAGGTCCGGCTATAGAAGGCGGCATGGTCCAGATCCGGCGACGGGGCCGGCAGCACATAGGTGAAGGGTTCCAGCGCGCCTGCCTCGATCTCGACCACGGCACCCGCGATCCCCGCCTGGAGGAGCGGCCGCGTGATTGCCTCGTTGATGGTCAGGCCGGGCTCCAACCTGAAGTCCAGCATCCTGGAGGTTCCCCCGCGGCTCTCGATACGTTCGGCCGAGACGGGACCCGGCTGCAGCAGCCTTCGTCTGGGAAGTGCGGCGTGTGATGACATGCTTACACCTGGCCTCGCTTCGAGGTGTGAATCGCTATTCGACGTCGAATAACGCCCTGCCCGACCCTGTTCCGATCCCGTCCCCGCCTCAGTCGCCGACCAGATCGTTCAGGAGATCCCGCAGCCTGCGGAATGCCGCCCGTTGCTGGTCGTCCAGCACGGCCTTGTGCCGCGTGAGCGCCGATACGTCGCTGCTGGTCCGCTTGATGCTCTTGCTGGCGCTGGCGAGCAGCTTGGAAACGTCGTCGGCCGAGGGCGCGCCGGCAGCTTGCCTGCCCTGCGCGCGCGCCTGGGCCACGGCCGGGTTCTTCTTAGTTTCGCGAAGCCCCCGGATGGTCAGCTTTCCGGCTTTGGCTTCCTCCCAAAGCTGCCTGCGGAGATCGGCGTCGTCGATGAAGGCCAGTTCCTGCAGGATCGATTTCGAGATCGATTTCCGGAACGCCGGATACTCCTGCAGCATCGCCTCGGGCAGCTTCAGGGTCGCCAGGGTCCGTGCGATCTCTCCCTGGCTCCTGGAGACGATCCGGCCCAGTTCCTCGTGGGTGTAACTGTGCCGTTCCAGAAGGCGGGCGAACGCCCTGGCCTCTTCCATGGCATCCAGGTCGGCGCGCTGAAGGTTCTCGATCAGCGCGATCTCGTCCAGGTCTCCGTCGGTGATGATGGCGAAGATTGTGTCGCGCCCGAGAAGCTGATGGGCTCGGAAGCGGCGCTCTCCGGCGGCGATGATGTATTTCCCGCCGGGAACCTGCTTCACCAGGATCGGCTGCTTCAGGCCCATCCGCTCGATGGAGTCGGCGAGACTTCGCAGTTCCTCCTCGTCGAAATACTTGCGGGGCTGGTCGGGATTGGGCGTGACCGACGTCAAGTCCACCTCGACCACCCGCGGGAAGTTGGTGCTGGTCCCGAACAGGACGTCGTTCTGGACCTGGGCCGCCGCCTTGCTCATCATGGACCGGCCTTGCTGGGCCTTCTTAAGCAGCGACATGGCCATCCTCCGCAGTCACGTAGTTGATCAGGGTCCGGGCGATCTCATGGTAGACCTCGGCGCCCGGCGCGTTGGGGGCGGCCTTGAGCAGGGGCAACTGGGCGCGGGCCGACTGGGTGAACTTCGTGGTCCGGGGGATCGGATCGAAGATCCGGATCACGTGCCCGAAAAGTTCGTGCAGCTCGTCCAAGGTCATCTTCTCGGCCGCATTGCGCGGCGTATACATGGTCGGCAGGATACCGAGGATCTGCAAGTCGGGATTGCTGCGGCGGCGCAGCTTGTTCGCCGTTTCCAGCAGCATCGAGACGCCAAGGCCGGCCAGCGTCTCCGTCTGCACCGGGACCAGAAGCTGGTCCGCCGCGTTCAGGGCATTGACGGTCAGCATCGACAGGGTAGGGCCGCAATCGATCAGGATGGCGTCGTAGGTCTCCCGCAGGGGAGATAGCCGGTCACGCATCGCCAACGGTCCGCCGTTCACCGGATCGGACGCCAGCTCGATATCCACATTGGCCAGGGCGATGGTGGAGGGTACCAAGTCGAACAGACCTTCGCAGACCGGAACGATGACGTCGCCGATGGGCTTTTCCTGCCGCAGGACAGGGTAGAGGGTCTTGCCGGCGGCATGGGCTTCGGCTTGGTCGATGCCCAGGTGGGCCGTGGCGCTCGCCTGCGGGTCGCTGTCGACCAGCACGGTCCTCAGCCCGGCAGTGGCGAGAAGGAAGGCGAGGTTGACCGCCGAACTCGTCTTGCCGACGCCGCCTTTCTGGTTGGCCACGGCCACGACCACGCTACGCCTCGGCCGGAGCGTCTTGGGCGCCATCTCGGCCGCGACGAACTTGGCCACCTGGGAAGGGATCCGCTCGGCCCCCGACTCCCACCGGGATATCCGCGCCTTGTCATAGCTGCGCCCGAGCTGGCCGTTCAGGTGCTCGGCGAATGTGCGCTGGTCCATGCCGCGACCTTCGCGCAGTGTCTTGAGTTCAGGGCCGATCATCGAAGCTCTCCGGTATTCGACGTCGAATAAGGAGTTCGCCGTCTTGGATTGCGGTGCCGGACCACATTACACAGTTGACGCAACAAGGCAAAGCCGAGTTGACGCACTGTCGAAGAGGGCAGGGGGATGTCACATTCCGGCATCACCGCAGGATCCCTCCGCCCTGTCCGAAAGGTGTCTACCCCTTGGCTAGCCAGAACGACACCGGCCGCGGCCTGTTCCGCACATCGATTGACTTCTTACCCGCCGGACGCGTTCAGGAGCCTTTTGGGATGCCCGATCGAAAGACCAACTTCGGCTTGGCCGCAGCCGCCTTCACGGGTTGCGCCAGCATGACCGCTGCCGCCATGGCGCAGGCGCCGCCGGAACCCACCGTCCCGGGGCCGGCAAACGGCCTTCCCCAGATCGGTCCGGAACCCTGGCAGGTCTGGCACCCGACCCCGGTGACGCCGATCGCCGAGCAGCTTTCCGATTTCCATGGGTTGCTGTTCGTCATCATGTTCGCGATCTGCGCCCTGGTGCTGGCCCTGCTGGCCTACGTGGTCATCCGGTTCAATTCCAAGAGCAACCCGACACCGTCGCGGACAACGCACAATACGGTGCTGGAGGTCGCCTGGACCGTCCTGCCCGTCGTGATCCTGGTCGTGATCGCGATCCCGTCTTTCCGGCTGCTCTATTTCCTGGACAATGTCGAGGAGTCGGAGGTGACGCTGAAGATCGTCGGGCACCAGTGGTACTGGGAGTACCAGTATCCGGACCATGGCGGTTTCTCGATCGCCAGCTATCAGGTTCCCGACGAGGATATCCAGCCCGACGGCCGCCGGATCCTGGACGTGGATAATCCGGTGGTCCTGCCGGTGGACACCAACATTCGGCTGCAGATCACTTCCGAGGACGTCATCCACTCCTGGGGCGTGCCGTCCCTGGGGTTCACGCGCGACGCCATTCCCGGACGCCTCAACGAGATCAACATCCGGATCGTCCGCGAGGGGCGGATCTATGGCCAGTGCCGGGAGATCTGCGGAACGGGCCACGCCGTCATGCCGGTCGTGGTGGACGCCGTTTCCAAGGAGCGCTTCGCCGAGTGGGTGGAGAGAGCCAAGGAGGAGTTCGCCGCCGCGGAGCCGCCGTCACCTCGCCAACTCGCCGAAACTCCGGCCGCTACCCTGGGAGCCGAGACGCCATGACCGACAGAGTGACAGGCCAGTCCGACCACGACCCGGTCAAGGGTCCGGGGGTCTACGACACCGGGGCACCGACGCACGCCGACGCCCATGGGCATCACGACGACCATATGCCGGGTTTCTTCGCCCGCTGGTTCCTCTCCACCAACCACAAGGACATCGGAACCCTCTACCTGCTCTTTTCGCTGGTGGCGGTGTTCTTCGGGCTGATCTTCTCGATCATCATGCGGGCCGAACTCCAGGCTCCGGGAACGCAGTTCATCAACGATGGCCAGCTGTGGAACGTCATCATCACGGCCCACGGGCTGATCATGGTGTTCTTCGTGGTCATGCCGGCGCTGATCGGCGGCTTCGGCAACTGGTTCGTGCCGCTGATGATCGGCGCGCCCGACATGGCCTTTCCCCGGCTGAATAACATCAGCTTCTGGCTGCTGGTCCCGGCCTTCCTGCTGCTGCTGGGATCCGCCTTCGTCGGCACCGGGGCGGGGACGGGCTGGACCATCTACCCGCCGCTCAGCTCCGCCCTGGGACATCCCGGCCCGGCGGTCGACATGGCGATCTTCGCCCTGCACCTGGCCGGCGCCTCGTCGATCCTGGGTGCCATCAACTTCATCACCACCATCTTCAACATGCGCGCTCCCGGCATGACGCTGCACAAGATGCCGCTGTTCGCCTGGGGCATGCTGGTCACGGCCTTCCTGCTGCTGCTGGCAGTGCCCGTGCTGGGCGGCGCCATCACCATGCTGCTGACCGACCGCAACTTCGGCACCACCTTCTTCGACCCGGCCGGCGGCGGCGACCCGGTGCTGTTCCAGCATCTGTTCTGGTTCTTCGGCCACCCCGAAGTCTATATCATGATCCTGCCGGGCTTCGGCATCATCAGCCACGTGATCTCGACCTTCTCCAGGAAGCCGATCTTCGGCTACCTGGGCATGGCCTACGCCATGGTCGCGATCGGCGTGGTCGGCTTCGTCGTGTGGGCCCACCACATGTTCTCGGTCGGGCTGGACGTGGATACCAAGGCCTATTTCACGGCCGCGACGATGATCATCGCGGTGCCGACGGGCATCAAGATCTTCTCCTGGATCGCCACCATGTGGGGCGGATCGATCGAGCTGAAGACGCCGATGCTGTTCTGCCTGGGCTTCATCTTCCTGTTCACCCTGGGCGGCGTCAGCGGCGTCGTGCTGGCGAACGGCAGCATCGACCAGACGTTGCACGACACCTACTACGTCGTGGCCCATTTCCACTACGTGCTGTCGCTGGGCGCGGTGTTCTCGATCTTCGCCGGCTGGTATTACTGGATCGGCAAGATGTCGGGCCGCCAGTATCCCGAATGGCTCGGCCAGGCGCATTTCTGGCTGACCTTCGTCGGCGCCAACCTGACCTTCTTCCCGCAGCATTTCCTGGGAGCGGCCGGTATGCCGCGGCGCATCGTCGATTATCCCGACGCCTTCGAGCCGTGGAACATGATCTCCTCCTACGGTTCCTACATCAGCTTCGCCGGCCACATGCTGTTCCTGTTCGGCGTCTTCTACACGCTGACCCGGGGGGCGAGGGTAGGGGCGAACTATTGGGGTCCCGGTGCCACCACGCTGGAATGGACGGTGTCCTCCCCGCCGCCGTTCCATGCCTTCAACGAACTGCCGCGCGTCCAGTAGACCGCGCGAGGCGAGGCGAGGTCCCGATCCCGGGACCTCGCCGCCATCCGTAAAGCGGTTGCTAAATATTAACCAACTTTGGCTACGATGGAGGTCAGCACCCGTTCCACAGATCGCGTGACCCCGTCAGATGCAAAACCCTTCCGCCTTCCTGAAGCGCCTGCGTTTCGGTCTGAACACCCTGGCCATCTCGGTCTGCCTGCTCGGCACCATCGTGACGGCCTGCCTCAACAACGAGACCAGGACGCAGGCGTCAGCGCTCGTGGCGCTCGGCTTCTTCGCCTGCTTCGTCGTCCTCTGGAGTTTCGTCCGCGAGGATATCGAGGAACGCGAGACCCTCGCCGATCACGACCGCTGATCTGAAGAACCCGCAGCACTTCCGCCGCTCCTGACCGTCTTCCGGTACAAGTGCCAGGTGGCGTGGCCGAGCACCGGCATGACGATGGCGAGGCCGACGAACAGCGGGATCGACCCGACCACGAGGCCGCACACGATCACCATGCCCCACGCGGCCATGGTGGTCGGATTGGCGGCGGCGACGCGGACCGAGGTATAGATCGCCGTGGCCACGCCAACCTTCCGGTCGAGCAGCAGCGGGAACGAGATCACGCTGATCGCCAGCACCAGCACGGCGAACAGGAAGCCCACGCCCACGCCGATGACGATCATCGCCCAGCCCGCGCTGGTCGTGAAGACATCCCGGACGAACGTCCCGAAGCTGTCGGGCGGCTCGGGGCCGAGGGTGGCGGCGTAGATTGCCTGCGCGCTCAGCAGCCACAGCAGGAAGATCCCGACCAGGATCAGGCCGAGGGCCAGGATGGAGCCGAACGAAGGCGAGCGGAGGACCCCGAAGGCGTCGGCCCAGTTGATCGTGACGCCCTGTTCCCGGCGCCGGCTCATCTCGTAGAGCCCGATCGCGGCGAACGGGCCGATCAGGGCGAAGCCGGATGCCAGGGGAAACAGCAGCTGGAACATGTCGCGGCCGAATGCCACCTGCGCCAGGACGAGGCCGACGATCGGATAGATTATGCAAAGGAAGATGACGTCGGTCCGGTACGCCCCGAAATCCTCGACGCCTTTCCTCAGAACCTCCCGCAGGTCCTTCGGCTCGATCCGGCAGATCCCCGGTACGAGCGAGTTCAACTCCCCCTTGGTGCCGTAGGCGGCGTGGCCGCCCGATCCGGCCGCGTGCGTCCCTTCCCTGAACTGGTCGGCTCCCCATTCGACGGGATTTCGGATGGTCATGTTCTTTCCTCCCGAACCACGAGCGTTGAATCGAGCATACTCCCATTGTCGGTGGATGATGACTCAATATGCCCCCGATGGCACTACTCAAATGGTCACGAACTATCGGACAGGATCGGCGCTCGTCCCGGCCCTTGCCAATCAGGTTGATCAATCATATTATGGAAAACCTTGACTGACAGAATCCTGAACGGCCTTTTGGGCCGGCGCCGAAAAACCGTCCTTATCCAACAAGAATAAGCGGGGCGAACAGGCTATGGCCGTGGCGATCGTTCTTGCGGTACTTGTGATCGGTTCCGTTATCTTCAGTCTGGTGAGCCCGTGGTGGTTCACTCCGCTCGCGTCGAACTGGGGGACGATCGACGATACCCTGATCATCACGTTCCTGATCACCGGAGTCGTCTTCTGCATCCTCGTCCTGTTCATGGCCTATGCGTGTTTCCGGTTCCGCCACCGGGAGGGAGTGACGGCCGCCTATGAGCCGGAGAGCAAGAAGCTGGAGCTTTGGCTGACCGGCCTGACGTCGGTCGGCATCGCCGCCATGCTGGCGCCCGGCCTGGTCGTCTGGGACGACTACGTCTCGGTCCCCGCCGAGGCGACCCCGGTGGAAGTCTTGGGCCAGCAGTGGGGCTGGAGCTTCCGGTTTCCGGGGACGGACGGCGTCCTGGGCACCGTGGATGCCCGGCGGATCGACGCGGACAACCCGTTCGGCCTCAACCCGGACGACCCCCAGGGGCAGGACGACATCCTGGTCGCGGGCGGCGAGCTTCGCCTGCCGGTCGACAGGCCGGTCAAGCTGCTGCTCCGCTCGGTCGACGTGCTGCATGATTTCTACGTTCCCCAGTTCCGGGCCAAGATGGACCTGGTGCCCGGCATGGTGACCTATTTCTGGCTGACCCCGACGCGGACCGGGACCTTCGAGATCCTGTGCGCCGAACTGTGCGGGGTCGGCCACTCCGCCATGCGCGGCACGGTCGTGGTGGTCGAGCCGGACGCCCACCGGCCCTGGCTCGAAGAGAACCCGACCTTCGCCCGGACCTGGAAAGGGCAGGGGGCGGCCGAGGAGTTCGCGGAGAACACCGAGGCGCCATAGAATCGAACGGCAAGGAAGACGGCAAGGAACAAGCGGAGGAAGGGCGTCATGGCTCAAACCGCGATCATCGACACCGGACACGACGAAGAGCACGAACATCCCGAGCCCCGGAGCTTCTTCACGAGGTACATCTGGAGCCAGGACCACAAGGTCATCGCGATCCAGTATTCCGTCACCGCCATCGGGATCGGGCTGGTGGCCCTGGTCCTGTCCTGGCTGATGCGGATGCAGATCGGCTTCCCCGGCACCTTCGGCTTCATCGACCAGGAAGCCTACTACCAGTACGTAACCATGCACGGGATGATCATGGTGGTCTACCTGCTCACGGCGCTGTTCCTGGGCGGGTTCGGCAACTACCTGATCCCGCTGATGATCGGCGCGCGGGACATGGTCTTCCCCTACGTCAACATGCTCAGCTACTGGACCTACCTGCTGGCCGTCATCGTCCTGGCCGCGAGCTTCTTCGTGCCCGGCGGGCCGACGGGGGCGGGGTGGACCCTGTATCCGCCGCAGGCGATCCTGCCCGGCACCGCGGGACGGGACTGGGGCATCATCCTGATGCTGGTCTCCCTCCTTATCTTCGTCGTCGCCTTCACCATGGGCGGGCTGAACTACGTGACCACCATCCTCCAGGCGCGTACCCGCGGCATGACGATGATGCGCCTGCCGCTGACCGTCTGGGGCATCTTCGTCGCGACCATCCTGGGGCTCCTGGCCTTCCCGGCGCTGTTCGTCAGCGGCGTGATGATGCTTCTCGACCGGGTCCTGCTGACCAGCTTCTTCATGCCGACCATCGTGTCCATGGGCGAACAGCTCCAGTACGGCGGCGGCAGCCCGCTGCTGTTCCAGCACCTGTTCTGGTTCTTCGGGCACCCGGAGGTCTATATCGTGGCGCTGCCCGGGTTCGGCATCGTCTCCGACCTGATCAGCACGCACGCGCGCAAGAACATCTTCGGCTACCGGATGATGGTCTGGGCGATCCTGGCGATCGGCGTGCTCAGCTTCGTGGTCTGGGCGCACCACATGTATGTCAGCGGCATGAACCCCTATTTCGGCTTCTTCTTCGCGACCACGACGCTGATCATCGCCGTCCCGACCGCGATCAAGGTCTACAACTGGGTGCTGACGCTGTGGCGGGGCGACATCCACATGACCGTCCCGATGCTGTTCTCGCTGGCGTTCGTCCTGACCTTCGTGTCCGGCGGCATGTCCGGGCTGTTCCTCGGCAACGTCGTCGTGGACGTGCCCTTGTCGGACACCTATTTCGTGGTCGCGCATTTCCACATGGTGATGGGCGTGGCGCCGGTGCTGGTCATCTTCGGCGCGATCTACCACTGGTACCCGAAGATCACCGGCCGCATGCTGCACGACGGGATGGGCAAGCTCCACTTCTGGATCACCTTCCTCGGCACCTACGCGATCTTCTTCCCGATGCATTACCTGGGGTTCGTGGGCATCCCGCGGCGCTACTACGACTTCGAGGGGATCGAGTTCATCCCGGACTCCGCCCACGACCTCAACGCCTTCATCACGGTCGCGGCGCTGGTCGTGGGCGCCGCCCAGATGCTGTTCCTGTTCAACCTGGCCTGGAGCGCGTTCCGGGGCAAGCCCGCCGGAGCGAACCCCTGGCGGGCCACCACCCTGGAATGGCAGACCCCGGAGACCCCGCCGGGGCATGGCAACTGGGGGCCGAGGCAGCCGGTGGTCCACCGCTGGGCCTACGACTACAGCGTGCCCGGCGCGGAACAGGACTTCCTGCCGCAGAACCATCCCTGGGAACCCGTCGACGCGCGGAAGCCCGCCGTACCACAGCCGGGCCACGGGGGAGCGCACCCATGAGCCTGTTCGGAGCCCTGTCGGCGAAACCCTGGCTGGAGAGCGGAAGCGGCGGGTTCCCGGTGTCCGGCAGGCTGCGGATACCGACCGCGAGGCTGGGCCTGATCTTCTTCCTGGTCGTGGTGACGGTGCTGTTCCTGCTGCTGACGGTCGCGTACCTGATGCGCATGGGATTCGGCGACTGGGTTCCCCTGTCCGAACCGCCGGTGCTGTGGCTCAACACTCTGGCCCTGGTCCTGAGCAGCGCCGCGTTCCAATGGTCCTGGGTCAGTGTCCGGAGGGGGCGGCGCGATGCCGCCAGGACGGGATTGCTGGCCGGAGGGCTGTTCGCCGCGCTTTTCCTTGCCGGGCAGCTGGTGGCCTGGCGGCAGCTCGACGCGCTCGGCTATTTCGTGGCGTCGAACCCGGCCAATACCTTCTTCTACCTGCTGTCGGCCCTGCACGCGCTGCATCTGCTGGGCGGACTGGTCGCCTGGGGACGGACCGCCTGGAAGTTCCGCCGCTCCGCCGGCACCAATGAACTCCGCCCCAGCATCGAGCTTTGCACTCTCTACTGGCACTTCCTGCTGGCCGTCTGGCTGGCGCTGTTCGGCCTGCTGCTGGCGGACAACGGTGGGGCGGACGCCATGCTCCAGCCGATGCAGCACATGCATTAGAACCGGAGGCACTTGGGGGAAACGCGGATGGCGCATCAGCAAGTCACCTACACGGCGGCTCCCGGGGCGGCTCCCGGGTCGGGCACCGTCGGGGAAGGCGTGGGCTGGCAGGGAATGGTCGACGACCTGTCCGCCGACCGGAAGGCCTTCAGGGACGTCCCCTGGGGCAAGGCCATGATGTGGTTCTTCCTGCTCAGCGACACCTTCGTCTTCGGCTGCTTCCTGACGTCCTACATGTCGGTGCGCATGTCGACCACGGAGCCGTGGCCCAACGCCAGCGAGGTCTTCGCCCTGACCATCGCCGGCGTGCACATACCCTTGATCCTGATCGCCATCATGACCTTCGTGCTGATCAGCAGCAGCGGCACCATGGCGATGGCGGTCAATTTCGCCTACCGCCGCGACCGCGCCCGGACGGCGGCCCTGATGCTGGCGACCGCGGCGCTGGGCGCGGCCTTCGTCGGCATGCAGGCCTTCGAATGGTCCAAGCTGATCGCCGAGGGCGTCCGGCCCTGGAGCAACCCGTTCGGCGCCACGCAGTTCGGATCGACCTTCTTCATGATCACCGGGTTCCACGGCCTGCACGTCACGGCCGGGGTGATCTATCTGACCATCGTCGCGCTGAAGGTCCGGCGCGGCGACTACGAGCGCCGGGGCAATTACCAGAACGTCGAGATCGCCGGCCTTTACTGGCACTTCGTCGATCTGGTCTGGGTGTTCATCTTCGCCTTCTTCTATCTGTGGTGAAAGGAATCGGGGTGGGAGGAACGCCATGAGCCACGTCGAGGGTCAGCAACATCCGGTCGGGACCTATCTCAAGGTATGGGGACTCCTGTTCGTCCTAAGCACATTATCCTATCTTGTGGATTTTTTCCAGCTCCAAGGCTATCTGCGCTGGACGTTGATCATCGTTTTCATGCTGCTGAAGGCCGGACTGATCGTCGCGGTGTTCATGCACCTGCAATGGGAGAGGCTGGCGCTGCGCTGCGTCGTCCTGGTGCCTCCCCTCGTGCTGCTGGTGCTGGTGGCGCTGATGGCCCTGGAGTCGGACTACGTCCTGCTGACGCGGGTCCTGTCGATCGGCTCCTGAGCCCCGGGACTATACCCGGATCGGGTAATAGGACGGCGGATCGCTGGCCGGGAAGGATTCGTCCGACGCCTCGTCCACCTTGTCCCAGGGGCGCCAGTCCCGGTCGCGCATCGCTTCGGGACCGGCCGGCCGCACCGGGTTGGGACTCCGGCGTTCGGCGGTGGCGTGCCGGCGGGCGCTCGACCGCACGGCCGAGGAGGCCAGCACGGCGGCGCCGATGCCGAGCGCCAGGCCGCCGAGGCCCCACGCCAGGGAACCGCCCGTTCCGCGTGGGGACGAGGAGCGCCAGCCGCCATCGACCCGGCTCCCTTCGGCCATGGGCTCGAACAAGTTGCCGCGGGTCACCACAGCCAGCCGGTCCTGGTGGAAGTGCATCCGGTCGACCATGCGGGCCATCATCCGCTCAGTCATGCCGGGCGCCACGGCGTGCTGAAGGGCGAGCATGCGGCCGCTGTTGCCGACGAACATTTCCCGCCGCGGCCGTTCCGCCAGCTCGACGAAGCTTTCGGCGACCCGTTCCGGGGCGTAGACCGGCGGCATGGCCCGCGGGGCGCGTCCCTCGTAATTGGCCGCGTGCTGGAACAGCGGCGTGTCGATGACCGCCGGCAGCACGGTGCAGATCCGGATGCCGGGCTCGTCCAGCCACTCCTCGCGCAGGCAGTCCGCCAGGCCGCGGATGGCGAACTTGCTGGCGACATAGGCGCTCGCGAAGGGTTCGGCCACATAGGCGTTCATGGAGGCGTTGTTGATCAGCACGCCCGCCCGGCGGCGGTGGAACCGGCGCAGCGCGGTCGCCGCCCCGTTCGCGTAGCCGAACAGGTTGGTCTCGATCACTTGGCGGAAGACGTCGGGCGGCACATCGTCGAAACGGCCCAGCGCCGTCACCCCCGCATTGTTGATCCAGACGTCGATCCGTCCGAACCGGTCCTCCGCCGCATTGGCAAGCCGCTCCACGGCGTCCGCGTCGGTCACGTCGGTCGGCACGGCGAGCGCCTCCGCGCCAAGCCTTTCGCATTCGCCGACCACCTCTCGCAGCAGGTGCTCCCGCCGTGCCGCCACGACCACCCGGGCGCCGCGCCGGGCGAAGGCATGGGCGGCGGCGCGGCCGATCCCGCTGGAAGCTCCCGTGATCACGACCACGGCATTGTTCAGGTGCTCCGGCATGGCGCTTGTCCTCTCTTTACGTACCTGCGCCCTAACAGAGGCCGCGGCCGCCAATCACGAACGGGGCGGAAAAAGTTTCCATGCGAACCGGCAAAGGATCGAGCGGGAAAGGACCGTCCTTGTCTTGGGCCGCATATCGGGAAATCATGCCGGACCGGCCGGGGACGCCGATCCCCGGCTATTTCCACATTCAAGGAGTACGAAATGCGACACCGAGCCCTGCGCCTGGGCATCGCCCTTTCCACCCTGCTCATGGCGGGCCTGATGACAGCCGGACCGTCGTCGCCCCTGCGGGCGGAGGAGCCCGTGAAGGTCAAGGTGTTCGTCGCGGCGATGTTCGAGATCGGCCAAAACACCGGCGACAGGGCGGGGGAGTTCCAGCACTGGTACGAGCGCTACTGGAAGGACAGCCGGCCGATCGCCGTCAGGGGAGCCCTCAACCCGGTCCATTGCAATGCCGATGGGGTCTGCGGTTCGGTCCTCGGGATGGGCAAGGTCAGTTCCTCCGCGTCGATGCAGGCCATCCTGCTCAGCCCGCAGCTGGACCTGTCCCAGTCCTATTTCATCCTGTCGGGCGTGGCCGGCACGCCGCCGTCGCGGGGGACCATCGGCGCGGTGAACTGGGCCACCTGGCTGGTGGACTACGACCTCGGCCATCGCTGGGCGCCGGAGGAGGGCGAGCCGGGCGCTCCGACCTTCATGCCGCGCAAGGGCTACGAGGCGCTGCGGCTGTTCAAGCTGAATCCCGACCTGGTGCAGTGGGCGATGCGCCTGACCGCCGATACGCCCCTGAAGGATTCGGAATCCGCCCGCGCCTATCGCCTGCGCTACCCCCAGGAAACCGCCCGGCGCGCGCCGTTCGTCGGCACCGGGACCCACATGACCGGCGACACCTTCTTCCACGGCCCCGGCATGTCGGAGCAGGCGCAGTACATCGCCAAGCTCTACGGCGCCGACGATTACGTGATCACCGAGATGGAGGCCGCCGCGATCACGCTGGTGATCAAGCGCCTTCAAGGGGACGAGCGCGTGATGAGCCTGCGCGGCGCGGTCAATTACGACCAGGGCAACCCCAACGAAACCACTCTCCAGCATCTCGACCCGGCGCCGGGCCAGACCGCGGGCGGCTTCGCCGAGACGGTCGAGAACATCGCCCTGGTCGGGACCCGCATGGCCGACCACATCGTCTCCCACTGGAACCAGTGGCAAGCCGGCGTGCCCGAACCGGTGAAGTAGCCGGTCTCAGACCTCGATCAGGGCATAGGGCTTGCCGGTCGGCTTGGGGATCTGCGCCGCGACGTTGAAGACGGGCGTTCCCCGGCGGGTCTTGCCCTGGTAGGTGCCGTGGTGGGCGTGGCCGTGGAAGACGGCCCGGATCGTGTCGAACCGGTCGATCGTCTCGGCAAGGCGGGACGACCCCAGGAAGGGAAAGATCTGTTCCGGCTCGCCGGCCACGGTTTCGGCGATGGGCGCGTAATGCAGCACGACGACGGAGCGCCGGGTCTCCAGCGACTTCAGCGCATGCTCCAGGCGCATGGACTGCTCGACCGCCTCCTGGACGAAGGCCTTGATCGGGGTCTCGCCGAACGCGTCCAGCATCTTGCCGTCGAAGCCGCCGCCGAAGCCTTTCACGCCGGCGAACCCGACGCCCTTGATCTCGTGGACCTCGTTCTCCAGGAACTTGACCCCGGCGTCGCACAGCACCCGCTCGACGTCCCCGGGGCTTCCGCACTGGTGGTCGTGGTTGCCCAGCACCGCCAGCATCGGGATGGAGCAGGAACCCAGTTCCCCGGCCAGCGCCTCGGCCTCCTGCGCGGTGCCGATGTTGGTCAGGTCGCCGCACAGGCAGAGCACGTCCGCGACGCCTGAGATTTCGCCGAACAGGTCGCGCCAATGCCCCTTCGCGGTGGCGGAGACGTGGATATCGCCGATCGCGGCGACGCGGAGGGTTTCGCCGGTCCGCACTTCTTCTGCCATCATGGACTCTTATTCCTCGACTGTCTCATCCGGTTCGGCCCTCGCCCGGCGCCGGGATGGCGGCACCGACCAGGTCGGCGAAGCCCCACTCCATCACGTCCACCCGGTAATCCTCCGGGGAGAACAGCCGCCCGCGGCAAACCCGGGTCATGGGAACCGGCAGGTCGGCGTGCATCCGGGCGCGCTGGAGCAGTTCGTCCAGCAACCAGCGGGGCACCCGGTCGCGTTCGGACGGATAGATGAAGCGGAAGTTCAGCACGTGGATCAGCAGCACTTCCCAGTACTGCTCCATGTGCGACAACAGCCGGTGCCAGTCGATCCGGTCGCCCTGGCGGAGGATCATGTGGGCGATGTCGGCGCCGTCGTAGCGGTTGCGGTTCTGCAGCAGCGCTTTCGACCAGATCATCTCGGTCGGCGGGGTGAGCTGGACCGGCACGTCGTACAGCTCGGCCGGGTGGCTCTCGTTGAACCACTGGTCCGTAATGGTGACGACCGCGACCGCCGAGCTGAAGATCACGTCGAAGAAGCATTTGCCGCGCTTCACCTTGGCGAGCCAGCGTTCGTCGTGGATCTCGGTCTCGAACCCCTGGTCCTTGAAATGCAGCAGGATGCGCGGGAAATCGCCCGGCTTGCAGAAGATGTCCAGGTCCTTGGTCGCCCGGTTGATGCCGGTGTAGCAGTTCACCGCGAAGGTGCCGGCGACCAGGAACGGGATGCCGCTGTCGCGGAGGATGTTCAGGCTGTCGGTGTAGAACCGGTCGGCCTCCTCCTGTTCGACGCCGCCGGTCGGTGGCAGGGCTTCCCCGGTCAGCACCGCGTAGGAAGTGCCGCCGTGATGCCGGCCCGCCGGCGCCGTGTCGGGCGGGGGCAAAGGTTGGGGCTGTGCGGGAGGCTGTTCCATCACCCTGGGTCTATCGAGGTTCCTGACTGGTCAGGCGACGCGCCTGTTCCAGGGATCAATAGCCTTCGGGGCAGGAAGTTCCGCGATGCCGCGGGAGCCGGCGACCCTGCCGGCTCCCGCCCAGGGCGGGGCGTCAGAACGCGAAGGCCTGGTACTTCTCGCCCTGCTCGACCTGGTCCAGGCTCTCCACCACCTGGTTGAAGCGCAGCAGGTGGCGGGCGCGGTCGGACAGGCGCCCATGGACGGCGCGCGGCACCTTGATCGACACTTCCGGCCGGAACAGCCAGCGGCGGCTGTAGCCGATCACCACCATCGGGCGCGGGGTGTCGGTGGTGTTGGGCGTGCCGCGGTGCAGGTGGCGGACGTCGCGGATCATCACGTCGCCCAGCTTCATGCAGACCTGCTCCAGCGGGATCTCGCCGGAGTCCACCTTCGCCAGGGCCTCGTCGCGGGGCATCATGTGGGTGCCCTTGGCGATCTCGATCGGGCCGTTCTCCGGGGTGACGTCGCACAGCGGGAAGTTCACCGCAAGCTGGTACATCGGCGTCTCGTAGGACAGCTCCGGGAACAGGGAAGGCGTGTCCCGGTGGATCTCCTGGAAATCGGACCCGCGGATCGGCGTGTCGGTGGCGAGCTGGCACATCACCGGCTCGCGGCCGACCAGCCGCTCGACGATGCCGAGGATGTCGTCGTCCTCGAAGATGGCGGGATCGGCGAACGGGGTGTCGAACGGCAGGGTGACGTAGAACCGGCCGGAGCCGCGGTTCTGCAGGTGCCCCTCCCGCTCCATGTGGTTCTTGAGCAGCGGGTTGAAGGCCTCGGCCCACGCCCGCAGGGTGTCCTTCGGCAGATGGTCCTTCAGGACGACGTAGCTGTCCCGCTTGGCGTTCTCGGCGAGGGTGTCCAGGGTGGCGGAGTCGTAACGGCCGGTCATGGTGCGTGCTCCAGTAAGACGGTGGTGATTGCGATGGTCACGGGGCCTGCCGGCGGGTCAGCCTGCTTTGCAGGATGACCACGACCAGCAGGAAGGCGCCGCGGATGACCGATTGCCAGTAGGCGCTCAGGCTGATCACGCCGCGGCCGTTCTCGAAGTTCAGGATGTTGAAGATCAGGCCGAGCAGCAGGACGCCCGACAGGGTCGCCCCGACCGACCCGACGCCGCCGGTCAGCAGGGTTCCGCCGACCACGACGGCGGCGATGGCGAACAGCTCCCAGCCCGCCCCCTCGGTCGGCTGTCCGGCGCCGAACTGGGACGCCAGGATCACGCCGGCCAGCCCGGCGAGCGCGCCCGACAGGGTATAGACCGCTATCGTGATCCGCTCGACCGGCAGGCCCATCAGCCGGGCCGCCTCCTCGTTGCCGCCGACCGCCAGCGTGTGGCGGCCGAAGCCGGTGTAGTTCAGCGCCAGCGAACCCAGCAGGTAGGCCGCCGCGGCGATCAGCGCCGGGATCGGCAGGCCGAACAGGTCGCCCTGGCCCAGCTCCACGAACAGCCCGTCCCAGGAGACCGAGACCGACTGGTTCCCGGCCAGCAGCAGCCCGGTGCCCTGGGCCGCCAGCAGCGTGGCGAGCGTCGTGATGAAGGGCAGGATCCTCAGCTTCGCGATCACCAGCCCGTTGATCAGGCCGACCGCGGCGCCGGCCGCCACGCCGCCCAGCAGGGCCGGCAGCAGCCCCTGGGGGCTCAGAAGGGCCGATACCACGCTGGCCATCGCGGCGACCGCGCCGACCGAGAGGTCGATCCCGCCAGTCATGATCACGAAGCACATGCCGAGCGCGATCAGCGCGAACATGGAATTGTAGCGGAGCACGCTCAGCACGTTGTATTCGCCGAGGAAATTGTCGTAGCGCAGGGCGCCGAACAGGATCAGCAGGACCAAGGCGATCAGCACGCCCTGGCGGCTGAGGGCGGCCCCCGCGCGGGCGGCGAGGCTGGGGGGCGCCGGCCGGCGCGGCGCAACGGTGTCGGTGGTCATCGGGCGGTCCCTCCCTGTCGCTGGAGCCAGACGGCCAGCAGGATGATGGCGGCCTTGACCACCAGGGCCGCGGCGTCGGGCACGCCGTTGGCGAGCAGGGTGTAGCGGACGAGCTGTATGATCAGGGCGCCCAGCAGGGTTCCGACCACCGTGGCTCGGCCGCCGGTCAGCAGGGTTCCGCCGACCGCCACCGCCGCGATGGCGTCCAGCTCCATGCCCAGCCCGATCAGGTTGGCGTCGGACGAGGCGTTGATCGCGATCACGATCAGCCCGGCGAGGCCGGAGAGCAGGCCGCTGACGGCGTAGACCGCCAGCTTGACCCGGTTGACCGGAACGCCGGCCAGCCGCGCCGCCGGCTCGTTGCCGCCGGTCGCCAGCACGTGGCGGCCGAAGATCGTCGCGCGCAGCATCCAGGCGACGGCCAGCACGATCACCAGCATCAGGACCGCCTGGACCGGCATGCCGAACACCCGGCCCAGCCCGATCCACTGGAAGGACGGGTTGGAGAAGGTCTGCAGGTTGCCGTTGGTCATGACCTGGGCGATGCCGCGCCCGGCGATGAACAGCACCAGGGTCGCGATGATCGGCTGGATGCCGAAGCTCGTGACCAGGAAGCCGTTGAACAGCCCGAAGCAGCCGGCCACCAGGATCGGCACGGCGATCGCCAGGGTCACGCCCAGCGCCGGGTCCAGCGGGCCGAACAGGCTGCCGCCGAAGATCAGCGGGGCGAGCGCGCCGGCGATCGCCATCAGCGAGCCGACGGACAGGTCGATCCCGCCGGTCGCGATCACCAGCGTCATGCCGGTCGCCACGATCACGATGGTCGCGACCTGGGTCAGGTTCACGAAGAAGGTCTGCCAGGTCAGGAAGTTGGGCGTGACCGCGGCGTTGAACAGCAGCAGCGCCACCAGCGCCAGCGGCGCCCCCCAGGTCCGGGCCAGGTCGCCGATCCGGCGGCCGGGCGGCCGGGCGGCGGTGCTGTGGATCGCGGTATCAGCCATGGGACACCTGCTTTCCACCATTCCCGTGGCCGCTCCCGTGCCCGTGGGCCATGGCGTGCATGACGGCCGGCTCGGTGATGTCGTCGCCGTGCAGTTCGGCGACGTTGCGGCCGTCGCGCATCACCACGACGCGGTCGGCGCCCTCGACCAGTTCCTCGATCTCGGAGGAGATCATCAGGACGCCCAGGCCCTGGTCGGCCAGTTCCTGGATCAGCGCCTGGATCTCGGCCTTGGCGCCGACGTCGATCCCGCGGGTCGGTTCGTCGAGCAGCAGGGCCTTGGGGTTCATGCACATCCAGCGGGCGAGCAGGACCTTCTGCTGGTTGCCGCCCGACAGCTCCCGGATCTTCTGCTCAGGCGAGGCGCATTTGACGCCCAGCCGCTTGATGAAGCGGTCCACCACCTCGCGCTGCTTGGCGGTGTCCACGATGCCGGCGCGGGAGATCTCGGGCAGCAGCGCCAGGGTCAGGTTCTCGCGGACCGACATGTCGGGGATGATGCCCTCGGTCTTGCGGTCTTCCGAGCAGAAGCCGATGCCGGCCCGGATCGCGTCGCCGGGACCGCGGAAGCCGGTGATCCGCCCGTTCAGCCTGACGTCGCCGCCGTCCGCCGGGTCGGCGCCGAACAGGACGCGGGCGACCTCGGTGCGGCCCGAGCCCAGCAGCCCGGCCAGCCCGACGATCTCGCCGGCCCTGACCTCGACGCTGGCATCCTGGACGCGGCGGCCCTGGCGGAGACGGTCGACCCCGACCACCGGCTCGCGGCCCCGGTGCTCCTTGCCCGCGGCGAAGCCGGTCGTCCCGCCGGCGGCCACGTCGGAAAGCCGGCGGCCCAGCATGGCGGCGACCAGGTCCAGCTTGCCCAGGTCGGCCATGGGGCTTTCGGCCACGGTCCGGCCGTCGCGCATCACGGTCACCCGGTCGCAGACCGCGTAGAGCTCGTCCAGCCGGTGGCTGACGAACACGACCGACACGCCGCCCCGCTTCAGGTTGCGGATCACGTCGAACAGCACCTCCACCTCCTGGTCGTCGAGGGAGGAGGTCGGCTCGTCCATCACCACCAGCCTGGCGTCGAACGACACGGCGCGGGCGATGGCGACCATCTGCTGGATCGCGATGTTGAAGCTTCCCAGGGGCCGGCGGACATCCACGTCGATGCCGAACCGGGCCAGCAGGGTTTCGGTCTCCCGGTGGATGCGGCGCCAGTCGATCAGGCCGAAGCGGCGCGGCTCGCGCCCCAGGAACACGTTCTCGGCGACGGAACGGTAGGGCACCAGGTTGATCTCCTGGTAGATCGTGCTGATGCCGGTCCGCTGGGCGTCCTGCGGCGAGGAGGGATCGATGGCGGCCCCGTCGAACAGGATGGTGCCGCCGTCGCGCCGGTAGGCTCCCGTCAGGATCTTGATCAGGGTGGACTTGCCGGCGCCGTTCTGGCCGATCAGGGCATGAACCTCGGCGCGGCCGACGGTGAGGTTGGCGGCGCTGAGCGCGGGTATGCCGGCGAAGCTCTTGTCGATGCCCTGCATCGACAGAAGGGGCGCTGCGTCAGCCACGGTCTGCCTCGCGGAATGCGGAAAATCTGGCGGTTCGGTCTGGGTAGGGTGGGGCGGGACCGGCCAAGGTCCCGCCCGGCCCCGGTCAGTAGGCCGAGGACACCGACTGGGCGGCGTTGGACTTGTCGTAGAAATTGTCCGGCACCTTGATCCAGGTGTCGATCTTCTCGCCGGCGGCGTAGCGCTTGGCGGTCTCGAAGGCGTTGGGGCCGAAGCGCGGGTTGCTCTCCACCACGGCGCCGATCTTGCCGTCCACGATCGCCTGGAGGGCGTCGCGGGTGCCGTCGATCGAGACGACGGTGATGTCCTGGCCCGGCTTGCGGCCCGCCGCTTCGAGCGCCGCGAGGGCGCCCATCGCCATCTCGTCGTTGTGGGCATAGACGGCCGTGGCTTCCGGATGGGCCTGGAGCAGGGTTTCCATCACCTGGCGGCCCTTGTCGCGGGCGAAGTCGCCGCTCTGCGCCGCGACGATCTGCATGCCGGGGGCCTTGGCGATCGCGTCGGCGAAGCCCTTGTGGCGGTCGTTGGCGGGGGACGAGCCGACGGTGCCCTGGAGTTCGATGATCTTGGCGTTGCCGCCGGTGGACTTGACCAGCCATTCGCCGGCCCGGCGGCCCTGGTCGATGAAGTCGGAGCCGATGAAGGTGACGTAGTCGCGGCCCGCCTTGGCGACGCTGTCATCGACGCGGCGGTCCAGCAGGATCACCGGGATGCCGGCGCGCTTGGCCTTCATCACGGCGGGGATCAGCGGCTTCTCCTCGCGAGGCGCCAGGAAGATCAGGTCGACGCCCTGGGCGATCATGCTGTCCACGTCGGCGACCTGCTTGGCGGCCGATCCGGCGGCGTCGGTATAGACCAGCTGCCAGCCCTGCTTCTTGGCCTCGGACTGCATGCTCTCGGTCTGGGCGATGCGCCAGGGGTTGTTGCTCTCGGTCTGGGCGAAGCCGACCTTGTAGCTGTCCTTCTGCTTCATGGGGGGCAGGCCGTCGGCCGCCATCGCCGCCGTTCCGGCCATCGCCGTCGCCATGAGCATCAGGCCCATGGTCAGGGCGCGCCTGTCTAGCTTGAGCATCGAACGTCTCCTCCGATCCCTGTCCGGCGGCTTGATGCCGCCTTTGGTCGTCCCCGGCTGGGGAGTACGGCCGGATGCTCTCATAGCTAATATTATCAGTCAACACCGCTGTTCGATTGCTGCGCTGCACCCATGGAAACCCGATAAACCCTTATTATTGCAATCTGTTCAGGAGTGGTAATAATCAGCAGAAGCATCGGGTGACGGAGGGCTGAAGGTGGCGGAACGGCAAGACAGGCGGCGGCCGACGATGACCGACGTGGCCAAGGCGGCCGGGGTCTCGCAGTCGAGCGTCTCGCTCGTGCTCAACAACATGACCGGCGCCCGCATCTCCGAGGCGACGCGGCGGCGCGTGTGGGAGGCGGTGCGCCAGATCGGCTACCAGTTCGAGCCGCGCCGCCAGGAACCGCCGCCGGTGACCGGGCCGGTGACGCGGAACCTGATCGGCTATCTGGTGGACGAGATCTCGACCAGCGTCCATCCCGCCGTGACCATCGACGGCGCCCGCGACGCGGCCTGGGAGCATGGCTGCGTCCTGGCCGTCTCGACCACCCGGGGCAACGCGGAGCTGGAGGAGGCGACGATCCGCTCCCTGGTCGCCAACCCGGCGCTGGTCGGGATCGTCTATTCCACCATCTTCACCCGCAAGGTCGCCGTGCCCGCCGTGATGGCGGACGTGCCGGCTGTCCTGCTGAACTGCTACGCCGCGGACCGGGCGTTCCCGTCTGTCGTGCCGGGGGAGGTGACCGGGGGGCACACCGCGACGGCCCGGCTGATCCAGGCCGGCCATACCCGGATCGGCTTCATCAACGGCGAGCCCTGGATGGACGCGGCGCGCGACCGTTTCAAGGGATACCGCCAGGCGCTGGCCACCGCCGACCTGCCGTTCGACCCGGCGCTGGTCCGCGACGGCGACTGGGCGCCGACCAGCGGATACGAGCAGACCCGCTCGCTGATGGCGGAGCCCCGGCCGCCGACCGCGATCTTCTGCGCCAACGACCTGATGGCCGTGGGCTGCCTGGAGGCGCTGCGGGACCTGGGCTTGCAGATCCCGCGCGACGTGGCGGTGATGGGCTATGACGACCAGGAGATGGCCCAGCATACCCGCCCGCCGCTGACCACCGTGCTGCTGCCCAACTACGAGATGGGCCGCTGGGCGGTGGAGCACCTGATTTCCGACGTGATCCACGGCCATGCCTCGCGGCTCCTTCAGGTCAAGCTGGACTGCCCGCTGGTCGAGCGCGGCTCGGTGCGGTCTTTGGTTGAGGAAGAGGCGGTCAGGCCGGCGCCGGTGCCGGCCGGCGGGAGCGCCTGACCTCCGGGTCCGATATGCAGGAAGAGGGCTTCGTGGCCTTCGAGGGGGATGCGGTCCCGGCCGGTCCCGATCACGCCGGGGAGGTCGGCGCCGGCGCGGAACTCCGCCGGTTCGGCGGACAGGTTGAAGAGGCAGAGGATCGCCGAGTCCCCGTGGCGCCGGACGAAGGCCAGCGTTTCGCCGGGCTCCGGGGCGGCGTTCTCCACGAAGGTGATGCTGCCCTTGACCAGCGCCGGGTTGTCGCGCCGGAAGCGGAGCAGGCGGCGGTATTCGGACAGCACGGACGTGTCGACGGCCCGCTGGCGATCGACGGCGCGGGCCAGGTGCGCCGCGGAGACCGGAAGCCAGGGCTTGCCCCCGGTGAAGCCGCCGGCCGGCGAGGCGCCGTCCCAGACCATCGGCGTGCGGCAGCCGTCGCGCCCCTTGAACTCCGGCCACAGGCGCAGGCCGTAGGGGTCCACCAGGTCCTCGTAGGCCAGCTCCGCCTCGTGCAGGCCCAGCTCCTCGCCCTGGTACAGGCAGACCGAGCCGCGCAGGGACAGCAGGATCGCGGCGGCCAGGGATGCTAGCTTGCGGTCGTCCTTGGCGTGCCCGCGCCAGCGGCTGAGATGGCGGACCACGTCATGGTTGGAGAAGGCCCAGCACGGCCAGCCGTCGGCGGCGACCTCCTCGAACCGGGCGACGTGGGAGCGGAAATGCCCGGCCGAGAAGGCGGCGCCGAGGAAGTCGAAGGTGTAGGCCATGTGCAGCTTGTCGCCGCCGCCGGTGTAGAGCGCCATCAGCTCCAGCGAGCGCGGCCCCTGGCCGATCTCGCCGACCGTGGCCGAGCCGGGATAGAGGTCGAGCAGCGCCCGCAGCCGCCGGAGGAAGCCCGGCACCTCCGGCCGGTTCTTGTCGTAGCGGTGGTCCTGCCAGTGGTACGCCTCGATCCGCTTATGGTCGGGCACGTCGGGGTCGGGCGGGTTGGACCGCAGCTCGGCGTCGTGGAAATAGAAGTTGGTGGTGTCCAGCCGGAAGCCGTCCACCCCCCGGTCGAGCCAGAACTTGACCGTGTTGAGCAGGGCTTCGACCACTTCCTCGTTGTGGAAGTTGAGGTCGGGCTGCTCCGTCAGGAAATTGTGCAGGTAATATTGGCGCCGGCGCGAATCCCACTGCCAGGAACTGCCGCCGAACACCGACAGCCAGTTGTTGGGCGGGCCGCCGTCCGGCCGGGGATCGGCCCAGACGTACCAGTCGGCCTTGGCACTGTCGCGGCTGGACCGGCTCTCGACGAACCAGGGATGGCGGTCGGAGGAGTGGCTGAGCACCTGGTCGATCATGACCTTGAGGCCCAGCCGATGCGCCTCCGCGATCAGGGCGTCGAAGTCGGCCAGGGTGCCGTAGGCCGGGTCGATATTGCAGTAGTCGGAGATGTCGTACCCGAAATCCTTCTGCGGCGAGGTGAAGAACGGCGCCAGCCAGACGGCATCGACGCCCAGGTCCGCCACATAGGGCAGGCGGGCGGTGATGCCGCGCAGGTCGCCGATGCCGTCGCCGTCGGAATCCTGGAAGGAGCGCGGATAGATCTCGTAGATGACGGCGCCGCGCCACCAGTCCGGGTCGTTGCCGGCGATCCGGGACGGGGCGGGGGAGGGCGTCCTTGATGTCATGAAACGTCAGCCTTTCTCTCCGCCCGCCGGCGGGCCGGAGGTTTTCTCGCGTTGGAAGGGCAGGGCGGGGGGCGGCTCCTCCGGCTCCTCGTCCCGGGCGTCCGCCTCGACATGGGCGAGATTCAGGACGACGGTTCGGCAACAGGCCTCGATCGCCGCGGCGAACTCGCCCAGCAGCGGATGGTCCCCGCCCGGCATCGCCCTGACCGCCCCGACCGCCTCCGGCAATTCCCGCCGGACCCGTTCCGCGGCCGTCTCGATCCGCCGCAGGAGCATCGTGCGGTTGAAGCCGCACTGGTCGGCCATCCGCTGCCAGTGACGGCCCATCAGGTAGTCGCCGCGGTCCTTGCCGGCGATCGTCTGCGACAGGTTCTTCGTGACGTTCTCCCACGCGGCCGCGCACATCAGGTCGTAGAGCGGGGCCAGGGACGCGCCTCGCCCGGTGAGCAGGATGCTGTAGTTCTTGGCATGGGCGTCGGTGTTGCAGATCAGCACGTTGAAGACCACCGCGTCGAGCAGCCGCATGCGGTCGGCCGCCGTCAGGTGGTCGTCCACCACCCCGAACATGTCCACCAGCCGAGGCCCCTTGATGCCCGAGCGGTTGCGCTCGTACTTCGCCCCGGGCGGCTTGCCCAGCGCCTGGCAGAAGTCCTCCTGGTGGATGCGCAGCCAGCGCCCGTCCCGCTGCACCCGGTCGTAGCGGGTCACCAGAAGGTAGCTTCGCGCCCCCGCCCTGCCCGTCGTCACCGCCGCGGTCCTCAGTCCGCAGCGGTGGGCGAGCGTCATGCAGAGGGTTTCGTTCTGCACGCTGCCCCATAGCCTTCGGCGGGCGTCGGGCTTCAGGATATGGGTGGACGGCGCCCCGTTGAGCGGAACAGCCATCCGTCCGTCCGCCATGACGGCGACGGGCAGCTTCTCCTGCGCGCCGGCCAGCGACATCGACACGCCGTCGTCGCCCGCCAGGAAGGGCTTCGCCGGCAGCTCCTCGATGATCCGCTCCAACTCGGCCTCCCCCTCGATCGGGCGGTAGCCGGGGGCCTCCCCGGCTACCGCCCGATCGAGGGGGAGGCGCCCGATGGCCAGCGCCCCCGCCGTGTCGCCGCCGATCCGCTCCAGGATGCCGATCACGTCCTGCGGCGAGACGCCGAGGTTCCGTCCGACGGCGAGCAGGTTGGATTCCTCGGGCAGCAGGTTGGCCAGCCACGGCATCAGGACGTCCGGGCCGAAGGCTTCCCCGCCGAGCGGCATCCTGAGCGATACCGGGAACGCCCCCCGCGTCTTCGGCCATCGGGGGTCGTAGGCGAAGGCAGGCCCCTCCCCGGCGAGCGTGATCTCGCCGACGACGAAATGTTCGTAGTAGACGGGAAGCGTGCTCACGCCTCGTCTCCCAGGTCGGGGAGGTCCGGGTAGGCGTCGTCGGGTCCGGGCAGCGTGTCGGCGGACGGAACGGCGGCAGTGTCGGCCATGGGTCCATGACCCGCCGTCCGGTCGGTCAGCCGGATGCCGAGGCCCTTGGCGACGGCGAGGGCTTTGCCGAGCTGGCACGTCGGCTTGCCGCTTTCCAGATCGACGATGAACCGCTCGCCGACATTGACCGCCAGCGCGAGGTCGCGCTGGGTCATGCCGAGGGCTTGCCGTCGCAAGCGGACGAGGCTGCCGAAGCGGCCCGGCGTGTCGATGAAGTCCATGACGATCCCCGTTCTTCCCGAACGGGAAGATGATGCCGTATCCCTCCCGGATCAAGGCGGTTTCTTCCCGAACGGTAAGAAATGCCCGGCTCGGACAGGTCCGGAACCCGGAACTTCCCGCTCGGGGCGATCAGGAAGCCATCTGGAAAGGCCACTACCCGGCCGCGACCCTGTTCCGGCTTTCGGCCGCATGACCACATGCTGGCTGCCGAACTTGTATTCATCAGGTCCGATCCGACGGCGCGGAGGATGGCGTTTATCTCCCGAATGTCAGCATTCGTGATGGTGCGATCATCATGAGGCGGATCGGGGAGCGTGTCGACGGGGTGGGGCAGGGCCACGGACGTCAACAAACGTCATGGTCTTCCGGCATGGGCGGACCCGGCGGCGCGGCCGGCGGGAGCCCCGATGCGCGGCTATGCCGTGGCATGGGTAAGGCCGCCGATGTCAGCATATGTCATGACGGCGTGATGCCGGTGCCGCGCCCGGCCGGGGGGCTTCGCACGGCGGTCTGGTCGGTTCGCCGTAGGTCGGCCTCGGCCGAAGGCCGACGCCGACGGCGTGGCCGGAGCGTCGATGCAGGGTGTCGGCGTTCGCCCTGGCGGGCGAAGGCCGACCTACGGGACTCCGGGTCGCCGCACCATGAGGGGCCGGGGGAGGGCCGTTTATGTCAGCATATGTCATCTCGACTTTGGCCATCCTAAATGGGACTTTGATCAGGCCCTGATCCAGAAGAAGGGTTCCTCGGCGATGAAGTCGAGGGCGTCATCAAGGGGCATGATGGCGCCGAAGGGACCGGCGGGTCCCCAGGCGTCGCGTCGCCACCAGAGGACCTCGACCTCGTCGTCCTCGCCGGTCGGGCACAGGCGGGCGACCGGCGCGCCGGTGCGGGTGCTGACCAGCGAGTAGCCGTGACCGGCGCGCCGGGCGCGGACGCCACCTTGCGGCCAGGGGTGGGCGTGGATGCGCTGGAGCACGGGGTCGGTCTTGGCGGCCATGGCGATCTCCGCGGGGCGGGACTGTTGGGTCCAACACTCCAACCGCCCGGAGGGGACCATGGACCGCCCTGACCCGCCGCTGCCCGAGGCGTTCTGCCGCTGGCTCGCCCCGGCGCTCGCTGTGTTCTCGCCGACCTGCCGGCCCCAGGCCGCCGCGCTGGCGGTCGGCGCCCTGCTGGCGCTTGGCCCGCGCACCGTGGCCGGCGCGCTACGCGCGCTCGGCCTGGCCGGACGGGCCGATTTCGCCACCTTCCACCGGGTGCTCAGCCGCGACGTGTGGTCCGGGCTGGCGCTGGCCCGGCGGCTCACCCGGGCGCTGGTGCGCGTGTTCGCCCCGCTCGGCCCGGTGGTGGTCGGGCTCGACCACACCCTGGAGCGCCGGCGCGGTCCCCGGGTCCGGCCGGCGGCACACTACTACGACCCGGTGCGCTCCTCGCGCGGGCGCAAGGTCACCAGCCGCGGCCTGCGCTGGGTCTCGGCCATGCTGCTGGCCGAGGTGCCGTTCGCCCGCAAGGTCTGGGCGCTGCCGATGCTCAGCGCGCTGGCGCCGAGCCAAGCCTTCTGCCAGGCCGAGGGCCGGCGATACCGGCCGGTCACGGCGTGGGCGCTCAGCCTGCTGCGCCTGGTGCGGCGCTGGCTGCCGGGGCGCGCCATGGTCGCGGTGATGGACGGCGAGTTCGCCTCGGTCGGCCTGCTGCGCGAGTTGGGCCGCGCAATGACCGTGGTGACCCGGCTCCGCCTGGACGCCCGGCTGTTCGACTTCCCGGCCCCGCGCCCGCCCGGCCGGGGCGGTCGGCCCGCCACCAAGGGCAAGGCCCAAACCAAGCTGGCCAAGCGGCGGCACGACGCGGGCGAGCCCTGGCAGCGCTTCGCCCTGCTGGTCCGCACCGGGCGTCGCCACGCGCGGGAGGCGGAGTTCATCTCCGGCACCGCGCTGTGGCACCACCCGGGGGAGCCGCCGGTCGCGGTCCGCTGGATCCTGGTGCGCTATCCCGGGTCCAAGCGCGACCCCGACGCGTTGGCGTGCACCGACTTGACGGCCGACCCGCTGGTCATCCTCGGCTGGTTCTCCAGGCGCTGGCTGATGGAACTCACCTATGAAGAGGCGCGCGCCCACCTCGGCGTCGAGACCCAGCGCCAGCACGCCGACAAGGCGGTGTTCCGCACCACCCCGGTGCTGTTCGGCCTGTACTCGCTGGTCGCGCTCCATGTCCAGGCCTTCGCCGGCCAACTCGACCTGACCCCGCGCCGGGCGGCCTGGTACCCCAAGACCGCCCCGACCTTCGCCGACGCCCTGGCTGCCGTACGCATCGCCCTGTGGACCGACCTGAATTTCGTCACAGCCCTGGATCCCGGCGAAACCGTCCAAATTCCTCGCACCGTCTACGTCAGGCTCGTCCAGGCCGCCGCTTATGCCCCCTGACCTATCAAAACCAATCCGAAGCCGCTCGTAGTCCCATTTAGGATGGCCAAAGTCGAGGTCATGACGGCGCTGCTTTCTGATTCACGATGCAAAGATCCCGCGTCGAGACGCCGGAGGGAGTGTAGCGGGAATTTGTAAAGGAATAATATCCTGCGAGCAAGGTGCCGGCATACGCCCTTCAATCGGGCACGGCCCCGGAGAAGCCGCATCCAGGCCGGCGCAGCGCCATGTGGTTGCCCGCCATCCTCATGCAAGGAAGACCGGATCGCCATCCGACGATCAGGCGGCCTTGTTGAATGCGGCGGCAACAGCGACGGGGTCGTTCAGGATTGCGGTCAGATAGGATGCTGACGCATCCGGTGGGACGCTGCGTCCCTGCTCCCAGTCGCGCTGGCAAGTCAGAGGTATCCCGTAGCGCTCGCAGAAGGCGGCTTGTGTCAGACCGGTGACCGCGCGGGCTCGCTTGGCGATCGGCATCGGACGCATTCTAGCCAGCATCTCTTCAGTCATTTCGTCTGTCATGGGGGGTCCTTCCACTCGGTTTGGGAGGCGCGTCATCGCGCTTGCCTGAAGTAGTGGTCCGTTTCACGTCTGGTTGCGCAACGCAACGAAATGTACCGGAAGCCCTCGACCCGATCCGTGTATGTGAGGTGATACACTACGCCAGCGACCATACCCAGTACGTTCCAGCGTTCTTCATCGTAGTTCATGCTGTCATCCAAGGCGTGGAGCGCTTGGCCGTCGGCCATCACCCGGTCGCCGAACGACAGATCCAGCCCATGGTTGGCGATGTTGGCCGCATTCTTCGCGGGATCGAAGTTCATTAATCAAGTCCGGCATTTGAGCATCTTTAATGTACCGGATTCCGGTATACCCCGCAAGGGAAGCTAGTAGAATGGGAGAAGTGATTTCGGCCTGACCCTTGATGGTTGCCGCTAGCTTTCCCGCATTGCGCGCCTTTGAATCATCAAGTTCCGTCGTCGCCCTGGTCCATATCTGTCTTCCTTGGCAGCGAGTGAGGAGTCCCCCTCCCCGCACGGCCGCAAACGTCTACATTCGTGACGGTGGTGTCATTACGGCCCGTGCGAGTGGGGTGCTATACCGGTGGGACCGTGTTGACGGAGCGGGGTGGGGCAGGGCCGCGGATGTCAGCATCTGTCATGGTGTCCTGGTTCCTGATTCACGATGCAAAGATCCCGCGCCGATGCGCCGGGGGAGTGTAGCGGATCTTTGTAAAGGAACTCTGTCCTGCCCGCATCGAGGGAAACGGATAGCGACAAAAATACGAAAAGCATGTGCGCGCCAAAACCGCAACCACCGATCATACGCGTTGACACGCGACGCGCTCTCGCCGCAGAGTCGCCATGCCCAGGTACCCGCCGGGCGGTCGAGCCAGAGAACGGCAATTCCCCAACTCGACCTGACCACCGATGCTACTGCTTAAGGACCACACCGATGGCTGATGTCAGGTTTAGCACAACCGGCGCGCTGTTGCGCCAATCTTTGTTCTCCGCCGCCGCAGTGGTTTCGACCGCTGCGGCGGCGGGAACACCCGTCGTCGCCGGCGCCGGAGTCTGAGCCCGGACCAACCTGATCCTCGACAATGAGGGTGTAATCGTCGGTGGCCGATTCACCGGGCATATGGTCCTGGCGGACGAGGGGCAGCCCAGGTTTGAACAACGTGAGTTCCTCGTAGTAGCGCAACTCCGTTCCGACTATGCCAACCGGTTCCTTACCGAAGCCGGAAGCTACGATTTCCGGATCGGCGTGGACTTCTTCAATGCTCCTTCCGATCAAGGACAGGACAAGGGGAATTGACAAGGTTGCCCGACAGAAGGCGCGGCGATACGGCGGGAAGTTCGGTGGCATGATCGGCCGGCCGGTGCCGGTGAATTCACTCGCTCACCATCCCATTTAGCATGGCATGGTTGACTTTCTTTCGCCTGCCGAACGAAGCGCGTTGATGTCGAAGGTTCGCGGTCGCAATACCAAACCGGAACTGCGGGTGCGAAGGCTTCTTCATGGCTTGGGCTATCGCTTCCGGTTGCATGACCCTCGGCTTCCCGGACGCCCGGATATCGTTTTCTCCCGTCGCAAGCGCGTCGTTTTCGTTCATGGCTGCTTTTGGCATGGACATGGTTGCCAAAAGCGCGACGTCGAATCCTTGCCGGCGTTCTGGCGTGACAAGATTACCCGCAATCGCATCCGCGATGCGCAGGTCATGCGGGACCTGACCGAGGCCGGGTGGTCCGCAGCCGTCATCTGGGAGTGCGAGCTCAAGGTCCGTACATTACCTGCGACCGAGGAGAAATTGGCCTCATTCCTCGGCCCGCCTCGCATATCTTGACGGCTTCGTCACAAGCCCATGGGGACGACGGTCCGATAGGGCGGCACATCGGTGTCGCGGTAGATATCCGCCATCGCGAGTTTCGCATCCGCGTTGGACAGTTCGATCCTGTCGTCTGGATCGCGGTAGGCCCGGTAGATCCATCCGGCGGGTGCCCGAGAATAGACCTCGACCATCTGCGCGTCCTGGGAAACCAGGACGTAATGTTGGCAGAAGGCGGTATCGAGGTAGTTCTGCTGCTTGGGGCCGCGGTCCTTGTGCTCCGTCCCTTCGGAGACGACCTCGACCAGCAGAATCGCTTCGGCAACGCGGCTGGCGTCCGGCGTCACCGGGGTGCAGGTCACCAGGACGTCGGGATAGGCGGAGAAGGTGTCGGTCTTAAGCTTCACGGTCTCGCTTTGCATCCGGCAGCCGCGTGGGCGGAAAATCGGCGTCAGGGCGGTGCGGATGTTGAAGACGATATCGTTGTGCCGGATCGCTCCGCCCTTCATGCCGGCGGGGTCGGCATCGTGCGGCCATACCCGTCCGTCCAGGAACTCGAACCGCTCGGGCTGGCGTTCCTCCCAGGCGATGAACTCCTCGATGGTGGAAAAGCGGCGTTCCGCAGGATGTTCCGTCATCCGAGCCTCCGGGGCGGAGGATAACAGGCGGGCGTCCAGGGCGCCATTGGCCTCGACCCGCAGCAGTTTCGACGTTTCGGGGGCGGCCCTGCCATATCCGGTAACGCTTCCTCGCCCATATCCCCATATGCATGCCGGCAGACATTGAACAGAGGGACGCATGACCACCCAGCGGAGAGAACTTTACCACAGCTCCAACGGCGACAGATGGCTTCTGGCCCGGGATGCCGAGACGGGGGAGGTGTTCGTGCAGCATGAGGCCAACCCCGCGTCGGGCGGGCACAGCACGATCATCGGGATCGGGGCTTTCCTCAACCAGCAAGGGCGCGGACCGCAGCATCAGGCCCTGCTTCAATTGATCGGATCGCTGGTGGGAGGTCCGATGTACGACTGACGGCGCGCAAGCGGGCCGGTCTCAGGCTCGCGCAGCGTCTTTCCGGGGCTTCCATGGTTCCGTCCAGGGATGGCCGGAGCGGCGGGGAGGTTCCCATGCCGGGCGAGCGTCCCCGTGCCCCGCATCGTCGCCGCCCTGGCCGCACGGCATGACCGGGTCGGACCCGGAGGGTCACGACCTGCTGAACGTGATCTTGTAATCGCCCCCGGCGATCGAGAACAGGTCGGAAGCGGTGTTCGAGATCCATGTGAGGCTCAGCGGAGCTATCTGCACGGTTTCGGTGGAGCCGGGCGCCGTGATCGTGCACACGGTGGTCGTGTCGCACTGCTGCGTGGTGTTGACGTTCCATTGGGCGGAATCATCGCCCAGGGTGAAGGTGTGCGCTCCACTGTATGAAACGAACGTCAGATTCAAAGTGCTTTCTTCTTGGTCTTCGTCGTCCAGTACTTGCAAATAGATTACTTCGAGTTTGACGGATGTAGCCATGGCGATTTTCCTTTTTCGAAGAATGTTTTACCGCTGAGCTGATCGGCGCTAATGGGTTAGCGGAAGCGCAAGGTACCCAAGCGCCGCGCGTGATACAAGCAATAAGATATAATATCGAACGAAATATTATTAAAAAGGGTATTTCTGAATCCGTTTCTACCTTAGGGTTGGGCGAGGAACGCCGGCGCGGGGCTGCCGATCGGCAGCCCCGGTTCCATCACCGCTTCGGCTTGTCGTGGCCGGGGAGCACTCCGCTCAAGACTTCCTTGGCGGTGTTGACCAGGACGCTGCCCTGTTCCGGATCGCCGGTCAGCAGGGTCGAGGTCAGGCCCTTGGCCTGGGCGAAGGTGATGTGCGGCGGCAGCGGCGGCACGTTCGGGTCGGTCTTGAACTCCAGCACCACGGGACGGTCGGCGGCCAGCGCCTCCTCCCAGCCGGCCGCGACCCTCTCGGCCCGGTCGACGAAGATGCCCTTGAGGCCGATCAGCTCGGCGAAGCGGTGATAGGGCACGTCGGGCAGCCGCTGCGACGCCTCGAATTTCGGGTCGCCCGCCTGGACCCGCTGCTCCCAGGTCACCTGGTTCAGGTCCTCGTTGTTGAAGACGCAGATGATCCACTGGGGATTGGACCAGCCTTTCCAGTATTTGGCGACGGTGATCAGCTCGGCCATGTTGTTCATCTGCATGGCCCCGTCCCCGACCAGTCCGATCACCGGCCGGTCGGGATGGGCGAACTTGGCGGCGATGGCGTAGGGCACCGCGGCTCCCATGGAGGCGAGGCCGCCGGACAGCGAGCACATCATGCCGCGTTGCATCCGGATGTCGCGGGCGAACCAGTTGGCGCAGGAGCCGGAATCGCTGGTGACGATGGACCGGGGGGGCAGCCTGGGCGACAGCTCCCACGCGACCCGCTGGGGGTTCACCGGATCGGCGGAGTGCATGGCGCGGGCTTCCAGGGTCTGCCACCAGCCGGCGACGTTCTCCTCGATCCCCTTGCGCCAGCCCTGGTCCGGCTTCTGCTTCAGCAGGGGCAGCAGTGCCCGCAGCGTCTCGGCGCTGTCGCCGACCAGGTTGACCTCCATGGGATAGCGGATGCTCAGCATGTCGGGCTTCAGGTCGATCTGGACGCCGCGGGCGTTGCCCTCCTTGGGCAGGAACTCCGAATAGGGGAAGCCGGAGCCGATCATCAGGAGCGTGTCGCACTCCATCATGAGGTCCCAGCTCGGCTTGGTGCCCAGCAGGCCGATCGAGCCGGTCACCCACGGCAGGTCGTCGGGCAGCGCCGCCTTGCCGAGCAGCGCCTTGGCGGCGCCGGCGTCAAGCCGGTCGGCGACAGCGATCACCTCGTCGGTCGCGTTCAGCGCGCCGGCGCCGACCAGGATGGCCACCCGCCGGCCCTCGTTCAGCACGTCGGCGGCGCGCTGAAGGTCCGCCTCGTAGGGCACCACCTTCGGCGCGCTGAACCCGACGCCGGAGAACACCGCGCCGTGCTTGCGCGGCGGTTCCTCGTAGGGTTCCTCCTGGAGGTCGTTGGGCAGGATCAGCGCGGTGACCCGCCGCTCGCCCAGCGCCGTGCGGATCGAGCGGTCGATCAGGTGGCGGACCTGGGCCGGAACCATCGCCTGCTGCACGAAGGCGCCGGCGACGTCCTTGAACATGCTCTGGAGGTCGATCTCCTGCTGGTAGTGCGAGCCCACGGCGGTGCGGGCCTGCTGGCCGACCACCGCAAGGACCGGCATATGGTCCAGCCGGGCGTCGTACAGCCCGGTGATCAGGTGCGAGGCGCCGGGGCCGGAGGTCGCCAGGCAGACGCCCAGCTCGCCGGTGAACTTGGCATGGGCGGAGGCCATGAAGGCCGCCATCTCCTCGTGCCGGACCTGGATGAACTCGATCCCCTCGCCGAACCGGTTCAGCGCCCCGAGCAGTCCGTTGATGCCGTCGCCCGGGTAGCCGAATACCCGCCGCACGCCCCAGTCGTGCAACCGCTGCCAGAAGAAATCGCCGACCGTCTGGGCCATGGTTCCCTACCTTTTCCGTTGCCGTTGCCGTTTCCTGCCGGGACGGGAGTCCCGCGCCAAGGCATGGCTGGTCAACAGGGTCCCGCCGGGTGGGTTTCCAGGGACCTGACGAATCTTTCTCCCGGGTCGCGGGGGGCACGCCGCCCTCGTGCTTTCCCTGCTTGCTCCGGGCAAGGGAAGGGCATGATCCGGAACGATGATGACGGACCCGCCGGGGCGGAGGGATAATGGAAGCGGGCGGACGCCACGAAGGGGGGTAGTCGATCGGCTGCGGTTTCCCGGAACGATCGATGCGAGGCCCTGTTTGGGTCGGGAGGTTCCCGCGAAAATCGCTAGGAGTTCTGCATGAAAGCCGTCGTATTCCATGGCGTGGGCGACATTCGACTGGATGACGTTCCCGAGCCGAAGATCCAGGATCCCACGGACGCCATCGTCGAGATCACCGCCAGCGCCATCTGCGGCACCGATCTCCACATGATCCGGGGCACCATGCCGGGAATGCAGCCCGGCACCATCCTGGGGCACGAGGGGGTCGGCGTCGTCCGGGAAGTCGGCGCAGAGGTGCGCAACTTCAAGCCCGGCGACCGGGTCGTCATCCCCTCCACCATCGGCTGCGGCTCCTGCAATTACTGCCGCTCCGGCTATTTCGCCCAGTGCGACGAGGCCAATCCCAACGGCAAGCTGGCCGGAACGTCCTTCTTCGGCGGCCCGAAGCAGACCGGCCCGTTCGACGGCTTGCAGGCGGAATATGCCCGCGTGCCGCACGCCAATGTCGGCCTGGTCCGGCTGCCGGACAACGTCACCGACGATCAGGCGATCATGCTTTCCGACATCTACCCGACGGGCTATTTCGGCGCCGACATCGCGGAGATCCGCGACGGCGACGTGGTCGCGGTGTTCGGCTGCGGCCCGGTGGGACTGTTCGCCATCCTCAGCGCCTACCAGTTCGGCGCGGCCCGCGTGATCGCGGTCGACGGCATCCCGTCGCGGCTGGACATGGCGCGCAACCTGGGGGCCGAGGTCGTCAACTACAACGAGGAGGACCCGGTCGAGGTGATCCGCAGCCTGACCGGCGGCTCGGGCGCCGACCGGGTGATCGACGCCGTCGGCGTGGACAGCGAGCGGCCCAAGGTCGGTCCCGCGGCCGAACAGGCGGAGCAGCAGGCCGGGCAGTTCGAGAAGGAGCGGCAGCAGATCGCGCCGGAGACCAACACCGACGGCAAGGTCTTCAAGCCGGGCGACGCGCCGTCGCAGGCCGGCACCTGGGCGGTCCAGGCCTGCGCCAAGGCCGGCACGCTGTCGATCATCGGCGTCTATCCGCAGACCGACCAGTTCTTCCCGATCGGCATGGCGATGAACAAGAACCTGACCCTGACCATGGGCAACTGCAACCATCGCAAATATGTCCCCACGCTGGTCGGCATGGTGGAGTCCGGCGCGATCGACCCGATCGGCGTCCTGACCAACGTCGAGCCCATGACCGACGTGCTCACGGCCTACCGGGAGTTCGACCAGCGCAAGCCGGGATGGGTCAAGGTCGAGCTGGTGCCCGGCGTCTAGCACCTTCCGCCACGGGAAACCTCCCCCGCCGGGAACCCCCACCGGGAATTGGCGCCGGGAACTGCCGATGGCGGTTCCTGTTGCGGGGGACGGTTCATGGGGTGGCCGACACACCCCGCAGGAATTCAGTGGAGACCAGCATGGTGACCGATCCGAAGAACGACGCCCCCCAGCCGCCGCAGCCAAAGCAGCAGCAGGACATGCCGGGCTCGACCGCCAAGATGACGCCGACGCCGGATCATGGCGAGGAAAGCTACAAGGGCAGCGGCCGGCTGGACGGCCGCGCGGCCATCATCACCGGCGCCGATTCCGGCATCGGCCGGGCCGTCGCGATCGCCTATGCCCGGGAGGGCGCCGACGTCCTGATCTCCTACTACAACGAGCACGATGACGCGCGGGAAACGGCGCGCTGGGTCGAGCAGGCCGGCCGCAAGGCGATCGTCGTGGCGGGCGACATCAAGGAGGAGGCCCACTGCAAGGAGCTGGTCCAGAGGGCCATGAAGGAGTTCGGCAAGCTGGACATCCTGGTCAACAACGCCGCCCACCAGGCGACCTTCGAGAGCATCGAGGACATCAGCGCCGAGGAGTGGGACGTCACCTTCCGGACCAACATCTACAGCCAGTTCTACCTGTGCAAGGCGGCGATCCCGAACATGAAGCCGGGCAGCGCGATCGTGAACACGACCTCGATCAACGCCAAGAACCCGACGCCGACGCTGCTGGCCTATGCCACCACCAAGGGGGCGATCGCCAACTTCACCGCCGGCCTGGCCGGGCTGGTCGCGGAAAAGGGCATCCGGGTCAACGCCGTGGCGCCGGGGCCGATCTGGACGCCGCTGATCCCCTCGACCATGCCGGAGGAGAAGGTCGAGAGCTTCGGCGGGAACACGCCGCTCGGCCGCGCCGGACAGCCGGCGGAACTGGCGCCGGCCTACGTCATGCTGGCTTCCACCGAGTCCAGCTACATCACCGGCGCGGTCATCCCGGTCACCGGCGGCCGGCCGATGCTCTGACCCGGCCGGCCGGGGAGGGGGTGGTCAGTGCTTGCCGGGGGCGTCCTTAGTCCGGGTCATCGCATAGAAAACCGAGGCGCTGAAGCTGGAAAAGCCGGCAAGCACCAGCAGCAGGTACATCACTTCACCGGTCGACATGTCTTTACCTGTCCGTTGGAAGTCGGGGAAACCGTGCGGAAGGAGCCCGCGGGGGACGCTTTCCCCCGCGGGCTCCGGCGCGTTCAGGCGGTGGGAAGAAGCTTGCCGGGGGCGGCCGGCTTGAATATCCTTCGCGCCACCGCGATGATGGCCGTCAGGACCAGGCCGGCGAAAGCCAGGCCCGAACCGAAGACCAGAAGTCCGAGTAGGACGAAAAGGAACGTTTCCATCTTTCCACCTGTCTTCATGGGATGAGGAAACGCTATGCCGTCGGGCGGATGGATGCTTTGATACAGGTCAAATGAGAGCTCGAACGACCGCTCCGGATGGACCGTCCGCAGGAGGAGGCGCCTTGACGCCGCCGGACCAGGGCCGGCTGCTGGCCGCCGTCGCGCGCGGCGACCGGGCGGCCTTCGGCGCCCTGTTCCACCATTTCGCCCCGCGCGTGAAGGCCCAGCTGATCCGGGCCGGTGCCCTGGCCGACGTGGCGGACGAGATTTCCCAGGACGTCATGCTGGCGGTCTGGCGGAGGGCAGGGGAGTACGATCCCCTCCGCGCCAGCCCGGCCGCGTGGATCTTCACCATCGCCCGGAACCGGCGGATCGACAGGCTGCGGCGGGAGCGGCGGCCCGAGATGGACCCGAACGATCCCGAGCTTCGCCCGGCCGAAACGGAGGACGCCGAAGCCGCGCTGAGCCGTATCCAGATGAGCGCGAGGCTGCGGGGCGCCGTCGGCGCGCTTCCGAAAGAACAGGAAGAAGCCCTGGTCGCGACCCTTTTCAGCGATAGGTCCTATGGGGATTATGCCGAGGAGAGCGGGTTGCCGCTCGGGACGGTGAAATCCCGGCTGAGGCTCGCGTTCGCGCGGCTGCGGTCGGAGCTGAAGGAGGCGCTTTGAACAAGTTGACGCATCATCCCCCGGCGGATCTGCTGGTGTGCTACGCCGCGGGCAGCCTGGGCGAACCCCAGGCGCTGGCGGTCGCGACGCACCTCGCCTATTGCCCGGCATGCCGGCGGGAGAACGAGCGTCTGGACGAGATCGGCGGCGTGCTGCTGGAGGAACTGCCTCCCGAGCCGCTTTCCGACGGCGCGCTGGCGTCGCTGCTGGCACGCCTGGACGGCGGCCGCGCGGAAACGCCGGCGGGTGCCTGCCGTGACGCGGGTCCGGGAATTCTCGGGGATGTGCGGGTCCCCGAGCCGCTGCGCGGTTACCTTCGGGACAGGGCGGGCGGCAGCGGCTGGACCGTGCTGGCCGAGGGGGTGAGGTCGCTTCGCCTCGACGTCGGCAGGCCACCCCAGGTGGCCGAGATCCTGAAGATGGCGCCGGGGGCGGCATTGCCGGCCCACCGCCATTCCGACCAGGAGCTGATCCTGGTGCTCCGGGGCAGTTTCTCGGAGGAGGGCGGGCCTCTCTGTGCCGCGGGCGAGCGCTACGCCGCGGGCGACCTGGGCGAGTTCGAGGGAGGATCGGTCCACACGGTGGTCGCCGGCGCGGATGGATGCGTCTGCTACCGCGTGCTGGCCGGGCCGGTGGAAAGGCTGGCCGCGCAGCCGTGAGGCCGCGGGCGTGGTTCCTCGCGGCGGATTTTCGCAGGGGACTTTAAGGGGACGGCGGCCATTGAACGGGACGGGGGAGACATTACATCTGGTGTCCCGGCGGGCTTGGCCACGAAGAGCGGTGCCGGAAGACCCCTGAAAAGTAATGTCCTGAAAGTATTGGCGTGATCTTGAAGCTGCGGACGGCGTGACCATATAAATGACTGTTCCGAGGGCGACTTGGCCTCGCTGAAAAGGCTTGAGGCCCGGTTCATCAGATCCCGGCATGAAATCTCCTCCTCATTCTTGAAGACATGAGCTTGTAGCTTACGAATTGGCCGCGCGCCGCGCGGTCCCGCCTTCCTCCCCGACCCGGGGACCGGCAGCCTCGACTGTTCCCCCGTCTTGGCGCCGACCTCGGGTCCGGGGAGGTCCCACCTTTCCCAGCTTCGCGCCGATCCGCGGTGCACGCTTCTCCGGCAGCGTCGAATGCCGGCCCAAGAACCAAGAAAACGACTGAAATGGTATATTCAATGAACCGGCGCCGCCGCGCGCCGATGGCACGCCCGCGCTCCGTCGCCCGGCGTCAACACGGCCCGGTGCCGGGTACCGACGAGGTGCTTTTCCTGCCGCTCGGCGGCACGTCGCGCATCGGAATGAACATGGCCCTCTACGGCCATGCCGGAAAATGGCTGATCGTGGACGCCGGCGTCGCCTTCATGGGCGACGAGGCTCCGGGGATCGAGGCCGTCATGGTCGATCCCGCCTTCATCGAGGAGCGCATCGACGATGTGGTAGGACTGGTCGTCACCCATGCGCACGAGGACCATATCGGCGCGATCCATCATCTCTGGCCGCGCCTGAGCTGCCCGATCCATGCCACCCCCTTCGCCGCCCACGTGATCCGCGAGCGCCTGAAGGAGAACCGCATCGCCCGGGAAGTCCAGGTCCGGACCTACCGGATCGGCGAGGAGCTGGTGCTCGGCCCGTTCCGGGTCGAGAGCATCGCGATGACCCACTCGGTGCCCGAGCCGGTCGCCCTGGCGATCCGCACGGCCGCCGGGACGGTGCTCCACACCGGCGACTGGAAGTTCGATCCCGACCCGCTGGTCGGCCGCCCGGCCGACCTGGAGGCCCTGAAGCGCCTGGGCGACGAGGGCGTGCTGGCGATGATGTGCGACAGCACCAACTCCATGGTGGAGGGTTCCACCGGGTCCGAGGCGGATGCCCGCGACGGCCTGATGAAGGCCTTCGCCGGCCGCAAGGGCGCCATCGCCGTGACCTGCTTCGCCAGCAACGTGGCGCGCATGAAGGCGGTGGCCGAGGCGGCCGCGGCCAACGGGCGCCGGGTCGTGCTGGCCGGGCGCTCGCTGCTGAAGATTGAGAAGGCGGCCCGCGCCTGTGGCTATCTGGACGGGGTGCCCGAGTTCCTGGGCCTGGACGAGGCCGCCGGCCTGCGCCGGCGCAAGCTGGTGCTGATGTGCACCGGCAGCCAGGGCGAGGAGCGTGCGGCGCTGAGCCGGATCTCCCGCGGGGAGCATCGCTCGCTGGCCCTGCACCGCGGCGACACGGTGATCTTCTCCGCCCGGGCGATCCCCGGCAACGAGGAGGCCGTGGACGGGATCCGCACGCTGCTGGAGGCTCGGGGCGTCGAGGTGCTGTATCCGGCCGACGCCAGGGAGGCGGGAGCCACGGTCCACGTCTCGGGCCATCCGGCCCGCGACGACCTGGTCCAAATGTACGGGCTGGTCAGGCCGCGCTTCGCGGTGCCGGTCCACGGCACCCTGCCGCACCTGGAGGCCCATGCCCGGCTGGCCCGGACCTGCGGCGTCGAGCGCGCCCTGGTGCCGGAGGACGGCGACATCATCCGCCTGGGCCACGTCGGAACGGCGGTGGTCGGGCATGTCGAGCCGCGGCGCCTGGCCCATGACGGGCAGAAGCTGCTGCCCTGGGCGGGGACGCGGCCGGCCGAGATCGAGATCGAAGAGGAACATGCCGCGCAGCCGGTGCTTCTGGCGGCGTAGTGCTTGGGGAAAGAACAGGTAATGGGAAGTCAGTATCTTAATGCCGACCGGCGCGACCGCAACAGCCGCGCCCTCATCATTCATCCCGTGCTCCAGGGCGATTCGCAGACGCGCTCGCCGGAAGCCCGCCTGGAGGAGGCCGCCGGCCTCGCCCGGGCGATCGACCTGGACGTGGCCCACGCCCGCGCGGTCAAGGTCAACCGGCCGCAGCCGGCGACCCTGCTGGGCGGCGGCATCGTGGCCGAGCTGGCGGCGCTGGTCGCCGACGCCGACGAGCGGGGCGAGCCGATCGACCTGGTGGTGGTCGACCACGCGCTGTCGCCCGTGCAGCAGCGCAACCTGGAGCGGGAGTTCAAGGCCAAGGTGATCGACCGCACCGGCCTGATCCTGGAGATCTTCGGCGCCCGCGCCCGGACCCGCGAGGGTCAGCTCCAGGTCGAGCTGGCGGCGCTGAGCTACCAGCGCTCGCGGCTGGTCCGGTCCTGGACCCACTTGGAGCGGCAGCGCGGCGGCTTCGGCTTCATCGGCGGTCCCGGCGAAAGCCAGCTGGAGATCGACCGCCGGCTGATCGGCGAGCGCATCGTCAAGCTGAAGCGGCAGCTGGAGGAGGTCCGCCGGACCCGCGGCCTGCACCGCAAGGCGCGCGCCCGCGTGCCCTATCCGGTGGTGGCGCTGGTGGGATACACCAACGCCGGCAAGTCCACGCTGTTCAACCGCATGAGCGGGGCCGACGCCTTCGCCAAGGACCTGCTGTTCGCGACGCTCGATCCGGCCATGCGGTCGATCCGGCTGCCGTCGGGCAGCAAGGTGATCGTGTCCGACACGGTCGGGTTCATCTCGGACCTGCCGACCTCGCTGGTGGCGGCGTTCCGCGCCACGCTGGAGGAGGTGCAGTCGGCCGACGTGATCCTGCATGTCCGCGACATCGCCCATCCCGACACCGAGGCCCAGAAGGCCGACGTGGAGGCGATCCTGAGGGACCTGGACATCGATCCCGAGACCGATCCGCGGGTGGTCGAGGTCCTGAACAAGACCGACCTGCTGGAGCCGGCCGAGCGCGAGGGCGTGCTGGCCCGGAACGACAGGGCGACGGCGTCGGTGCCGGTCTCCGCGGTCACCGGCGAGGGCCTGGAGCGGCTGTTCCAGGTGCTCGACGGGCACCGGACGGCGGGGCGCCAGGTGATCGACGTGGACGTGGACCTGGCCGACGGGGCCACGCTGTCCTGGCTCTATGCCCGGGGCGAGGTGCTGGACCGGCGCGACGACGAGGACCAGGCCCATCTCCGCGTCGCCATGGAGCCCGCCCATCTGGCCCGGTTCGCCGGGATGACCGGGCAGGCGGCCCGCGCCTGAGGGTCGGCCGCTAGGGAACTGGTGAAAAAACCTGGCCGGGCAGTCTTGCACCGGTCCCGGGCAGGTTCCACATAACAGTTACTGTCGCAACAACAGAAAGGAGGTGATCTTGTGTCTCATTGTTCAAAGCCGCGGTCGTCGTTCACAGTGACCAAGGTCTTCGCCTCCGGCGGGATCTACGCGTAATACTGCGTCGCATCGTGGTCCTTGACCGGGCCGTGGTTTGACAATTGAAAGGCCGCCCTTCGGGGCGGCCTTTCTGTTTCGGGGCGCTACGGATGATCATGCGCACGCAATGCGGTTCGGATCGGATGATCCCGGCAGGACCGGCATCCTTCCTGTCATCCGCCACGCAGTTCCGGAGGTTGGCTGTCCGCACGAAACACGTTCAGGTCTGCGTAGGCCAGAGCAAGGTCGCATTGGAAGTCCTTCAACAGCTTCCTGGCCCGTGCCGCTGCCATTTCATTGCCTTTCCGCTCCAATCCCCTGATGGTCTCGGACAGGCGGGCGATCTGCTCCTCGCCTTCGCGGACACTACGCTCGGCCATGGCGAGCCGAACCCTTTCATACTGGTTCATGATCCTTTCTCCCGGCAGTTGGTCCATCCCGAGATCGCTGGACAAGCCGCAACAGTACAGCCGGCGATTAAGACATGATCGTCTAGATGTATATCCTCGGGACAGTGGCCATCCCGGCGCGGTGGAAGGATCGTTCCGCCGGAGCGGGCCATGCCCCTATGTCGCCGCGTGCCCTCTGCATGAAACCACGTTGCTTGCCGAGGACCCTCCCGCCGGACCGTTCGTCCGGTGAAGCTGCCATGCGGTCGATGTCTCATCACGTACTCTGAATCCAGGCAAGCTGACTTTCCCGGACGACCCGTTCATGGTTGTCGTCAAGGCTCCGGACCCGGTACAGGTTTTCCGAACCGTCCGGTGGCAGGTGGCGCACGATTTCATAGCGGCCTGGCGAAATTTCGGGGTTTGACCTACCCGGCGTGAAATCCACCACCTGTTCGACCGCGTATTTATGATCCTTGACTGCGGACAGGGGCTCGGCCGGCATCTGAGCGCGCCGGATTGCCCGACGATCGTCGCCTCGGCTGGCGGGAGGCATTTCGGCCCCCAGTCCTTGGGCTGAACCCCGTCCGACGAGAGACGCGATCACCGAAATATCCGATTGCGTCGATGGTCCCTTCCTCGTCGCGGGACGACCTCGTTCGTGTTGAGCCGTCATGGCAGTTCTCCAGGGTGTTCGGAAGCTATCCGGATGGGTCGGCATGCATTGGATCAGGACCGCCGCGCTTTCGACCCTCAAGGCGATGCCCTTATTGACGCATGGACAAAGGCAGGATGCTGTACGAAACCGCACTCTCGATGCGTCTCGGCGTCAATAAATCCTCGAGGTTTCAAAAGCCGTCGTTTCCTGGCCGCATCTTGCGGGAACCGTCAGCACGTACCAAATAGAGGTGGTTACCCACCACGATCGTGGCTGTGGGCGATTGAGAGATGTGTGTGCTCCCGCTGAACCAAAGGGGACACATATGTCTCAGATCAAGCAATCCGCTGTTCGCAACCGGCTCCTGGCCGCCCTGCCGCCCGCCGACTTCGGGCGTCTGGCAAATCTACTGACACCTGTCTCCTTGCCGCTGAAGCAGGTTCTCCTTGAAGCGGACGAGCCGATCGAGGTCGCCTACTTCGTCGAGACGGGCATGGTGTCGAACCTGGCCTATCTGGTGAACGGCGATGCCATCGAGATCGGACTCACCGGGTCCGAGGGCATAGTCGGGGCACCGCTCGTCCTGGGCGTCGATACCGCGCCCGCCGGGGCGCTGGTCCAGATGGAAGGCACGGCCCTGCGCATCGGCGCGGCGGCCTTCAGGCAGGTATTCAACGAGAGCGAGGCGTTGCGCACCTGGCTGCTGCGCTATATGCAGGCGCTCTACACCCAGGTGTCGCAGACGGCCGTGTGCAACGGCAGCCATTCACTCGAAGAGCGTCTGGCCCGCTGGCTGCTGATGGCGCATGACCGCGCGGGGGGGGGGGGGATCAGTTCCCGATGACGCACGAGTTCATGGCGATGATGCTGGGCGTGCGCCGGGCCGGCGTGACCGTCATCGCCGGCTCCCTGAAGCAGGCCGGCCTGATCAGCTATACGAACGGCAGCATGACCATCCTTGACCGTCCGAGCCTGGAGAGCGCCTCTTGCGAGTGCTACGGCATCGTCCAGCGGCATCTCAAGCAATTGCTCGGGTAGTGATCTGCGCATTGGTGTGGGTGAGTCGAATTCTCCCATCTCCGGTACGGTAGCGTACAATCATAACCGGTTCCTCGTGCTCTCCTATGCACGGACAAACTGCTTTCAGGAATTTTCCTCCCTGATCTGATGGCCATCCGAGCTCCTGCGGGTGGCCATTTTTTTGTTGCAAGGCTATGGCACAGGACGGCATTTCCGCTTGATCATCTTGACGGCCCGATCTATCTGGCCGATCAGGCATGGCGGCTTCCACCGGGCGGAAGCAAATACCTCATACACACCTTCCGGGGCCTTGGTGAGGCGTATCGGAATGCCGCCCCGGCGCAGCGGGAGGAGCGGTCTGGACGGTTACGTGGTTCGTATGACCACGTCCTGACATAGCTCTCCTCGGTACCAGTCCTGCTGCTGCCGGCGGTTGACAGGAAGGAATGCAGCCTGGTTTGGCGTATGATCGTGCGTGTTCCATGGCGTCACCGCCTATCAACGCTCCAGCGTGTCACGGATGACAGATGCGGTGCATGAGTTCGCGGTATTTCAGGAGGTCGGCGGGAAGATCCTGCCGGTCTACGGGCCTGCCGTGCGGCTCGACCTGCGGGAGGTCTTCAACTTTGGCAGTTGCGACGGCGTGTTCGGCGGCCGGGCAAGCTGCACGCGGGTCATCATGAACGACGGGAGCGTCTATGCGCTCGACGTTCCGGAGGAAGCGTTCAGGGCCATGATAGATGCGGTCGAATGATGCCCGGGTCTGGTCCCGGGCACTCACAGCGGTCGGTGCGGACCGAATTCCCTATTCATCCCGACCCTCGCCGCCGAAACGGGTGACTCGGTCAGGGGTGCACTCGTTCGTCCCCTTGCCGATCTCTTCGATGTTGGGTTTACGGCCGGGCAGGCACGGGGCCGGCCGAGTTCCCACGGCTCCTCCAAGCAACGGCTTGTACGCCGGCACCGGGCGGGAAGGGGCCTTTTTCAGGGACAGGGGATCCCAGTCCGGCGGGGGGACCACCGAGCACGACGATGTCATCAGGGTGACGCAGAACAGGATCGAGAAAAGCCTACGCAAGATACTTCATCCGGAACAATCATGTGATCGAAACTCTGAGGGCGGGGCGGTTCCCCTTCGCCGATGTCCGCGCCACCCCTTCAATGTCTCGTCACATGCTCCTGTTCCTGAAATTCATGTTCGGCGATGTTCAAGCTTGCTGGCCCGATTGATTCTGAAGGGCAGCCGTCGGCAAGGAAGGGCCTGTCGGGTCACCAGCGATACCGCAGCCCGGCGGTCACCGTCCTCTCGTAGCCATAGGCGCACCACTCGCCGAAGTAGCAGGACGCGACATATTCCTTGTTGAACAGGTTCTTGGCGTTGAGCGAGACCTCCGCCCCTTCCAGCTTGGGGGAGAGCGACCCCAGGTCATAGGTGACCGCCGCATCGACCAGCGTGAAGGACGGCACCTTGAAGGTGTTGGCCGCGTTCACGGTGCTGCCGGTGTAGCGGACACCGCCGCCGAGGCTGAGTCCTTCCAGGGCCGAGCCTTCCGGCATCCGGTACAGGGCCCAGCCCGACGCCTGGTGGCGCGGCACGGCGGCAAGCCGGAAGCCTTCCCGCCCGTCGTTGTCCTCGGTGTATTCGGTATCGAGGAAGGTATAGGCGCCGATGACGTCCAACTGGTCGGTGACGGCCATCTTCGCTTCGAGCTCGATGCCGCGCGACCGCGCCTCGCCGCTCTGGACGGAGAATCCCGGACGCTCCGGGTCGCTGGTCAGCAGATTGCTGCGGGTGATTTCGAAGGCGGCCGCCGTGAACAGGCTGTCCGTTCCCGGCGGCTGGTACTTGACGCCGACCTCGTACTGGGTTCCTTCCTCCGGGTCGAAGAGGTTGCCGGCGAAATCGGTCCCGCTCTGCGGATTGAAGGACTCGGCGTAGCTGACGTATGGCGCGATGCCGTTCTCGAAGACGTAGGTCAGGCCGGCGCGGCCGGTCAGCGCCTGGTCGGACTGGCTGGCCTCCCCGGCTGCGGTGGTCCGTTCGGTTTCCACCCAGTCATGGCGGCCGGCGAGCGTCAGCACGAAACCGCCGAACCGGATCTGGTCCTGGAGATAGATCCCGTACTGATTGCTCTTCAGGTCGGTGCGGCTGGTGTCCGGCCGGACGATCGGCTGCCCGTAGACCGGCGCGAAGACATCGATCGACGGCGCCACGCCGAAGCCGGGGGTGTAGTTGCCGTCCAGCCGCTGATAGTCGAAACCGGCCAGGACCGTGTGCTGGACCCGCCCGGTGGCGAGGCGCCCCTGGATCTGATTGTCGAAGGTATAGGAGTCCATCTCCTCGCGCGAGGTCGCGACGCCCCGGTTGAGGGTGCGGAAGTCCGGCTGGAGGCCGTTGGCGTAGACGCTGTCGTAGTCGGCCTCGGTGCGCAGCCAGCGGCCGTTCAGGCGCAGGCTCCAGGTGTCGTCGAACCGCTTGTCGAAATCATAGGCGACCGATGTCTGCGTGCGGTCGAACTTCTCGAAATCCGGCTCGCCGTCATAGAAATCGACCGGAATCCTGCCGAACGGGTTGGGCAGCACCGTTCCCTGGGGCGGCACTCCGCCATAGGAGTTGGACTTGGGATCACGCTGATAGAAGCCGAACAGCGTCAGGCCGGTATCGGCGTCCGGGCGCCAGGTGAAGGAGGGCGCCAGGGCGACGCGCTCGTTCTCGGTCGTGCGGAACTGGCCGTCCTCGCTGAGCCCGACGGCGCTGAGGCGATAGAGGAACTTGCCCTCCGCGTCGATCGGGCCTGAGAAATCGGCCGTGCCGCGCAGGTGGTTGCCGGTGCCGAATTCGAAGCCCACCTCGCCTTGGGGCGTCGCGGTCGGCCGCTTGCTGACCTGATTGATCAGGCCGCCGGCCGGGGACTGGCCGTAGAGCACCGACGTCGGCCCCTTCAGCACCTCCACCCGTTCCAGCAGGAAGGGATCGATCTGGGGCGCCGCGTAGTACAGCGACTGGAGCTTCAGCCCGTTCCAGTAAGTGTCGGCGTCGAAGCCGCGGATCGTGAGCTGGTCGTAGCGAGTCGATACCGCGCCGCGGGTTTCCGGCGTGACGCCGGCGGTATAGCGGACGATCTGGTTCAGGGTCTGGGCGTTCTGGTCCCGGATCTGGTCGGCGGGAATCACCGAGATGGACTGCGGCGTCTCGATCAGCGGCGTATCGGTCTTGGTGCCGGTCGCCTGCCGGTTGGCGACATAGCCCGTGACCGGCGTCAGCGCCGTCTCTCCCTGGCCGGTCACGGTCAAGGCCGGCAGTTCGACCGGCGCATCGGCCGCGCTCGGACCGCCCTCCTGGGCACTCGCCAGCGCCGGCACTATGAACCCGGTCAGCACCAGGGCGCCCAGCGCCGTCCCCTTCGGCCGCCGGCCTCCAACTCCTCGTCTGCGCACTCTATGCCCCCACTTAATAAGAATGCGACTTACTCTCATGATGTCGGGCAGAAATGCAAACGATTCTTAATATCATGCCGAGGGATGTCGGAAGGAGTGGGGGTGGGTCGCGATGGGTAACCGGGAGGGCGCCCGGGAGAGCGTCCAGGAAAAGATGAAAAAATCCCGGCCTTGCAGGCTTGCACCGGTTCCGGGCGGGTTCTACATAGTAGTCACTGTCGCAACAACAGAAAGGAGGTGATCTTGTGTCTAATTGTTCCAAGCCGCGGTCGTCGGTCACAGTGACCAGGGTCATCGCCTCCGGCGAGACCAACGCGTAATACAGCGTCTATCGTGGTTCTTGACCGAACCGTGGTTTGACAATTCGGAAAGGCCGTCCTTCGGGGCGGCCTTTCTTCTTGTGCGGCGCAAGGAATTGACATCGAGGGCAAGAGAAAAGCCCGCGCCACGGGCGGTGGCGCGGGCTTGGAGTTTTCGGTTTCGTGCAAGACCATGTTCCCAGCGACAGGAAAGCCGGGACACACATTCCGCAACAGGCCGCGGGGCGGCGATCACGCGGTCTCGTCGGGTATAGGCGGTCCGGGTATTCCGGGCTTTCCTGGTTGGAGCGTCCTCGCCCGATCGCCGTCAGCGAATGGGCGGGGCGTACATCAGGCCGCCCTCGGTCCACAGGGCGTTGAGGCCGCGTTCCAGCTTCAGCGGGGAGCCCTGGCCGAGGTTGCGTTCGAACAGCTCGCCATAGTTCCCGACCTGCTTGACGATGTTGTAGGACCATTTCGCATCGACGCCGAGCATTTGGCCGGTGTCGCCGGAAACGCCTACGAAGCGCTGGACGTTGGGATCGGGGTCGTCCAGCCGCTTGTCGATGTTGTCGGAGGTCAGGCCAAGCTGTTCGGCCTGGATCAGGGCGAACACGGTCCATTTCAGATAGTCGAACCACTGGTCGTCGCCATGAACGACGGCCGGGGCCAGCGGCTCCTGCGAGACAAGGTCGGGCAGGATCACATAGTCGTCGGGGTTGGTGGCCAGGGTGGCGCGCACCCCCGCCAGGCCCGACGCGTCGGTGGTATAGGCGTCGCAGCGCCCGGCGAAGAAGGCGGCGTTGATCTCGTCGAAGGCCTCGATCACCACGGGTTCGAAGCTGATCTGGTGGCGGCGGAAGAAGTCCGTCAGGTTCTGCTCGGTGGTGGTTCCGGGCTGCACGCAGACGGTCGCGCCGTCGAGTTCCGTCGCCGAGGTGACGCCCAGCGACTTCGGCACCATGAAGGCCTGGCCGTCATAGAAGGTGATCGGCCCGAAATTGAGCCCGACCGCGGTGTCGCGGCTGAGGCTCCAGGTCGTGTTGCGCGAGAGCAGGTCGACCTCGCCCGACTGGAGGGCGGTGAAACGCTGCTGCGGCGACAGCGCGGTGAAGGTCACCTTGCTCTTGTCGCCGAACAGGCCGGCCGCCAGGGCGCGGCAGATGTCGGTGTCGATCCCCGACCAGCTGCCGGTGCTGTCCGGCGTCGAGAATCCGGAAACGCCGGTGCTGACGCCGCACCGGATCGAGCCGCGCTGCTTGATCGCGTCGAACAGCTGGCCGGCCTGGGCGGGCACCGGGGCCGAGGCCAGCAGGAGCGCCGCCAGCGCCATCATGGCCGGCAGGCACCGGGCACCTGGCGCCGGGGCGGCGCGCTTCTTGGTCTGGGCGAACATCGGGGCTCTTCTCCTCCTCCTGGACTGAACGGCTCTCCCTTAACGGGCGGGAGGGCGGTTCGGGGCAGGGAGGCGGCAGAAATCAGCCCCGGCGGGTTCAGTCGTACCGGCGGGGTCAGTCGTAGTAATAGTCGCGCGTGTAGGCTTCCTCGTCGTCGTAATCGTCGAAATCCTGATCGCGCGTCCGATAGGACGAGCCCTGGGTGCCGCGGGCCAGCAGGGCACCGAGGACGAGCCCGGCGGCGAGGGCGCCAAGAAGGCTGGCCGTCGGGTTTTCCCTCACGAACGATTCCGCCGTGCTCAGGCCGCGCCGTCCCTGGTCACGCGCATAGTTGCCGGCCCGCATGGCGTTCAGCCGGGCGCGCTCCGCGATCTCGTTCGCCTGGTCGCTGCGTCGCTGGTACTGGGAGGCGACGCTGCCGGAGCGGATGCCCGCGTCGCTTCCGGAGGAAGAGGCGGCGGGCGAAGAGGTGGTCAAAGGAGCGGACGAGCGGGGCGGCAGGCTGGGCTCGACCACGCCGCCGATGCCGCTGGAGCCGGACATGGTGCCCGTGCCGGTGCCCGTGGCGGGGCTGACGGGGGATCTGGCGGCCGGGGTGGGCGCGCCGACTTCTTCCGTTCCGGTTTCCAGGACTTTCTCGGCGGACGGCCTTGCCGTCTCCGTGGTCGCGGCGGAGGCCTTGTCCGGCTGCGACGTGGCGGGCTTGGTGGTGGTTGACGGCGTCCCCGCGGAACCGGTCATGGGCATTCCTCCGATGTTTATAAAGTCTGTGCGGACAACAGGGCGGGGCGACGGTGGTTCCGTAGCCACCGTTGCGATGCCGACCGGAAGCAGCCAGCCAGGAGTGCCTTGGCGAGAAAATCACTCTGACCCTATTTTGTTTGGCGTATTGGATGGCCACTTCACACCGTTCGGCCGCCGATCCGGAGGATTGCCGTTATGTTCGTGGAGCGATCAGGGTGAGGCCGGGAAAGTAGCTCTGGTAGCGCTGAAGGTCGCGGGGCAAGAGAGCCATGCCGGAAACGGCGGCATGGGCGCCGATGAAGAAATCGGGTAGGACGCCGGTGCGAGTGCCGCCGGCAGAGCGGTACCGCTTGAATGCCTTGCCGGCGAGGAACAGTGCGTCGCGGGGTATTTCCGTCAGAAGGATCCCGGACTCATCGAGAACGGCGTCCAGATCCTCAATCCTTTCAAAACGCACCGACAATTCCGCATAGATGACGCCGTTGATCGCGAGCGGCCCCCGGAAGCTTGCGGCATCCAGTTGCAAAATCGACCAATCCGCCCAGGCGGGATCGTCGGTGACGATATCCAGCAGGACGTTGGTATCGATCAGTGTCATCTCAGCCTTCGCCGCGCGTCAATGCCATGATCTGGTCGGTGGTAGGGCCGGGTCCGGCGCGGCCACGCAAAGCTTCGAACCGCCTCGCAGGGTTGGAGGCATCCACCTTTACCAAGACGACGCGACCGTCTGGGTCCAGCTTGAAATCCACCATGCTCCCGGGTTCAATGCCCAGACGATCGCGGACCAGCTTTGGAATGGTAACCTGTCCTTCGATGGTTACGGTGGTAGCCATGGCTCGCTCCGTATTACCTGCACATAGGTTGGTATCACATAGCATGCACGACATTTTCCAGCCAGTGGGTTGGAGCCTCGAGATGCCGTGCGGTTTCGATTGTCGCATCGCGCCGACTGGTAACTTTCAGGTTAGCAAGTATCGAAAGTACATATATCCGCACTATCCTAGAGTATTTAACCGATCAAGTTTATCATTGATGTAATATCGCTGCGGGGAAACAAAAAGTAATAATTTGGACTGGGTTCCCTCGCAGTAGAAAACGAAGATCCGAAATCAATGAGGCTGAAGAAGAAACTTTGAATTCGGACGCCGTCTCATTTTGCAAGAAAATCTAGAATTGGAACATCATAATCATAACGACAGTACCATAAGAAAGTGATTGCTCACCTCCCTGACAACCGGTAACGCATTGATACCGCTGGATTTGGGCGACGCTCCGCATAAGCGGTATCAAATAACGATTTGCCCTGCTCTTCGGCGGATCAGCTGATCAAGTAAAACAAATACTTGTGGCGAGACCAGCCGCGAGCCGTTACTTCACTATGGGGTATGGCTGCAGAACCCGAAAACCAGCATAGTTTCAGCATGTTACCGGCTAAAGCCAGGGGGGTGAGTAGTTACATAAGAAAACTCCATCCCTATAGATGAGAGACGAAGAGGAGCTTCGGGGATGCGTATGCCGGCATGGTTCGGGACCAGGCTTTTCGATGCGCTCGGAACCCTGGTTCTTCTCTCCCTCCTGGTCCTGTCCGGTGTCGCCGGCCTGCCGTCGGCTTCGCGGGCGACGCCGCCTCCGGGCTTCGTGAACGAGGTCTATACGACCGGGCTGGACCAGCCCTTGCAGGTCGTGCCGGCTCCGGACGGGCGGATCTTCGTCGTCCAGAAGGCAGGGATTATCCGGGTCCTGCCGACGGGTTCGCCGACGCCCCTTGCCCAACCCTTCCTGAGCATCACCAACCTCTATACCGAGCACGAGGCCGGCATCCTCACCATGGCCCTGGCACCCGATTTCGCGACGACGCGGCAATATTACGTCTATTACACCAGCCTGACACCGAAGCGGAACAGGATCTCCCGGTTCACGGCGAGCGGGAACACGACCTCCCTGGCAACGGAAACCGTGATCTGGCAGGACACGGTGGACGCGTCGAACGCCCACCATGGCGGCGGGATGCTGTTCGGCAACGACGGCAAGATCTACCTGACCACGGGCGACCAGTTGACTCCGGCCGACTCCCAGCTCCTCACCAACACGCGGGGCAAGGTGCTGCGGATCAACCGGAACGGCACGATCCCGGCGGACAATCCCTTCCACGACGGGGCGGGACCGAACAAGGACGAGATCTGGGCCTACGGGCTGCGGAACCCCTACCGCGCCAGCATCGATCCGGTGACGGGGCGGATCTTCATCGGCAATGTCGGCGGCAATCTCCAGGCGACGGCGGTGGAGCAGGTCCACATCCTGGCGCGCGGCGCCAACTACGGCTGGCCGACCTGCGAGGCGAGCTGCGGCCCGGGCGTCGCCGCTCCCCTTTACGCGTACCCCCATGACGGCGTCCAGGCCGCGGTGATCGGCGGCTTCGTCTATCGCGGACGGCAGTTTCCCGCCGAATATGTCGGCAGTTACTTCTTCGCGGACTATGCGCGCAACACGATCAAGCGCCTGACCGTGGACGCGATGAACCAATTGACCGGAGTCTTCAACTTCGAACCGGCCAACGGCGCCATAAACGGGCCGTACGGCAATATCAACGACCTGGCGATGGGCGTTGACGGGGCGATCTACTATGTGGATTTCGCGGGTGGCCAGCCGGGCGCGGGCAAGCTCCGGCGCATCCGGGCGACCGCGAACCAGCCTCCCGTCGTCGTCGCGTCGGCCAGGCCGCAGGCGGGCGACGCACCGCTCACGGTGGCCTTCTCCAGCGCCGGGTCGTTCGACCCGAGGGGGGCCAGCCTCACCTATTCCTGGGATTTCGGGGACAATTCCAGGTCCACGGCCGCCAACCCGTCGCATACCTACAATGTCCGGGGACCTTACAGCGTCCGCCTGACGGCTTCCAACGGGACCAATTCGGTCGTCTCGGACCCGATCACCATCAATGTCGGCGTGCCGCCGGTCGCGACCGTCACGGCCCCGGTCTCCGGCGCGCAGTTCGCCGCCGGCGACACGATCACCTTTTCCGGTACCGGCAGGGACCCGACCCTGGGCAACCTTCCCGCCGCAGCCCTGGAGTGGACGGTGAGTTTCCGCCACGAGGGCCATGTCCATCCCGTGGTCAGCGGCCTGAAGGGAACGACGGGCAGCTTCGCGATCGGCAGGACGGGGCACGACTACACCGGCAACACCTCCTACGAGATCACGCTGACGGCGACCGGGGCGAACGGGCTCAAGGCGTCGCAGACGGTCTCCGTGTTCCCGCGGAAGGTGAACCTGAGCTTCGCGACCGCGCCCGCGGGGCTTCAGCTCAGGGTGGACGGGATACCCAGGACGACGCCGTTCGTCCATGACACGCTGGCGGGGTTCCAGCACGTGATCGAGGCGCCGCCGCAGACCGTCGCCGGCACGCGGTACACCTTCACGCGCTGGTCGGACGGCGGGGCGGCGTCGCACACCATCACCGCGCCGCAATCGGCCGCGACCCTGACGGCGACATATTCCGCCGTGGCGGTGCCGGCCCTGGTCCTGCGGCTGCCCTTCGACGAGGGATCGGGGACGACAGCCCTGGATGTCTCCGGGCAGAGGAACAACGGCACGCTGGTCAACGCGCCGACACGGGTGGCGGGCCGGATCGGGAGCGGCGCCCTGGCCTTCAACGGGACCAGCCGCCATGTCCGGGTCAACGGATCGACGTCGCTGAACAAGGCGCGTCAGGCCATCACGGTCACGGCCTGGGTGCTGCGCACGGCGAACCAGACGGGGTGGCGCGCCATCGTCTCCCGGCAGGAGGGGACCGGCGGAGGGGATCACTTCATCCTGGGCTTCAACAACAACAATTTCCGCTGGCTGGTGAAGACCGGCACGGTCTCGGCGCAGCTCGGCGGTGCCGCCCCGCTCAACCGTTGGATCCATCTGGCCGGGACCTACGACGGCTCCACGGTGAAGCTCTATGTGGACGGGGTCCAGCAGTTCTCGACGCCGCTGACCGGCACCATCGCGGGAAGCACCAACCCGATCATCATCGCCGGCAACATCAACGCCGCCGGAGCCGCGCCGGGCGAACTCTTCCTGGGGCGGATCGACGAGCCCCGCATCTACGACCGGGCGCTTTCCGCGTCGGAGATCGCGGTGCTGGTGCAGGGCGGCAGCTGAGGGGCGGCAACCGGGGGGCGGGAGCCTTCAGGCGGCGTCCCTCAGGTCCGATCCGCAGGCGCGGAGGAAGGCGTTGATCTCCCGGAAGGCGCCGACTTTCCGGCGGGCCTCCTCGTTGCCGGCGAGGAAGGCTTCGATCTTCCCGATCAGGGCGGGGTGCAGCTCGCCGTCCACATAGGCGCCGAGCATCATGTCGTCGATATGATCGTTCATGCCGTTCCTCCCGCCGAGTGTCTCGCTGGTGGGGAAGGATGCGGGCTTATGGTTAATTAATGATTAACGCGAGATTCGGGTTTGCGCGACGGCCTCGCGGGGATCGCCGGATCAAGCCCGGCCATAGGCAACAACAGTATCCCCGACACAACTGAAACAGCGGAGCGGTCCGGAGGACGTCAGGGGGAAACATGGCCCCGGTAGGTTCTCCCTCAAGCCGGCATGCCGGAGGGGAGAATGAAGGAGATCGTCATGGAAACGTCATTGGCCGCGCGGAGAGTGTTCGCGGCGGAAGCGGCGGAGGAGGGCCGCCGGGGACCGCGCGCAGTCCTGCTCGTCTTCGATACCCTGAGCCTGTGGCGGGAGCGCGCCCGCCAGCGGCGGCAACTGGCCGGGCTGCCGGACCATATGCTGAACGATATCGGCATCAGCCGTGCGCAAGCCTGGATGGAATGTGACAAGCCGTTCTGGAAAGGGTAAGTGGGGAATAAACCGCCGCCTGGGCCGTCATCCCGGCAGCCCGTCCCGAATGCCGAGAGGTTTCCGCCATGCCCTTGCCCGCAGCCCTGTCCGGCCTCCGCGCCGCCGCGATCTTCGCTGCCGTCCTGCTGGCGGCGGGGGCCGCGGCGTCCCACGAGGGAGCGACCGGCGTGGTGGCGCAGCGCATGGACGTCATGAAGGAGATGGGCCGGCACATGAAGGCGCTGGGCAGCATGCTGTCGGGCAAGACCGCGTTCGACCAGGAGACGGCCCGGCGGCTGGCCGAGACGATGCACGAGCATTGCGAGCACGTGATGCACATGTTCCCGCCCGGCAGCGACGGACACCATTCCGAGGCGACCAGGGCGGTGTGGGACCGGCGCCCCGAGTTCGACGACCGCATGCGCAGGTTCGACGAGGCGGTCGAGGACCTGGTGGCCGCCGCGGCGTCCGGCGGGAGGTCCGAGCTACAGTCCGAGTTCAAGCGGGTGGGCCAGGAATGCTCCGGCTGCCACGACGGTTTCCGGCAGAAGAAATCGCACTGACCGGCGGCAATCCGTTGCCTGTTTATGACGGCCGTAGACATGGTCCGTCAGCCTCCCGCATACCTCCTCGTCTCGATTCCCGGGTCCGTCCCGGTCGTGTCAGGCGCGATCGGCGGACTGGACGATCTCCTGCCGCAATTGGTCGACCTTCGCGCCAGCCCACTGCCGGGCGTCATCGCCGAACACGAGCCGCGATGGCGCCTCGCCCTGCGAAGCAAGCGCCACGATCCGCGCCGCGAGCAGTTTCGGATCGCCCGGCTGGTTGCCATTGGCCCCCTCCACGAATGCGCGATACTGCGCGATCGCCTCGGCATAGTCTGGAATGTCGATGCTGCCGAATCTCGCCGACTTCTGGTCCATGAAGTCGGTGCGCAGCATCCCCGGCTCGACCAGGAGCGAGCGGACGCCGAACGGTGCCAGCTCCTGCGCAAAGCCCTCCATCCATCCCTCGACCGCAAACTTCGACGCTGAGTAGACCGTCCCTCCGCCATTGGCGACCAGCCCGCTCACCGACGAGATCGTGACGATGAGGCCTGAGCGACGCTCACGCATGTGGGGGACGACCGCGCGCGCGACGTTCATCGTGCCGAACAGGTTGACCTCGAATTGACGCCGCACCGCGGCATCGGTGAACGTCTCGAAGAAGCCCAGTTCGGCATAGCCGGCATTGTTGACCAGCACGTCGATCGCACCGAACCGCTCGGTAGTCTTGGTGGCAACCGAGCGCGCGGCTTCGGCATCGGTGATATCGAGTGCGAGGACGTGCAGCCGATCCTGCTCGCCCCCGAAGGCATCGCGCACCGCGTCGGCGGACCGCGCCGTCGCCACGACCGTCTCGCCCGCATCGAGCGCCGCGCGCGTGATCTCGCGTCCAAGTCCCCTGCTTGCGCCCGTCACCAGCCAAACCTTGCCCATCGCCTGCTCCTGGTCGCCCATACTGTCGCTGGCTAGGTAGTCATGCTAAACAATGGAGATAACAGGCTAATCAGTCATAGGCCCCAGTAGCGGGAATCATCAATGCGTCCGGATCAGCTCGGCGAACTCGCCGTCTTCGCAGCGATCGCCTCCGACCGCAGCTTCACCCGGGCCGCAAGGCGGCTCGGAGTCACGCAGTCGGCGTTGAGCCAGACCATGAAGCGGCTGGAGGGACAACTCGGTTTTCGCCTGCTCTCCCGCACGACGCGCAGCGTCGCCCCGACCGCTGCCGGCGAGCGCCTGCTCGCCACCCTGGCGCCGGCACTGGCCGGATTGGACGACGAGATCGCGGCGCTGGCTCTGACCCGCGGGGCGGCGATCGGCACCGTCCGGATCACGACGGGCAAACACGCCGCAGACACTTTGCTGTGGCCGATGCTCCCGTCCTTCATGCGCCACCACCCCGGCATCGAGGTGGAGGTATGCGTCGAGGGCGGGATGACCGACATCGTGGCCGGCCGCTTCGATGCCGGCATCCGGCTTGGCGAGCGATTGGAGAAGGACATGATCGCGCTCCGGATCGGGCCTCCGCTTCGCGTCGCGGTGGTGGCGGCCCCCGGCTATCTGAGCGACCATCCGGCGCCGATGGAGCCCGCCGACCTCACGGGCCATCGCTGTATCGCCTACGGCGACACCCATGGCGACCTGTCTCCCTGGTCGTTCGAGCGCGACGGCCATGCGGTGACGGTCACACCAGGCCGCGGACCGGTGTTCAACGATGGCGACCTGCTGGTTGCCGCCGCCCTGGAGGGTTTCGGCATCCTCTTCATACTCGAAGATCTGGTGGCGGCGCCGATCGCCGATGGCCGCCTCGTCCGCCTGCTGGAGCCGTGGTGCGAGCCGTTTGCCGGCTACCACCTCTATTACCCCGACCGGCAGGGTACGACGGCCTTCGAACTGTTCAAGGAAGCTCTTCGAGCTGGTTTGGAGCAGGGATGCCGCGGTTGCTCGGGCGGGTGAACGACCTGTCGAAGGGCAGGGACGGCCGCAAGGCTACGTCAGCAGGAAGGTGCTGAGCAGGATCAGCAGGAGCACGGCGGCGCAGGCGATCACGATCCGATGGGTCGATGCCGGGGTGGCGGAGGAAGCCGTGACGGCGGCGGCTTCGGCCATCGGCCGTTCCGGCGGGGGCGGGAGCGGCCGGGTGCCCTCGGCCGGCTGGCGCGGCCGGAGCGGGACGACGCGGTCCCGGTTGTCGTCGGTGGGCTCGGGCAAGCGGAACTCCGGGATTTCCGCGCGGTCGCCGGAATAGCGCGGGCGGCCGGTCAGTTCCTCCTCGATCTCGACGGAGACGCCGGCCTCTTCGAGCTGGACCAGCGCGTGGGCAAGCTCGCTGTCGCTCATGCCGTCGACCGGAAGCACCCGGTTCACTTCGTCGATGGTGACGTATCCCCGGTCGCGGCCCATCTCGGCCAGACGGTGGATGATGGAACTGTCGACAGCCATGGGGCGGCCTCCGGACGGTGTGGAGCGGGGCGTGGGCTATAACAGTCCGGGCGTTCCGGTGTCACCGCCCCTTCCCGGCGAGCTTTTCGGAAACGGCGGCGATGCGGGCGAGTTCCAGGCCGAACCGCGCCGCCATCGCGTCGTCGAGCGGAGTTCCCGCCGACGCGACGCCCTGATTGAAGCTGCGGCGCCAATCGGCGAAGGGGCCGTGGGTTTCGGAATGGTTGGCCGAGGTGTTGACCAGATAGGTTCCGGATACCGGCAGGCGGACGGGCTCGGCGCCGTGCTCCCGGGCGGTTTCCAGCCACAGGTGATGGTCGTGCAGGACCGGGTAGGGATCGCGCCGGAATGGGTCCGGGTGGCCGGGCCGCAGGTTGACGACGGTGCTCGACCCGCAGACCCGATGGAAATCCCCGTCGAAGACTGCGGGGTGGGGCAGGGCGACGCCGCGCAGGGTCCGGAGGTCGGTGGCGAAGCCGGCGGCCACAAGCCCGCCGACATGGTCGGGCGTGACCAGCGCCCGCGCGGTCTCGACCAGGCGGGTATCGACCCAGTCGTCGGCGTCCACGAACATCAGCAGGCCGCCGCCGTCGCGCAAGACCCTGTCGTTGATCGCGTGCTTCTTGCGCCCGCTGTCGAGATTGTCCGGCCTGTTCTCCCCCGCCGGCCAGCCAGCGGCGACGAAAGTGATGCGGGGATCGTCGGGCAGGCGGGACGGGCGGTCGTGGCCGGCGATCACGACCCGGAAATCGGGGTCGGTCTGGGCCAGGACGGAGGCGAGCGTCAGGCCGAGCAGGTCCTGGACCAGGTCCCAGTCGGCGGCCAGTGCCGCCGGGATCAGCGGGATGCCGAAGGTGAAAGGGGTGGACGAAGGCAAGGAAGGTTCTTTCAGGCGTTTCGGGATCGAAGGCTCTCAACGTGCAGGCCGTAGAGTCGGCAGCAGTGTTCGTGCCGCCTCCGGATCCCGGGGTCTTCGAGGAGCGCTTCCAGGGTGGCGCGGGCGCGGGGCAGCTTGGGGAGGATGGTGATGTCCTCCTCGTCGTTCCGGTCGAAGGCGGTCCAGCTCCGGTCGAGATCCCAGGCGATGTCGAGCCCGCCGCCGCGATGGTGCTTGACCCGGTAGTCGTCCCGCGAGCGCGTGTTGTAGTGGTTGACCTGGGCGAGGGTCCAGGAGACCCGGCCGGGCTCGGACTGGAGGAAATCGTTCCGGGATTCGTCGTGGAAATAATCCGGCAGGACGGCGCCGGCGCCGTCCACGTAGCGCAGTTCCCCGTGCCGGCCATCATGGGGGTAACGGGGCTGGTGCGGCATCAGCTTGCACCAGTAGGCGTCGATCTTCGTGAACAGGGTCTTGAAGGATAGATTGACCCCGTCGGCCAGGGCGGCGGCCCGGGTGAAGCGCTCGCACACGGGCGCCCGGCTCCAGTCCCGGTGGCCGGAACTGCCGAAGACGCGCCAGTTGACCAGGAAGGCGGTCGCGTCCGGCACGGTGTCCAGCAGATCGGTCACCCTGCCGTTCCCCACATGGATGTTCAGGAACTCGTCCGCGTCCAGCACCATCGCCCAGTCGGCGTCGCGGACGGCGGGAAGGTCCTGGGCTTGTCCGTACGCCGCGAGCTGGGGCTTGTCGCCGGGACCGACTTCGGTGCGGACATGGGTCAGCACGCCGGCATCCTGGAGGGCGTCGAGCAGGTCGGGCGACCCGTCCACGCAGTCGTTGGTGCAGGCCACGAGGTCGGTGAAGCCGATCGAGCGGTGATACGCGACCCATTCCAGGATGTAGGGGCCTTCGTTCCGCATGGTGCAGGCCAGCACGATCCGGCGGGGATCGCCGGTCCCGGCCCGGGGGGCGGTCATAGGGTACGCCATTTCCTTTTCCGTCCTCCTTCCGATCGCCGGCCTGCGGGAACGGCGTATCCTCAACCCCGGCACGCGGGGAAGATCACGTTCGGAACGGTGATGCGCTGTTGGGCGATCGATGCAAAGATCGTTGGGCGATCAAGGGGATTGATGCCTTCCTGATCGGGTGCGATATCGCCCATGAACTTGCCACCCATATGCGGATGCGTTATGGTAGGTACTTCTTACTACTTACCGTGAGTTCAAGTATGCCCGACGGACTCATCAGTGCCACCGAAGCGAACCGGAACTTCTCCAAGGTCCTGCGCGACGTCGAGGGTGGCGCCCGCGTCACCATCACCAAGGACGGCAAGCCGGTTGCCGTCATCGCCCCGGCGGGATCGCCCGGCTCCGTGGGATGTGAGAAAGCCCGGCAGCGTATGATGGCGCTGCTACAGGAAGGGTTGCCGCTCGGCTTTACCGGCGGCATTGATCGAGATGAGTTGCATTCGCGTTGATCCACGCCGGCCTGGACACCAACATCCTTCTGTACGCTGCGGACAATACCGGAGATGCGGAGAAGCATCGCATAGCCGCTGATCTTCTCGGCCGCTTGAGTGCGGAAGGGTGTGGATTGCTACCGCTTCAGGCACTGACGGAGTTCTACGCGGTTGCGACTCGCAAGAAGCATGTTCCCCTTGAGCGTGCATCCCTCTACCTGGATGCGTGGAGCCATGTTTTCCCAGTGCGCGAGGCGGTGTTCGCCGATGTCGTGGATGCAATGCGCGTCCATCGCGACCACGGCATCCAGTTCTGGGACGGCATGATATGGTCCGTCACCAAGCGGGCCGGAGCCCGGTTTCTGCTGAGTGAGAACTTCCAGGATGGCCGCGAATTGGAAGGTGTCCGCTTCTTGAATCCGTTCATGCAACCCAATATGCGGCTGCTCGAAGACGTCCTGCTTCTCTGACGCGCATATCGGGGAAGGTGAGAATCCGCTTTGATCGGGCGAACCGGCGGGTTAAGTCCATGCGGATCGGATCTTTACCGCCTGACGGGATGCCATGTCGAACCTGGAAATCATTTCCCATCTCCCTACGGAACCGTCCAAGCCGGTGCCCCTGCTGTTCGTCCACGGCGCGTTCTGCGGCGCCTGGATCTGGAACGAGAAGTTCCTGCCGTGGTTCGCCGCCCGGGGCTACGAGGCGCACGCCGTCTCGTTGCGCGGGCATGGAAAGAGCGAGGGACGGGACCGGTTGCACGCGTTCGGCATCGCCGACTACGTCGACGACGTGCTCCAGGCTGCGGAATCCTGCTCCAGCCCGCCGGTGCTGATCGGCCACTCCATGGGCGGCAACGTGGTGCAGCGGGCGCTGGCGGCAGGGCCGGACCTGGCGGGAGGGGTCCTGATGGCATCGGCGCCGCCCCACGGCCTGATGGCCTCGACCATGGGGCTGGCCTGGCGCGATCCCTATGTGTTCAACAAGATGTCGCAGATGCTGATGTTCGGGACCGAGGCGATGGGTTTCGAGGCGCTGTATCGGGCGATGTTCTCCGACTCCATGCCGCGCGCCGAGGCGGCCCGGTACGAGGGCAGGGTCCAGGAGGAGTCGCGCCGGGTCTTCCTCGACATCGGCGGCTGGGTGCCGTTTCCGCCGTTGCCCAAGCGCAAGTTGCCGGTGCTGGTGCTGGGCGCCGAGAAGGACCTGCTGTTCCCGCCGGACCAGGTCCACGCGACGGCCTGGGCGTTCGGCACCGACGCCACGTTCTTCCCCGACATGGGGCATTCCATGATGCTCCAGCCGGGCTGGGAAGGTGTCGCCAGCCATATCGACGGGTGGCTGGCGAGGAGCTTCGCGGCCCGGCCGGTTCACGAGGCGGCGGACTGACGGGTCTTCAGACCCTCAGACCGGGGCCTTGAGGCGGATCACGTTCCAGGACGCCGGCTTGAGGGTGGCCTGGATCCGTTCGCCGCGCACCTGCACGCCGTCGAGCGGCACCGGGCTGACGGCTTCGGGGGCCGCCTTCGTGTTGGCCGTCTGAAGGTCGTCGTGGCGAAGCTCCAGCGCGTGGTCCAGGGCCAGGTCGCTGAAGCCGCGGGCGTCCAGGTCCAGGGTGACCTGCTCCTCCAGGTGGCGGTTCAGGACGAACAGGGTCAGCGACTTGTCCTCCTCGTTGTGGACGGTCGCCAGCTTGACGTAGGGCACGCTCGGCATCGGATAATACAGCTCCTGGCTGCCGCGCGGGTCGTAGTAGCGGGCCGAGTATGTCGGCGAGGACACCTGCGACCGCAGCACCCGGCCGCGCCCCAGGTTGCTCATCTGGGCGAAGGGGTGGAAGATCGTCTGGCGCCAGGCCGGACCGCCGGTCTCCGTCATGATCGGTGCGATGGCGTTGACCAGCTGGGCGAGGCAGGCCGACTTGACCCGGTCGGCATGGTTGAGCAGGGAGATGCAGGCGCCGCCGAAGGTCAGGGCGTCCTCCATCGTGTAGACCTCCTCCAGGATCTGCGGCGCCTCCGGCCAGCCCGGCTTGGCCCGGCCCTCGCCCCGGCCGCGGGTGCGGTACCAGACGTTCCATTCGTCGAAGTTCAGCATGATGCGCTTGTTCGACCGGCGCCGGGCCGCGACCGCGTCGGCGATCGCCACGACCTCGTCGATGAAGCTGTCCATCAGGTCGGGGCTGGCCAGGAAGGCCGCGGTGTCGCCGGCGTAATTGTTGAAGTAGGTGTGCAGCGAGATGAACTCGACATGGTCGAAGGTGTGGTCGAGGACCGTGTATTCCCACTCGCCGAAGGTCGGCATGTTGCGGGCGGAGGAGCCGCAGACCGCCAGTTCGATCGAGGGATCGACCCATTTCATCATCTTGGCCGTCTCGGTCGCGATGCGGCCGTACTCGGTCGCGGTCTTGGTCTCCATCTGCCAGGGACCGTCCATCTCGTTCCCCAGGCACCAGAACTTGACGCCGTGCGGCTGCTCCCAGCCGTGGCTCCGGCGCAGGTCGGACAGGGCGGTGCCGCCGGGATGGTTGCAATATTCGAGGTAGTGGCGGGCGGCGTCGGCGCCGCGGGTGCCGAGATTGACCGCCAGCATCGGCTCGATCCCGGTCTCCCGGCACCAGTCCATGAACTCGTTGGTGCCGAATGTGTTCGGCTCGGTCGTGAACCAGGCGAGGTCGAGCCGCTTGGGCCTGTTCTCCACGGGGCCGACGCCGTCCTCCCAATCGTAGCCGGAGACGAAGTTGCCGCCGGGATAGCGCATGATGGTGGGCGCCAGTTCCTTGACCAGGGCCATGACGTCGCGGCGGAACCCGCGCTCGTCGGCTTGCGGGTGGCCGGGTTCGAAGAGGCCGCCATAGACGCAGCGGCCCAGGTGCTCGACGAAGGCGCCGAACAGACGCCGATCGGTGTCGCCGATGGCGAAATCGCGATCGACCAGAACCTCAGCCTTCAACATGGGGAAGTCTCCTGACTATGGATCTTGTTATCAGTGGGAACGGGCGCGGGCCGGCTCCTGCGGGCGCGCGGGATGGTCTTGGCCGGAGGGCTCCGGCGGGACGTCGGGCGACAGCACCGAGTCCTTGAGCAGGCGGGAATAGGGGTGCTGCGGGTTGGACAGAACTGTCCTGGCGTCGCCGCTCTCCACCACCTCGCCCTTCTGCATGATGATGATGCGGTCGCTGATGTAGTAGGCGGTCGCCAGGTCGTGGGTGATGTAGATGATCGAGACCTTGAGGCTGTCCCGCAGGTCCTTGAACAGGTTGACGATCGCCACCCGCAGGGAGGCGTCGACCATGGACACCGGCTCGTCCGCGACGATCAGCGAGGGGCCGGGGATCAGCGCGCGGGCGATGGCGATGCGCTGGAGCTGGCCGCCCGACAGCTCGTGGGGAAAGCGCCCCTTCACCTCCGCCAGGGACAGGCCAACCTTGCGCAAGGCCCGGTCGGAGGCGGCGTCGGTCTCGGCCGGGGTTCGGGCGTCGGTGAAGTTCCGCGCGGTCATGGTCAGGTAGCGGTCGACCTGCTTCAGCGGGTTGAAGCTCTCGAACGGGTTCTGGAAGATCGGCTGGACCTGGCCCATGAAGCGCATGCGGTCGCGGGTGCGCGTGATGCCCGACAGGTCCTCGCCGCGGAAGCGGAGATGCCCCGAGGTCGGCGCCAGGCCGTTAAGGATCATGCGAGCGAGCGTGGACTTGCCACTGCCGGATTCGCCGATGACCGTGAAGATCTCCGGCCGGTCGGCGGTCAGGCCGAAGCTGACGTCGCGGACCGCATCGACCCGCCGCCGGGACAGCAGGCCGCCGGTCCAGAAGCTGCGGCTGACGCGGTCGACTTCCAGAAGCGGTCCAGTGCTTGCGGGGCCGGTCATTGGCCGGGTCATTGGAAGGTCCCCTCGGTCACGGCGTGGCAGGCGACGCGGTGGCCGCCGGCGAGCGGGCGCAGGGCAGGTACCTCGTGCCGGCAGACATCCATGGCGATCGGGCAACGCGGGTGGAAGCGGCAGCCGGGCGGCGGGTCGGCCAGGTTGGGCGGAGTGCCTTCCAGGCCCTTGCGCGGCTCCGCGTCGCCGATCCGCGGCAGGCTTCGGATCAGGTGCGTGGTGTAGGGGTGGCGCGGGTTGCGGAAGATCTCGCGGGTGGTGCCCTCCTCGACCAGGCGGCCGGCATACATGATGGCCAGCCGGTCGGTCAGGTTGGCGTGGACCGCCATGTCGTGGGTGACGAACAGGATCGAGGCCTTCATCTCCCGCTGGACTTCGCGGATCATGGCCAGGACGCTCTTCTGGACCACCACGTCGAGGGCGGTGGTCGGCTCGTCCGCGATGATGAAGCCGGGGCGGCAGACGGTCGCCAGGGCGATCACCACCCGCTGGCGCATGCCGCCGGACAGCTCGTGCGGGTAGGCGTCGAGCACGGAGGGCTGGAGATGCAGGCGGAGCAGATGGTCCTCGACCGCCTGGAGGAACGCCGGCATGGGCAGTCCCATGTGCCGGAAGGCGAAGTCCACGAAGCTCTGCCGGACCCGCCGCAGCGGGTTCAGCACGCTCATGGAGCCCTGCATGATATAGGCGAGATGCTTCCAGCGGATCGCGGTGCGCTCGGCCGGGCTGAGCGCGTAGAGATCGACCTGGCGGGTCCTGAAATCGAACTTGACCGAGCCGCCGACCACGTTGAGCGGAGGGCGGATGGCGCCCGCGATGGTCTTGATCAGCGAGCTCTTGCCGGACGAGGATTCCCCGGCGATGCCGTAGATCTCGTCATGCCCGATATGCAGGCTGATGTCGTCGACGGCGCGAACCTCGCGGGTGACGCCGAACCAGCGGGTCTGGTAGTAGGCCCGCAGGTTCTCGACCAGGAGCGCCGGGGCCGCCGGCCCTGCGGCCGGGGATGGGGCCGGGAACGGGACCGGCTGGGCGAGCTGGTGGAGTGTCATGCGGTGCCTCCCATCCGGCTGAGCCGGCTGCGGGGGTCGATATATTCGTTGAGGGCGGTCGCCAGCAGGTAGAGCCCGATGAACAGCAGCATCACCGCGATCACCGGCCAGGCGATCCACCACCAGACGCCGGCGACCAGGGCCGTGTGCTGGTTGGCCCAGTACAGCATGCTGCCGATGGTCGGCGTGTTGATGTCGGTGAAGCCCAGGACCGACAGGGTCACCTCCATGCCGATCGACCAATTCATGTTGTTCAGCGTGGTCGAGAAGACGATCGGCAGCACGTAGGGCAGGTGTTCCTGCGTCATGATCTGGCGCGGGCTCATGCCGGAGAAGATGCTCTGCTGGGTGAATTCCCGGGTCCGCAGGCTCATCGCGACGGAGCGGATCAGGCGGGCGTCGTAGGCCCAGCCGAGCGCCGCCATGATCACCGCCAGCAGCACCCAGGACATGCTGTCGCGCATGACGAAGTAGAACAGCACCAGGATCGGGAACAGCGGGATGATGATGAAGGTGTCGTTGATCGACATCAGCACCCGGTCGGTCATCCCGCCCATGTAGCCCGACACCAGCCCGACCGTCAGCGAGATGACCCGGCTGAGCGCCGCCACGGCGAGGCCGAACAGCAGCGTGTTGCGCAGCGCCGCGGCCATCTGCCAGAACACGTCCTGCCCGCGGGACGTTGTGCCCAGCCAGTATTCCCACGACGGCGGCACGTCGGGCGCCACGACGTAGATGTCCTCCGCCGGGTAGGGGGAGAAGAAGGACAGCACCGACAATCCGACGATGGCCAGGGTGATCAGGGTGCCGACGGCGAACTCGATGTTGAAGCGGAGCAGGTCGCGGATGATCTTGAACATGCCGGTCACTCCACCTGGACGCGGGGATCGAGGAGCGGATAGAGCAGGTCGATGACCAGCACCGCCGTGGACACGGCGACGATCGACACCGAGGTGACGCCCAGCACCAGGCTGTAGTCGCCGGCATGGACCGCATCGACCAGCAGCGAGCCGATGCCGGGATAGCCGAACACCTCCTCGGTGATGATGGCGCCGGTGAAGATGGCGCCCAGCGACATGGCGAGGCCGGTGACCTGCGGGACCAGGGCGTTCCGCATCACGTAGGAGGTCAGGATGCGGTGCCGGTCCACGCCGCCCAGTTCGGCATAGACGACATAGTCCTCGGTCACGATGTTGGAGACCAGCGCCCGCATGCCCAGGAACCAGCCGCCCATCCCGACCAGCACCAGCGACAGCGCCGGCAGCAGGGAATGGATGAAGACGCTGTAGGCGAAGGCGAAGCTGAAGCCTTGCTGGACCGCCATGCCCGACCCGCCGCTGATCGGCAGCACCGGCCAGAGGAAGCCGAACAGCACCAGCAGCACGAAGGCCACGACATAGTAGGGCATCGGATGCAGGCCCATGGCGACGAGGCCCAGCGCCTTCAGCACCCTGTTCCGGCGGTAGTATCCGGCGAGCCCGCCCAGCAGGTTGCCGAGCAGCCAGGCGATCAGCGTCGCCACCACCAGCAGGCCGATGGTCCAGGGCAGCGCCCGCAGGATCAGCTCGGAGACCGGCGTCGGGAAGGCCGACAGGGACGGCCCGAAGTCGCCCACGGCGATCCGGCTCCAGAAGGAGAGATACTGCTCCAGCGGGGTGCCGCTCATGCCGTACAGTTCGCGCAGCGACTGACGCATGGTCTCGATCGCTTCGGGGCTGGTGTTGCCGAACGAGGTCAGGGCGGAGATCGTCTGCTCGACCGGGTCGATCGGCGTCGAGTGGGAGATCAGGTAGGTCAGGTTGATGCCGATGAAGACGACCAGCGCGAACTGCATCAGACGCTTCGCCAGGTAGGCGGCGTAGGTTCTCATGGGATTGGTCCTCGGAAACGCGGGGTCCGGGAGGGGCGGCGTCCCGCCGCCCCGGTGCGCGGGACGCGCACCCTCCGTTATTCGTTCGGCCCGTTATTCGCTCGGCCCGTTATTCGCTCGGCTTGAGGCGGACCATCATGTAGCGGGAATTGCCCCAGTTCGGCACCGGGTTGGCGTAGGGGTCCTCGGCGGTCGGGTAGCCGGTCCAGTAGGTGTCGTCCATGGCGACGAACACGTTGTAGGCCATCAGCGGGATGATCGGCATCTCCCGCACCGCCAGCTTGACGTATTCGCGGCCGAGCTCGATCGAGCGCGGATCGTCGAACGAGACGCCGCGGATCTTCTCGATGATCCCGTCCAGCTCGGGCGACGCCCAGCGCATGTAGTTGCGCGGAGCCTGCATCTTGCCCGGAGCGGCCACGTAGTCCGAGTGCCAGCTGTCGAGGAAATAGGCCAGGTCGGGGTGGCCGCCGTAGCTCTCGACGCTCCAGCTGATCAGCGTGTCGAAGTCGCCGGCGTTGCGCCGGTCCAGCATGGTGCCCTGGGCGAGGTCGGTCTTGGCGTCGATGCCGAACTGGCGCCATTGCTGGGCGATCATGGTGCCGGCGCGGGTGATCACCGGGCGGGATTCACCCTCGACCATGACCCGGATCGAGAAGGGCTTGCCGTCCGGCGTGTACCAGCTGCTGCCGCGCTTGGTGTATCCCGCCTTCTGCAGCAGTTCCTGCGCCGCCTGGGGATTGGGCTTCCACCAGCCCATGCCGAACGAGCGGTCGATGCTCGCCTGGTCGGTCGGGATCTGCTCCTTCATGGAAGGGCGCAGCATGTCGGCGATCTGCTTGCCGATAGTCGGATCGTACGGCTTGATCTTCCGCTTGCCGGTATCCAGCTCGAACGACTTCAGCCAGTCCTGCATCGGGATGTGGTAGTCGTCGGGGTGGGTGCCGGTCGGCGGGATGCCGATCGCCGAGATGGTCGCGGCCCCCCGGTACGAGGCCATGGAGACGGCCTTGATGTCGATCAGCAGGGCCAGCGCCCAGCGCACGTCGCGGTCCTGGAACTCGGGCCGCTGGTGGTTGAACAGCAGGGCGGGCAGCGTCGGGTCGGGGTGGGCGTAGGGGAAGTCCTTGAACCAGCCGCGCGAGGACTTCGACTGCTTGGCCAGGGTGAACATGCCCTCCGGCGCCACGTCGTGGACGACGTCGAGATTATGGTTCATCTGCGCGATGACGCGCTTGTCCGGCGGGCCGGCGTCCATGTAGACGGCATATTTCGGTCCCGGTTCGCCGAAGCGACCCAGCGTGGTGCGCTGCCAGTCGTCGCGGCGCTGCCAGATGAACCATTTGCCCTGGGGATCGAAGCTGTGCAGCGCATAGGCCCCGAGCGACACCGGCTTGTTGAAGTCGAACCGCATCGGGTCGGGCGCCTGCTCGAACACATGCTTCGGCATGATCCAGATCGCGTTGAAGCGCACCGTGAAGAGGGCGTGGAAACGGGAGTTCGGCCGCTTCAGCTTGAAGACGACGGTCTGCGGATCGGGCGCCTGCACGCTCTCCACGTTGAGGGAGAGCAGCGGACCCCAGCGCATGCCGGTGTTCTTCATCTGGGTTTCGACGGTGTAGACCACGTCGTCGGCCGTGAATTCGACCCCGTCGCTCCAGAAGATCCCGGGCCGCAGTTTCACCGTCATCTCGGTGAAATCGGCGTTGTACTTTGGGGGCTCGGATGCCAGGGAGTTGTCGATCGGCCCGTCGAGGCCTTTTTCAGGGTCGATGTACCACAGAGTGTCCATGGCAAGCTGTTGAAGACCGGTGTACTGGCCCCCGGCATTGATGGCCCAGATGTTGAACCAGCCCGGATTCTTGATCGTCCCTTCCGGGTTCTCCAGGATCAGCGTTTCTTTCCTGGGCAAGCTGGAGACGACGTCCTGCGACTGGGCGGACGGAGCATACGCGGTCGTGCCGATGAGAAGGGCGACGGCGGCGCACGCGATCGTTCTGAGAATGGGCATTTTCCTCCCTTTCCAGCGATGGGGTCGCTTTGTTCTTTTCTTCTGCTTGATTCGAACGCTAATCCTGTTCGGACCATGGGTCAACAGAAAATTCCATATATATCAGGAAATATGATATATAAAGCCGTTTGCATCGCACCATCGGATCGGAAGTTATTTATGAGTATCGAATTTTTTGATATGGTGGCTTGCCCAGTCCGGAGCATGACGTGAACGACCAGACTTCGATAAGCAGCGACATCCTGAGCATCAGCCCCGACCGGGACGCCGATATCGTCAAGGCGCTGGCATCGCTGCCGAGAATGCAGATCCTGCGCCTGCTCCGCCACCGGGGACCGATGAACGTCAACGAGATCAGCGACGCGCTCTCGCTGCCGCAATCGACGGTCGCGACCAACGTGCAGACGCTGGAGGCCTGCGGCCTGATCGAGACGCGCGCCATGAAGGCCAACAAGGGGCGGCAGAAGGTCTGCTATGCCCGCTACGGCGAGATCATGATCCGGTTCGACGACCCGCCGCTCCAGCAGAAGAGCAACCTGATCGAGGTCGCCATGCCGATCGGGCTCTATACGAGTTGCAGCGTTTCGGCCCCGTGCGGGCTATGCTCGGCGGAGGGGGTGATCGGGCTGCTGGACGTGCCGGACTTCTTCCTGGACCCCAGCCGCATGAAGGCGTCTCTGCTATGGTTCTGGCGCGGCCACGTGGAATACAAGTTCCCCAACAATGCGCGCGTGCTCAACGCCGAGGTCGAGGCGATCGAGTTCACGCTGGAACTGTCGTCCGAGGTGCCGGGAACCAACAGCGACTGGCCGTCGGACATCAGCATCTGGGTCAACGACGTGAAGGTGGGGACCTGGACCTCGCCGGGCGACTATGGCGACAAGCGGGGCCGCTTCACGCCCCGCTGGTGGAAGCTGGAGGGCTCGCAATACGGGCACCTGACCACCTGGATGGTCTCCGGGGCCGGGACCAGCGTCAACGGGACCAAGGCGTCGAACGTGACGCTCGCGCAACTGGGCCTGCTGGACCACCACTCCATCCGCCTGCGGGTCGGGATCGACGAGGGCGCCCAGCGGCCGGGCGGCGTCAACATCTTCGGCAAGGAGTTCGGCAACCACGACCAGGATATCGTGATGCGCATCCATGTGAAGTGACGCCTGCCCGTTGTTTTAATCCGGTCACCTGGATTGCCCGGTTTTCGACCATTCCGTTAGGATCATGCCTGGCCGGCGCCGTCGGTCCGAGTTGCGTTTGCGAAGCCGCTGAGTGAGGCCATGGAAGATTTCTGGTTCGGGGCAATCCTGGGATTGGTCGTCGGCTATGCGATCCGCGCGCTGATCTCCCACATGAGGCGCCGGCGCTTCGCGGCGGAGTACGGCTTCAATCCCCGTTATCCCTCCGGTTGAGGGATGGCGGGGGTGCCCGTCGCCGCAGGCACCCCCGATCCGGGAATCAGTTCTTCGCGGCGCGGATCTTCTCCAGTTCGGCCTGCATCTCGCGGGCGCCTTCCGCGCCGAACTCCTGGACGAACTTGTCCGAGACCGGCTTGGTCAGCTCGCGCAGCTTGGCCGTTTCCTCATCAGAAAGGATCGTCACCTCGACGCCCTTGGACTTGATCTCCTCAAGCGCGGTGGCGTCGAAGGCGCGGATGGTCTGGCGCTCGAAGGCGGTCGCCTCGTTGGCGGCCTCGGTCAGGAGCTGCTGTTCGTCGGGCGTCAGCTTGTCCCAGAACTTCTTGCTCATCAGGAAGGCCCAGACGCTGTAGATGTGGTTGGAAACCACGGTGTGCTTCTGGACCTCGTAGAACTTCGACGCGACCAGGGTCGCCATCGGGTTCTCCTGGCCGTCCACCGTCCCGGTCTCCAGGGCGGTGTAGACCTCGGGGAAGGGCATGGGCAGGGCGTTGGCGCCCAGCGTCTTGAAGGTGTCGATGAACAGCGGGTTCTGGATGACGCGCAGCTTCAGGCCGTCGATGTCCTCCGCCTTGGTGATCGGCCGCCGGTTGTTGCTGATCTGGCGGAAGCCGTTCTCCCAGAAGCCCAGCCCGATCAGGCCCTTCTCCGGCAGCTTCGCCATCAGCTTCCGGCCGAACGGGCCGTCCAGCAGCGCGTCGGCTTCGGACGAGGAATTGAACAGGAAGGGCAGGTTGATCAGGCCGAACTCCTTCAGCCCGGCGATGCCGACCAGGGTCGAGGTGTCGGGGATCGTCATTTCCTGGGTGCCGCCCTGGAGCGACGACACCATGCTGACGTCGTTGCCCAGCAACCCGCCGGCGTACAGCTTGACCTTGATCTTGCCGTCGCTGCGCTGGCCGACCAGCTCCGCGAACTTGGCGACCGCCTGGCCCTGGGGATGGTCGGCGCTCAGGCCGATGCCGACCTTGATGTTGCGCTCCTTGATGTCGGCGGCGCCGGCCGGCGATGCCGCCATGATGCCGGCAAGCACCATGAGTCCGTAGAACTTGGACCGATACACTGAGTGTCCCCTCCGTTGAATTATTCTCCCGCCTCTCTACGATGCCGCGCAGGGCTGATCAACTACCCCTGATGGCGCATCCGTCCGGGGACTGCCGGAACCGCCGGGGCCGCGATCGGCATCGGACCCTGGAACTCGGCGGGCATGAAGCGGTTGCCGTTGCGGACACGCCAACCGCGGGAGAGCCTGCATGCAACGCAAGATCATCGTCACCGGATCGCACGGCGTCATCGGCCGTGCCGCCGCGATCCGGCTGGCAGGCCAGACGGACGCCAAGGTCTATGGGCTGGCCAGGCGCACGGAGCCGGCGATTCCGGGGGTCGAGGCGATCTCGGTGGACCTGACCCGTCCCGACCAGGTGCGGGACGCGGTGGCGGGCATCCGCGACGTCACCCATGTGGTGTTCGGCGCCTATATCGAGAAGCAGACCGCGGCCGAGAAGAGCGAGCTGAACGTCGCGATCCTGCGCAACCTGATGGACGCGGTCGAGGAGACCTCGCCGAACCTCCGGCACGTCACCTTCTACCAGGGCGGCAAGGCCTACGGTGCCGATCTCGGGCCGTTCAAGACGCCGGCGCGGGAGGACGACCCGCGCCTGATGCCGCCGAACTTCTATTACGACCAGGAAGACCACCTGCGCGAACGCCAGCGCGGCAAGGACTGGGCCTTCACGGCGCTTCGGCCGGAGGCGGTGTGCGGTTTCGCCGTGGGCAACCCGATGAACCTGTCCATGGTGATCGCGGTCTATGCCGCCATCTCGAAGGAACTGGGCATCCCGCTGCGCTTTCCCGGCACCGAGGCGGCGTACCGGGCGCTCTATCAGGTCACGTCGGCCGACATCCTGGCGGAGGCCGCGGACTGGGCGGGGCGGACGCCGGCCGCGCGCAACGAGATCTTCAACATCACCAACGGCGACTATTTCCGCTGGCAGCACATGTGGCCGAAGATCGCCCGCATGTTCGGCATGGACTGGGCCGACCCGGTGCCGACGCCGCTGACGACCTACATGACCGACAAGGGTCCGCTGTGGGACCGCATGGTCGCCAAGTACGGGCTGCAGCCGATCGTCTATGAGAAGATCGCCTCCTGGGCGTTCGGCGATTTCATCTTCAACAGCGGCTTCGACAATATCAGCAGCACGATCAAGGCGCGCCAGGCCGGCTTCCACGCCTGCATCGACACGGAATACATGTTCGAGGGCCTGTTCCGCCGGCTGCGGGACGACAGGATCATTCCGCCGCTGCCCTGAAACACGATGAAATCCAGGAGAACGACATGAAGGGAATCGTACTGCGCTCGCCCGGAGGGCTGGACCGGCTGGAGCTGGTCGACATGCCCGACCCCGGCGCCCCGGGTCCCGGCAAGATCCGGGTCCGGATCCGCGCCAGTTCGCTGAACTACCATGACTACGGCGTCGTGAGCGGACGGATGCCGACGGCGGACGGGCGCATACCCATGTCCGACGGCGCCGGCACCGTCGAGGCCGTGGGCGAGGGGGTGACCGGCTTCGCGGTGGGCGACGACGTCGTTTCCGTCTTTTTCCCGCAGTGGCAGGACGGGCCGGCCGACGTCGGCGATTTTTCCACCGTGCCCGGTGACGGCGTTGACGGCTATGCCCGGGAGGTCGTGGTGCGTCCCGCCACCTGGTTCACAACCGTGCCCAAGGGCTACGGCCATGCCGAGGCGGCGACCCTGACGACGGCCGGGCTGACCGCCTGGCGCGCCCTGGTGGTCGACGGCGGGCTGAAGGCGGGGGACGTGGTGCTGGTGCTGGGCACCGGCGGCGTCTCGGTCTTCGCTCTCCAGTACGCGAAGATGATGGGTGCCACCGTCATCGCCACCTCCTCGTCGGACGAGAAGCTGGAGCGGGTGCGGGCGCTCGGCGCCGACTACACGATCAACTACCGGCAGCACGAGGATTGGGGCAAGCGGGCCCGGGACTGGACCGGCGGGCGCGGCGTGGACCATGTGGTCGAGGTCGGCGGGCCGGGGACCCTGGCGCAGTCCATCGCCGCGGTGCGCGTCGGCGGGCACATCTCGCTGATCGGCGTGCTGACCGGCCGCGCCGGAGAGGTCCCGACCGCCGTGCTGATGGCGAAGCAGGCCCGCCTGCAGGGCCTGATCGTGGGCAACCGGCGCCATCAGAACGATCTGGTGCGCGCGATCGAGACGACCGGCGTACGGCCGGTGATCGACCGCGGCTTCGCCCTGGGCGAGATCGCCGACGCCTTCCGGTACCAGGAATCGGGAAGCCATTTCGGCAAGATCTGCCTGGAGTTCTGACGGGCCTTGCCGAAAGATGCCGAATATGGTCAGATCAATCTGACCATATTCGGAGATGGACCGATGCCGCCGACCGTCGTGACCGTCAGCGTGACGGAGTTCAAAGCAAAATGCCTGGCGCTGTTCGATGATCTGGAAGGCCGTAAGGTCGCCAGGATCGTCGTCACGCGCCATGGTAAGCCGGTGGCGGAATTGACGCCGCCGCCGACCGAGATGGCACCGCTTTTCGGAGCGCACCGGGGATCGGTCAGTGTCCTGCACGATGCCGATCTGACGCAGCCGACCTTCGACGAGGACGAGTTCGATGTCGAAGGCGGGCGGTGAAAGATGCCGCTCCTCGATACGCACACCATCCTGTGGCTCGACGGCGGCCTGCCCATGACGCAGGAGGCGCTCGACGCGATCGAGGAGGCGCGCCCCAAGGGCGGAGTCCTGGTGTCGCCGGTATCGGCATGGGAGATCGGCACGCTCGTGCGGAAGGGCCGGATCGTCCTGGATGTCGATCCCGTGTCGTGGATCCATCGCTTTCTCGGCCAGCCGGGAGTCCGCCAGGTTCCGCTCACGGTCGACGCGGCCGCCGGATCCTCTTTCCTGCCCGAGTCGTTCCACGGCGATCCGGCGGACCGGATGCTCGTCGCGAGCGCCCGGCAACTTGGCGTACCGATGATCACGAGGGACCGGAAGATCCTGGAATACGCGGCGTCCACCTCGGCAGTTCGGGCGATCCGCTGTTGATGGGCCGCAGGGCATCGTCGCCCTGGGGGACCAATGCACACCGACCCCCGGAGGGCCATCATGAGCCGCATCCTCCATATCCTGAACGGCCCGAACCTGAACCTGCTGGGTAAGTGCCAGCCGGCGATCTACGGATACGAGACCCTGGCCGGCGTCGAGGCCCATTGCCGGCGGACCGTGTCTTCGAGGCGGTCCGGCGAAGGTTACCGGCAGTGAGGTTGCCAGCGGTTCGCTGAAGCCGACGCGGACGTGCGCATGGCGATGAAGGCGATGCTGCGGGACCGGTCGCCGATCGACGCGCTGATGGGAGAGGATGCGCCTTGTCATGATTTGCAAAACGGGAACCAGCACTTGGCTTTTTCGCAGTATGCGAGGTTTTGTAAGATTAACAAAAAATAAATCACTTCGATCGTTGATAAGGGCTGACGATCTTGTGCCGATTTTCTGTCATTCCCGGAGCCTGAGGAGCCAAACACAGAAATAATATGAACTTTCATATATCGCTTTTTATCTACTTCGAGTTGGCATGCTTCATGCTCTCTAAATGGGACCTCATCAAGGCTTCGGTGGCAGGCGTGTCGACTCGTGCCGCGAATTGTCTTTTTTCGGTCAAGGGACGGCTCGTCGGATGAGCCGCCAATCATGCGAGGCGCAAGTGAATACGATTTCAACAACGCAGCGGCAGGGTCCGGCGCATTTCTTCGGCAATCTGAAGACCCAGACCAAAATCAATGCCGGCTTCGGTGCCCTCCTCGCCGTTCTGATCGGTCTCGGCGGGTTGTTCTGGTTTTCCGCCCAGGACGGTGAAAACAACCTCCGCAACTACACGGTCCAGACCAATGTGGCGGGCAGCATCTCCGACGCGGAGTCGGAGATCCTTCAGGCCCGTCTGGCCGTCCGGCAGTTCATCGAGAGCGGCGACAAGAAGCATGTCGCCGACTTCGAGGCGAAGTGGCGCCTCGCCGACGATGCCCTGGCCGCCGCGAGGGCCTTGATGACGATGCCTGAGAACATCAGGGTTGTCGAAGAAATCCTGGATATGAAGACCTTCTACAGCTCGTCCCTTCAGAGCATAGTTGAGAAGAACGCACGCAAGACCACCCAGGAAGCACAGATCCTGACCGACCTGGGCGCCAAGCTGCGCAAGGTCCTGACCGACTTGCGTGTCGCGGAGATCAATGGCGGCAGCCCCGAAACGATCGCCAAGTCGGCACAGGCCGGCGAGAGCTTCCTTCTGGCGCGGGTGGTCGCCGCACGCTTCCTGGACTCCAAGAATAAGAAGGAGGAGGCCGACCGCGTCGCCAAGGAACTCGACGGAGTCGGTAGGCAGCTCACCGAACTGACGGCCCTGTCGCTGGCTCCGGGACAGGCGGAACGGCTGAGCGAGGCGCGGAAACTGCTCTCGGACTACGCCGAGGGTTTCGCGGAAATCGCCGGGCTGACGCTGGACATCGAAGCCGCCGTCGACCGGATGGCCGAGACCATGGCCCCGCTTCAGGATAAGACGGAGGTCATCCTGAACGCTTCCAAAGACCTGCGGGCGGCGGTGCAGGCCGCAGCGACCGAAGACGCGGCGACCGCCAAGACTGCGGCGCTGGCGTTCTGTGGTGCCGCTTTGGCCATCGGGCTGGTGCTGGCTTGGCTGATCGGGCGCAGTATCGCGGTGCCGGTGATCTCCATGACCGATGCCATGCGGCGGCTTGCCGGCGGCGATACCGATGTCGCGATACCGGCGGTCGGGCGGAAGGACGAGATCGGCCAGATGGCCGTCACGGTGCAGGTCTTCAAGGACAACATGATCCGCACCCGCGAGATGGAGCGGGAAGCCAGGGAGGCCGGGGCGCGGGCCGCCGCCGAGCGCAAGGCGGCGATGCTGAAGCTCGCCGACTCCTTCGAGGCCAGCGTCAAGGGGATCGTCGAGACGGTGGCCTCCGCCGCCACCGAGATGCAGAGCACGGCCGCGGTGATGACCCATACCGCGGACACCACCAGCCAGCAGGCGACGGCGGTGGCCGCCGCGTCGGAACAGGCTTCGGCCAACGTCCAGACCGTGGCCGCCGCGACCGAGGAGCTGTCCTCCTCCATCGCCGAAATCGGCCGGCAGGTCAGCAGCTCCAGCCAGATCGCCGGCCAGGCGGTGGCGGAAGCCGAACGGACCAACGAGACCATGAAGGTGCTGGTCCAGGCGGCCGAGCAGATCGGCCAGGTGGTGGAGCTGATCAACACCATCGCCGGGCAGACCAACCTGCTGGCGCTGAACGCCACCATCGAGGCGGCGCGGGCCGGGGAGGCCGGCAAGGGCTTCGCGGTGGTGGCCTCGGAGGTCAAGTCGCTGGCGACCCAGACCGCCCGCGCGACCGAGGAGATCAAGTCGAAGGTGGGCGAGATCCAGGGGGCGACCGGCGGCGCCCAGGCGGCGATCGACGGGATCGGCAGGATCATCGGGCAGATGAACGAGATCACCACGACCATCGCCGCCGCGATCGAGGAGCAGAGCGCCGCCACCCGCGACATCTCCTCCAACGTCAGCCAGGCCTCGCGGGGAACCGACGAGGTGTCGGTGAACATCACCGGCGTGACCCAGGCCGCCGGGGAGACGGGGGCCGCCGCTTCCCAGGTGCTCGGCGCTTCGGAAGGGCTGGCGCGGGATGCCGAGAGGCTGCGCATCGAGGTGACGAACTTCATCGCGACCGTGCGGGCCGCATAACTTCTCCTGTTCTGAACCCGGCCCCGCGGTGTTCGCCGCGGGGCTTTCGTCCGGGATATGCTTCCAAACCATTTACCTGAGGTTCCGGATACGCCCGTTTGGGCGCCCGACGCTCAATGGATCAGCACCTCGCCTTTGCCGATATCCGCCAATCCATGGATCACGACCTGGAACTCGACATCGGGCTCATCATCAGTGTTGACGGTGACCAAGGTATCGCCCCGTGATGACGGTAGGTGAGTTGACCGCGTCGGGGATCGCCACTCGCGCCGATAGAGCTGAGTTCTAGCCGGCGCGCCTTACAGCTGCGCCATTGGGTAGACTGGTGGAATATACCTTTAAGTATGAATAAAATGCCGCCTAGCCAAAGGTGTCTATACCGATATTCTTTTACATTAAAAAAATCACAGATGTAATATGGTTTCTCTTCATTCAAATGCGAGCCGTCACACAGTGACGGATTTGGCAATAAATAAACCTTTTGGTATATCAATCAAACGTCGAAAAGTACGAAATTTAAGTTCCTATATCAGAAGAGTAATTGCTCACGGGGTTGGCGGATCGCGAGCCGTCAGGTGACGGCGAAGGTTCCACCGACGAGGTGGCGTACGGCGGTCCAGGCGGATTGACCTTGCCGACGCGCCGTTCCTGTCACGGATCGATACCCGGCGTGGATGCCGGGTCCCCAGTCGGATCGGAAGCCGTTGGTGACCTTGCGGAAGACCACGGACGGGCGAATTTCCTGCTCGCTGGCGTTGTTGGTCGGCGGCACGCGGCGGTCGGCGAGGAAGACGAAGAACTTGCCGCGCCATGCCTTGACCAGCCGCTGCAACTCGCGTCCGGCCGGATGGGCGGCGGGGGTACCGACCAGGGCATCGAGGCCGCGCTCGGCCTTTGCGGCGTAGGCGGCAAGCGTGCTGTCCTTCAGGCCCGGTCTTCGTTTGCCGACGCGGATGGCCCAGAGCAGGTGATCGCGGATCCTGGGTGCGACCATGGTGTCGCCGCAGTCGATGGCGTACTGCACGTCCCTGAGAACGTGGGCCAGGCAGACCTGGTGGACCCGTCCCAGTTCCTGCTGCCCGGCGTAGCGGTCGGAGATCCAGACCTCGGGCCGATGCCCGCCCAGGATCCCGGCGGCCACCGCCCGGGCGCGGCTGGGGGCGATGGTGTGCAGCACGGCTTGCCCGGAATGGAACACCCATTGCCAGTGGATCACGCCGTTGACCCGCGTCGTGGTCTCGTCCGAGGCGATGACGGAAGCCCCCAGGAGTTTGGCCTTGATCGCCGCGCAGGCCGTGTCGAACGCCGTGCCCATGCGGCGCAACGCATTGGCGATGGCGCCCTCTGAGATCGTCAGTCCGAACAACTCCTCCAGCATCCGCGACAGCCGCTCGAAGCCGACATGATGGCTGTGGTGCAGATAGGCCAGCAGTGCCCGGATGCCCGGTCCGAACGGGGTGCCCGGCGGCATGGCGGCGGGCGGGGCGGCCCGGTAGCGCCGCCCGCAATCGCCGCACCGGCCGCCGAACAGCTCGACCCGCGTCACCACCGGGCGGATCACCGGAAGGTCGATGTGGTCGTAGCGGTGCCGGCACCGCTGGGCGCTCTCGGGCACCGCCGTCCCGCAATGCGGGCAGCCCTCGACCAGGCGGCGCTCGGTCCGGTCCGGATCGTCGGCCAGCGGGCGCGATACTCCGGGGCGCGACGGCCGCGGCTTGCGCCGGCGCTTGGCGTCCGCCGTACGCGACGCACCGCCGGGGCCGTCCTGCGACGGCGGAATGTGCGAATTGGCCGACGTCTTCCGCGGCTTCCCGATCAGCGCTTCCAGTTCGGCAACCCGCGCCGCCAGACGCTCGATCAGCGCCGCCTGCTCGACCAGCAGGGCGTCCTTCTCAGCCTCACTCAGACGGTAACGCGGCGGTTTCTCCATCCCATCCTTGACTCATATTCCAAGCCGCAGCGCAACCCTTTTCGCCAACCCCGTGAGCAATCACTCAGAAGAACGTGCTCAGAAATTAAAATTCGACTGGTTGATCTTTTTTGAAGTGATTGAAATCAAAAAAATCCACTTCACTTGGAAGGAGTGTGTGCATGTCATCACAATCCGATGAGATCGAAACCGTCCCCTAAGTTTCTTGGCGGGATGAATCAGGAACTCGATGAGGACCCATGTAGTTCCTGTGGACTGTCTTGATCTGTTAAAATCATGACCACGTAGAGATCGGGCTGCGATCTCTGGCAGAATGCACTCTTGAGCGCATTGTGCGCGGCATCGCACGCTGTAAATCTCAGTGGCTACCTGGAGTGAGAAAGATGAAACGTAGGACGTTTCTTCAAGCCGCTCTTGCGTTCTCTTTTTGTAGCGGCTTCCAATCCGAAACGACCGCTGCCAATGCTGCCACCGCCGTCACAGCTACGGGCAGGTTGACCACGATCGCTCGTAAGGTATTCCATACCCGGGCAGGCAACAGATACAGGATCTGTTGGACCGCCAGCAGCACCGCCGGTACTTTCCGGGTTACCAAATCGGCCATTCGGTGGTTGCCACCCTTCCTGAACAATCCGACCGTCATAGACTTGAATAAAGTTGCCGCTGACAAGAAAATTTGGACATTCGGCGCGACGGAAGATGTGGTCTTTTTGCCAAAGTCAACACCTTGGACTCATGACCGTCTCCAAACCGTCGGCGGCCGGAACATCGTCTTGATCGGTGGCAAATTCGCTCCCAACTACTTTGGCAGCGCGGTCGGTACACTGAATTTCACTCGCAACCACGGTACGGTTTACATTGAAGGTATTCATGTCGACCATGCCCGTGTCGGCTCTAAGGATGGAGTAGGCTATTTTCACGAGCCGGGTGCATCCAGTGGTAACTTCATCATGCAAAACTGCCGGATAGAGAACATCAAAGGTTCACTGAACGGAACCCACGGCGATTGCTTTCAGCCGCAAGGGTCGGTCAAGAACTTAGGTTTCTATAACGTCACCACGACGACGCAGTACCAGGCTTTCATGCTGGAACCAAGGAACCGGCTTGGATACTCGATCGGCACGATCACGATGGAGCGTGTCGAGGCAGCCAAGCTTCCCGGTCAGGACAGACGGTCCTGGCTCTACTATTTGGTCCATCCGCATTCCCGGTGCAGGGCGAGTGCGCCAGAGGGTGAGGATAACCATATGAGGAGAAACGCTTTTCCCCGAGAGTGCCGTCTTCTCCGTGTCCAATTCGTTGCTGTCCCTGCTCCCTGCCGGTCTCGCGGTTGAGCAGGTTGTCGTCCACCCTGATCGTGTCGTCGTCGCCGTTCGTGCTCGCGCCGCCACAGCGTCCTGTCCCTTGTGCCGGCGCCGCTCGCGTCGCGTCCACAGCCGCTACATCCGGCATCTTGGGGATCTCCCCTGGCAAGGCCGGATAGGCCATCTCGATCTTCAGGTCCGGCGCTTTCGCTGCTCCGCCCCCGGATGCCCGCGCCGGATCTTCGCCGAGCGCCTGCCGGAGGTGGCCCTGCCGAGGGTTCGGCGGACCGTCCGCCTCGCCGAGGCGCAGCGCCGCATCGCCCTGCATGCCGGAGGCGAGTCGGGCGCCCGCTTGGCGGACCGGCTCGCCATGCCGGTCAGCGGCGACACCCTGCTGCGCCTGATCCGGGCGGCTCCCCTCCCGGTGGCACCGTCCCCGCGCGTCGTCGGCATCGATGACTGGGCCTGGCGGCGTGGCCGGCGCTACGGCACCCTCATCGTCGATCTGGAGCGCAGCCGCCCCATTGACCTGCTGCCCGATCGCGACGGAGAAACAGTCGCCGCTTGGCTGAAGGCACACCCCGGCGTGGAGATCGTCGCCCGAGACCGGGCCGGTGCCTATGCCGACGGCGCCCGGACCGGCGCCCCGGACGCGGTCCAGGTGGCTGACCGTTGGCATCTTCTGCGCAATCTCGGCGACGCCCTGGCCGGCGTTCTCGACCGGCATCACCGGGCCATCCGCACTGCGACCAAGGCAGCCACGGCGGTGACGACGGTTCCGGTTCCCAACGCTCCGCCGGAGTCCCGGCCTCTGACCCGCAGCCAGCAGCGCACGCTGGACAAGCGGGCGGCGCGGCAGGCCCGTTTCGAGGAAGTTGCAGCACTGAACGCCCGCGGCTGGTCCCAGAGTGCTATCTCCCGCAGCACCGGCCTGGACCGTGCCACGATTCGGACATGGCTGCGGGCGGGCCGGCCTCCGTCGTGGAGCAAACCGGCTTATGGGAGCACAATCGACCGCCATGCCGAGTACCTGCGGCAGCGCTGGGCCGAGGGCTGCACCAACACCGCCCGGCTGTGGCGGGAAATCCGTGACCGGGGCTATTCGGGCCGGCCCAAGACCGTGCAGGAATGGGTTCGGCGCCGGTTGCGGGGCACCGGTGCGGGGTCTGCCGACGCGGCGTCGTCCGCGACCGCCTGGAAAGCACCCTCCGGCCGGCGCGCGGCGTGGCTGGTGGTGGCCGATGCCGACGAGATCGACGACACCGCAGGGAAGTTCGTCGAGGCGCTGCTTGCCGGATCGCCGGACCTGACCGCGGTGATCGCGCTGGCGCGGGAGTTCCGTACGATGGTGCGGGAGAGGCGGGCCGACGGATTAGATCCGTGGCTCGCGGCAGCGCAGGGAACGGCGCTGGCCGGGTTTGCCGGCGGCCTGAAACGGGACTTGGCGGCGGTTCGTGCCGGGCTGTCGCTGTCATGGAGCAGCGGCCCGGTGGAAGGTCAGGTCAGTCGGCTCAAGACGATCAAGCGTACCATGTGCGGGCGGGCTGGCTTCGACCTGTTGCGCTATCGGGTTCTGGAGGCCGCATGACATCGGAGAAAACATGATGTGGAAATGCACTTACCGCTGGTGCACCGGGAATGCGGATGGACCTACTATTTTACCGAAACCGGCACTCCGGTTTTCCCCATCACTTTCAAAGATGTCTACGTTACCGAGGCGCCCGGCCTGCCGGCCGAATCCAACTTCGTGTATCCTTGCAAAGGCCTCCCTGCGGGCGCGGTCCGGAATGGAAACAAGATCGCGTGGCCGCAAAAGCCTTACAACGGCTACATCACTGTCGGCAGGCGAGGCTTCGTCAAGTCCGAACAATGCGGCATCGGCTACGCCAGGGACGAGTCCGTCATCTGCCGGGAAGGCATCAGCTTCGTCAAAGGAGCGAACGTTTACGAATTCACGGCGATCTCGGACAAGACCTGTTTCGAATTGTTCCGGACGGGCAGCACCAGCGTCACGGTTACCGATATTGTCCTTCGGAATGGCGGCTGACGCCGCTGTTCATGGAGGAGCAGGCCCGGAGCGTCGGCTCGAGTGACCCGGAGCAAGACCCGGGAGCCCCGCAGCTCCCGGACCTGCGGTTCGTTCAGTTCCTTGCTTAGGTCCAGTAGGTCTGCATGGCTTCGTTCCGGGCTTCGACGAACTCGGCAGGGAGGGGTTTCTGGAGTTCGTCGGGCACCAGCTTCGCGAAGAACAGCTTCTTCAGCGCGTCGGCTTCCGGATGGTCGGGCTGGCTGTCCAGTTCGAGCCGGCCCCGTTCCGTGCGGTAGTCGTAGTACTCGTATTCCATCCCTTCCGGCTGGGGAGTGGCTTCGTTCGTCTTCCAGAAGGAATAGGTGCCGAGCTTGCCCGTCTCCGTGATGACGCCGACGGCATGCTCCGGCGCCCGCCAGTAATTGTCCACGTTCGGGTAAATCTCGTCGGTCGAATGCAGCGCATAGGCGCGGCCGGGAGCGCCCGGTTCCGACAGCATCGTGAACAGGTCGGCCCGGCTGCCGTAGAGGGCGTGGAGCGTCGGATCCTTCAGCCAGTCGTTCCCGCCGGTGGCGAGCGACAGGTAGAACGGCACGAGATCGACGCTGGAGGTCAGATGGGTGCGCGGGACCTCCGGGAACCGGGCGTACCGGCCGGTGAAATCGCGGACGATCAGGGGAACCTGGACGGGCTCCCTGTAGACGCCGCCCTTGCCCTGGAGTCCGTGGGCGCTGGAGTATTCGCCATGGTCGGAGGTGAAGATCACGACCGAATTTTCGCGGATCCCCGGCGGGATGTTGCCCAGGAACTGGCCGATCTGGCGGTCCACTTCGAGAATGGTCTGGTTATAGACGTTCTGGGCCTTGATCCAGTAGTCGAACGGCGCGAACGCGGCGCCCTGGCCCGGGAGGTCCGACTTTACGACCTTGAAGCCCGTCCCGGACCCGTCGTCGCTGATGCCGCCCCAGATCACGTCCGACCAGGTGCGGAAATAGCGCTGCAGCTTCGGCTTGGACGCGAGCTGCCCGGCCGATTCCCAGTTTTCCGGCAGGGCATAGTGGCAGTCGGGCGGCGTCTCCTGCTGCACGATGTTGACGCCGTAAGCGAGCGCCGGCGTCAGGTCCGCTTCCTTGAAGAGGCCGGTGTAGCGCTCGGCCTCGATGCGGGCCTCGGCGGCGGCGCCCTGTTCCGCGCCGGCATTCTCCCGCAGCTGGGCCTTCACGTTCTCCTTGTTGATGCGGTTCCGCATCCAGCCGATGGCCTGGGCGGCGATCAGGCTGTCGTTCGGCGTCACCGACCCGTGCGTCGCGTTGGACGGGACGCCGCCCAGGCCCTCGCCGGGGTTGCCGATGGGGTCCGGCGTGGTCAGGCCACCGGCGCGGGAAAGGCTCCTCACGCGCTCGCGGCATGCCGCCAGCGCAGGATCCGGCGTCCCGCCGCACAGGGCATGGCGGTCAGCAGCGCCACCGTCCCGAACTGCCAGAACAGCACCATGAGGCTGGCGTCCTGCGCATGGAACAGCCGCAGGATGAGATCGTCTGTCCGCATGGCGTCAGGCTCCCCTGCCGAGCGCCGCGCGCAACGACCTGATGGCTCGGTGCATGGCGACCTTCAGCGCGGCAACGCTCATGCCGGTCGCCGCGGCGGCTTCCTTGAGGCTCATTTCGTCAACCTTCAGCAACTCGACCGCGATCCGTTGCCTGCGCGGCAGGTCGGCGATCGCGATCCGGAGGCGGTCGGACGTTATGCCTTCCCGATCCGTACCCGCAGCGTCACCGGCGAAGTGTTCGGGTGAAAAGGCTTCCGGCGGGGCTTCGATCGCCACTTCGCTGACTGCCCGCCGGGCATGGCGGCGGGCGGCGTCGGCCACCCGATTGCGGACGATGGCAAGCAGCCAGGGCAGGAACGGACGCCCCGGATCGTAGGCGTGGCGCACGGCGTGGACCGACAGCAGCACGTCCTGCACGATGTCCTCGGCATCCGGGCCGGTGCCCCAGCGGCTTCCGACGGTGCGCCGCACGATGGGCGCTACCTCTCGCAGCAGGCGTGCATAGGCAGCGGCGTTCCCGGCCTGTGCCGCGCGCATCAGCACCGCCAGGTGATCCCGATCGTCGTCCGGCATCTGCATCTCCATCCGCATGTCCCTGTTTGCGGTTGGGGTTGCGGTCGGACGAGAATGCCCGGATTCCCCTGCGGAACGCGCTTCAAGCCTTCACACGTTTGCGTGAGCGGCGTGATCGGCGCCGCCGGTCATCGGGACTGCGCGTCGGCGACGATCTTCGCGAAGATGCCGTCCAATTCCCCGGCCATGGAATCGAGTTCGGCATTCCCGTAAGGAGCGAAGACGCTGGACGGCTTGCGATAGGTCAGCGTCGCCGTGCCGTCGTCGGCTTCCGTGAGGTACAGGCGCAAGGGCGCCTCGATCCCGGCCGGCACGCTGGCCTTCAGCATCCGCACGGCGAAATCGGGGCGGTACACCATGATTACCGCGTTGCCGGGAATCGTGACGCCGATGGACTGCGCACCCCGGGTAGCGCTCGCTTCGGCCACGATGCCCATCCGGTTCTCCTTGATGGCTTGACGCAGCCGGTCGTCGAAGGCGGTGAAGGGAACGTCCGTGTCGATCACGACCGTTCCCGAGCGCTGCGCACCGCCACCAACCATCGCGGCATCCGTCTGGGCATTCGCTTGCACGGCGGGCAAGGAGGCAACCAGTGTCAATGCGACCAATGTCGATGCGAACAGTGTCGATGCGAAGGGAGCGCGTTTCATGTCGGCCTCCGGGGCAGGTTGGGTGCGCATCATACCCGGGTTCCCGCCCGCGCGGCGTGGAGCATGCGCATGCGTGCACGGCTTCGATCCCATCGTCCGCGAGGGCCGGGGAAGGTGCCCGGTCCCCGCGGACTTGGGCGGTCACCTGACCGCGGTCACTTCGCGGCGCAGGGATTCACCGGCGCGCACGGACTGGCGGCGGCCTTGGCCGCGCACGGATTGGCCAAAACCTTGGCCGCGCAGGGGTTGGCCGAGGCCTTGACCGCGCACGGGTTGGCGGCCGGTTTCCCCGCGCACGGGTTGGCTGCGGCCTTGGCCGCGCAGGGGTTGGCCGCCTTGGGCGCGCAGGGATTGGCCTGCGCTCCGGCCGGCCCGGCGACGGTCGCCGCTCCGCCGATCAGCGCAGCGGCCCCGGCGATCAGCATCATTTTCCTCATGCCCGTCATCTCTCTCTCCCGTCGTCTCGTTGGCGTGCGGAAACCTGCGTCGGCTTCCCGGACCGGGTTCGTTCCGCAGGAGCGCCAGGTTACGGTCGCCCGTATCGCAGGAGCCCGCATCACGCCGATGTGATGCGGCTTGATCGGGCGTCCCAGGCGGCCTTGACCGCCGCCACCTGGTCCACCAGCGAGATGTCGAGCGCCGAGGTGATCTCCAGGCCCCGGTCCTCGAAGACGTCGGTGTCCGGGTGCGCGGTCCGTCGCCGGGCTATCGCAAGGTCGCGCCCGCGCAGCAGCGCCTCGATCTGAGGACGGAAAAGAACGGCCATCGCCGTGATCCAGCGGTTGAGCGGCCAGGAGGGGCGGGGCAGGTCGATGACGAAGCGGTCGAGCATGGCGATGACGTCGTCGGCCGCGTACCATGTTTCGCCGGTCACCCAGCGGTTCGTGGTGAACAGGCGAACCGGCAGTCCCTCGCGGCTCATCGAGATCGCGAACAGGTGGGACAGCGCCGCCTCGTCGCCGGCACCGGCGTCCGCCGGTGCGTTCCCCGGCGCCGGCCGCGTGCCGGGCGGCATTCCGGCCGGGCGCAGGAAGGTATGGAAATGCCCGTAGTCGTGCCACCCGCGCTCTTCGGGCGGGTGGGCATGGAAGTAATATTGGGCGTGGGTCTCCGGGTCGTAGACATCGTCCGGCGGGTAGTGCTCCCACTCGGTGAAGGTGCCGTTGCCGCGCAGCACCTCGCCGACGAGGTTGTCGCCGCCCTTGCGCAGCACGCGCACGCAGTCCACGGCCTCCGCCGCCGCTTCGGCCATACGCTCGATCGTCGCGTCGTCAAGATTCATCATGTCGGGTCCATCCTGGCGGTTCTCTCGATTGGCAGGCGATTTCACCTCGGGCGATAGCCGCATCAAGGTCGCGACGAAGCTGCGGACACCCATGAGCCGAGGCCGCGATCGCACGAATCACACAGGGCGACGAGATCCAGGACATGGTCGACGCCGGCGACTTGCCGCGCGGCCAGCACGGTCGCGGCGCAATCCCCGGCGTACCCCTGGCGCCGAGCCAGCTCGAAGGTGTCCAAGGTCGTCAGGGCACGGGTTCCCTCGGCCTTGTTGTGCTTCTCCAACTTGCTGGCGAGGTTTACCGGATCGCCGATCACGGTATATTCGAGCCGCGTATCGTCGCCGATCGCGCCGAAGATCACGCGACCGGTCGTCACCGCTATTCCAAAGCCCAGGGGTGGCGCGCCCGAAGCCTCACGAGCCCGGTTCCAATCCTCCATGGCGTCAAGTACGGCGTCGGCCGCGGCCAACGCATCGGCCGCATAGCTGTTCGCCGCCCGGTCCGTCCCGAAGGTCGCCATGATGCCGTCCCCCAGGAACTTGTCGATCGATCCGCCATGTTCCCGGATTACGGGCACGATACGCTGCTGGTAGTCGCCGAGCAGCCGAAGCACGTCGTAAGGCGGCAGGATGGCGGTCAGTTGCGTGAAGCCACGCAGATCGATCATGACGATGGCGGCCTCGCACGTCTCCCCCTGGCCGACGACGATGCGTTCCCCGCCACCGGTGATGCGCCGTGCGACTTCGGGTGCGAAGAAGCGGGCCAGTTCCCGGGCCGCGCTGCCTTCGGTGACCGCCAGCACGAGCAGCCGCCGGGCACGCGCCAGGGCCATCGTCAGGATCAGCGTTACCACGATGATGGCGAACATCTTGTCGAACTCGGCACCGAGCAGGATTTTGTTTCCCGTCATATATTCGATGTAATTGCGCGTGATCACACCCGTCCCGAGTTCTCCCACGACCGCATTGATCACCAGCAATCCCCAGCCGACCACTCCTGTCATGCCGGTAATCAGCACATATCGGGGATCGAAACGAAGCGCTCGAAGCGAAATGAAGATGAAGACGTACAGAAGAGTTGGCGCCTTGAGATAAAAGCTGGGCGGCTGAGCATACTGGATATGAAAAGACCAGATCAGCACCATGAGCAGACCCATGTCGAACACGGCCGAGATCGTCAACGGCCAGGGCCGAAAGGTCGCGACGCTTGCCCAGGCGATCCGGACGACGGTCAAGGTGATATAGATTCCCAGGACCCAGGGGACCGGCTGCAAACCGGCGACACCACTGTCGGCCGCCTTCGGCGCCAGTGAATAGAGGGTTGTGAACGTCAAGGCCAAAAGGATTTGGACCCAACCGATCAGGACTTCGCTTTCGTGCTCTTGCGCCCGGATCCGAATACGGATGTGCTCCGGCAACCGCTCGATCGGCGTATAGCGTCCAAGAAGCAATTCGCAAAAGTAGCTGAGCCAAACCTGCATCGTAGGACAACCATATCCAAGGGATAGTAGGTCATTATCGCAGGTAGGCGGCCAGGAGCATGATCAAACCTGCGTGATTGACTTTTGCGGCCCGGCACCTGGTCTGTTCTCGCGGCTTCGCGCGTTTCGGGAACGGCTTGACGGCAGGGGCGGCGGAACGGGGAGGACGTCATGGCCGGTGATCCGGGCCAGCCTCTCCATCGGGTTCGATCTTCCCGTCGGTTTCCCGATTGAACCAGCGCCCCCACGCCGCTGTTGACGGGGTCGAGGCCCGGACATCGCGCGGCGCCCAAGCAAGAACAGGCACCCAGGAGGGAGAAGAATCCATGTCCAGACCCGTCGTCATCGCCGTCGCGATCACCGGATCGGTGCCGCGCAAGAAGGACAATCCGGCGGTGCCGGTGACCCCATCGGAGCAGGTGGAATCGACCCACGAGGCGTTCGAGGCCGGGGCCAGCCTGGTGCATATCCATGTGCGCAACCCGGACGAGACGCCGTCCTCCAGCCCGGAGCTGTTCGCTCGGGTCCAGGAGGGAATCCGCAAGCATTGCCCGGGCATGATCATCCAGTTCTCGACCGGCGGGCGCGGGCGCGACCAGGCGGCGCGCGGCAGCGCCCTCTACCTGAAGCCCGACATGGCGTCGCTGTCCACCGGCTCGGTCAATTTTCCGACCATCGTCTACGAGAACGCGCCGGCGCTGGTGACCGACCTCGCCACCCGGATGAAGGAGAACGACATCCGGCCGGAGATCGAGATCTTCGACCTGTCGCACATCCACGGCGCCAGGCGGCTGATCGACGAGGGGCTGATGGGCAGCCGGCCGCACGTCCAGTTCGTCATGGGCGTCAAGAACGCGATCCCGGCGGACGAGCACCTGCTGGAGATCCTGCTGGGCGAGCTGAAGCGGGTGATCCCGGAGGCGACCTGGACGGCGGCCGGGATCGGGCGCTTCCAGGGCGAGGTGATGCGGTGGGTCCTGGAGCGGGGCGCCGACGGCGTGCGCACCGGGCTGGAGGACAATATCCGCATCGCCAGGGACCGTCTGGCCCGCAGCAACGCCGAGCTGGTCCAGATCGCCGCCGAACTGTGCGCGAAGAACGCCGCCCGGCCCGCGACCGTCGAAGAGGCCAGGCGGTTGCTCGGTATCCGCGCCGCCTGACCGACGGGGAAGCCGCCGCGATGACACCAACGGCGGCCCCGCTTGCCGCTTTCACTTAAACCTTCTGGGGAAACATTTTGGAAAACATCGATCTCTGGTCCCAACTCGCGGCGCTGGGACAGGTCATCGCCATCGACCTCGTCCTGGCGGGCGACAACGCCATCGTGGTCGGCATGGCCGCCGCCGCGGTGCCGATGGAACAGCGCCGCAGGGTCATCTTCTGGGGCATCGGCGCCGCCATCGGCCTGCGCATCTTCTTCGCCCTGATCACGACCCAGCTGCTCGCGATCATCGGCCTGACCCTGGCCGGCGGCGTGCTGCTGCTGTGGGTCTGCTGGAAAATGTACCGCGAGCTGCGCTCCCATGGGAGGGACGAGGTGGCGCCCGACGAGGCGATGGAGGCGAAGGCCGCGGCGGCCGCCGGGGGCGTGACCTTCGGCGCCGCCATCTGGCAGATCGTCGTCGCCGACGTGTCCATGTCGCTGGACAACGTCCTGGCGGTGGCGGGTGCGGCCAAGGACCATCCGACGATCCTGGTCATCGGGCTGCTGCTGTCCGTGGTGCTGATGGGGGCCGCCGCCAACATGATCGCCCACGTGCTGCACAAGCACCGCTGGATCGGCTGGGTCGGCCTGGTGATCATCACCTACGTCGCGCTCGACATGATCTGGCGCGGCAGCCGCGAAGTGCTGGCGCACACTGCCTGGTTGACCTGAGGAACCACCGGGAATGCGGCGTTCCCTGGCGGCGGATCGACCTGATCGGGTACCGTTCCAGCGGGGGCGCCGCAAACGTGATTCAGGTTCTTGCCACAGATTACGGCGATGGACAAAGATATGGACCGGATTATCTGAGTGTATCGCCGTGATCTGTGGCCAGTTTTCTTCATTCCATGCCGGTTTCGAACAAGGCAGGCCGTGTGGAATGGTTCAAATCGGTCGGAAACCGCACCCTCCGGTTCGTTCATCGGGCTGGTCCGCCTACAACAAGCGGATGATCGCCGGCGCCATCACCGCCCGGATCAGGGCGGGCGCGTTGCCAGCCCCGCGGTGGCGCGTCGGGACACCTCGAAGACGGGGACCGGGTCCCGCTTGCCCTTCAGCGTGACCGGCGGCAGGCTGACCGTCTCGAACTCGGCGCAGTCCCGGATCGCCTGCTCGACGGTCTCGCTCAGCAGGATGTTGCCCGGCTTGGCGTGGGAGCACAGCCGGGCCGCGAGGTTCACATTGTCGCCCAGAACCGTGTAGTCCATCCGGTCCAGGCTGCCCATGGCGCCCATCACGACCTCCCCGGCATGGAGGCCGATCCCGACGGACAGCTTCCAGTCCGGATGCCGGGCGCTCAGCGAGGCGATCTCCTCCTGGATGTCCAGGGCGGCCCGGGCGGCGTTCGCCACCATGTCGTCCCCCTGGAACACGGCGAGGAGCTGGTCGCCGACATACTTGTCCACGTCGCCGTGGTGGCGCTGCACGATCTCCGCCTGGTGCTGGAAGTAGAAGTTCAGCATCTCGACCACCGTCTCGGGATCGACCCGCTCGGCGAAGGCGGTGTAGCCGCGGATGTCGGAGAACAGCATGGCGACGCGCTGGCGCTCGCCGCCCAGCTTGATCCCGCCGTCCGAGTTGCGGATCGCCAGCATGGTTCCGCCGGAAACGAATTTCTGCAGATGGAAGCGCTCGTTCAGGCCGACCACCATGGCGTTGATTCGCTGGGCCAGGTCGCCGATCTCGTCCCGGGAACGCACGTTCCGGACGCGCGCCTGGAAATTGCCGCGGGCGACCTCCCCGGCGACGCGGTCGATCTCGATGATCGGCCGGCTGATCCGGATGGCCAGCAGGATCGCTCCGGCGACTGCGGCCGCCACGCCGGCCAGCACCCACTGGAACAGGCTTCCGATCATGCGGTCCACCGCGAGATAGGCATCCTCCTGGCGTTTCTCGACCATCACGACCCAGTCGAACGGGCGCGGGAAGGCATAGGCGCCCAGCATCGCCTGGCCGTCCGGCCGGACATAGGGTCCGGCGGCGATGGTCCGGTTGCCCGTCCTCAGCAGGTCCAGCGCCTCGGCCGCCATGGCGACGCCGCCCAGGTCGCCGCGCCCGGGGTCGAACACCCGGCGGCCCTCCCGGTCGACGACGGTGACGAAGCCCGTCTTGGCGAAGGGGTGGTTCTCCAGGAAACGCCGGGTGCGGTCCAGGTCGATCCGGACCGACAGGACCGCCGGCGCCCCGGCGAAACGGGAGCGCAGCGGCAAGACGATGGTCGCCAGCCAGTCGTCGGTCGCCGGCACGTGGCTGACGTCGCCCCGGTTGACCTCGCCGCTGTCCACGGCGGCGCGGATCGCCTCCTCCGGCAGGCGCAGCACCTGCAGCGGGTCGAGTCCGGCGCCGGACAGGCGCTTGGCGAACAGGCCGTTGGTCACCACCACCGGGACCGGCGCTCCCTCCACCGTGATCTGGAGGGCCGCGAACTCGGGCAGGTCGGTGATGCCCAGGGTCAGCAGGGCGATCTTCTCCGGCACGCCGAGCCGCTGGTCGTCCAGCGCGTTGCGGATCAGCAGCAGCGGCGCCAGCCAGGTGCGTTCGGCCCGGTCGTTGATCTCCGCCACGATCTGTTCCGCCGTGGCGGCCAAGTCGCCGTTGGCCGAGCTTTTCAGCTCGTCCTGGACGATCCTGACCATGCTGCGGCCCGCCACCAGCAGCGGCACGACCGCGATGGCGATCGCGAAGACCAGGAGCTTGTTGCGCAGGCTGATCTGCACCGGATGCTCCTACCCCACCGGTCAGCGCCGCGCCGTGGCGCCGTCGCGCTCGGCCACGGTTTCCTCATGCCCGCGGACGTTGACCGTCAGCCCGCCCTCGGTCACCCCGCAGGCCAGGCCGGAGCGGTCGCGGACGGCTACCCGGACCTTGTAGAGTCCGGGCCGGGCGAAGGCGTGGCGGAGCTTCTCGCCGGTGCGCGTCGTCCCGTCGCCCAGGTCCCAGACATAGTCGAGCGCCGAGCCGTCCGGATCGACCGAGGCCGAGGCGTCGAACAGCACGTCGTCATGGGCTCCTCCCGCGAAGGCCTCCCGGTCGGTGCCGGCCTCGACCACCGGGGCGGCGTTGACATGGACCCGGGCCACGTCCTCCGCCACCGCGCAGGGCGAGCCGGAATCGTCGGTCACCGACAGGCGGACCGGGTAGAGGCCCGGCTGGGCGAAGCTGTGGCTGACCTTGGCCCCCGTGGCCTGGGTTCCGTCGCCGAAGTCCCAGCGGTACTCCACCAGCTTGCCGTCCCAGTCGATCGACCCGGAGGCGTCGAACGCGACCGGGGTTCCGGGGCAGGTGCCGCGATCCGGCCCGGCCGAGGCTTCCGGGGGCCGGTTGACGTGCAGGGCGTAAGCGGCGCTCCGGCGGCTGTTGGCGAGACCCGCCCCGTCGTCGGCGACCAGCCGGACATGGTAGGTGCCGGGATCGGCGTAGGTGTGGGAGATGTCGGCCCCCTCGGCCCGGGAGCCGTCGCCCAGGTCCCATTCGAACCGCGCCAGGGCGCCGTCGGCATCCTTCGACCCGGCGGCGCTGAGCGCCACCGGCCGGCCGAAGCAGGCGCCGCCGGCCACGGCGATGGCGGGTTCGGGCGCCGCGTTGACCGTCACGGTCGCGGTGTCGGTGACGGTGCTGTTGGCCACGCCGGCGTCGTCGGTCACGGTCAGCGTGACCTTGTACGTGCCGCTCTCGGCATAGCGGTGCCGCGCCGCCATGCCGGTGCCGGTGGTGCCGTCGCCGAAGTCCCACTCGTAGCGGGTCACGGCACCGTCCGGGTCGGCGGAGAGGGAGCCGTCGAAGCCGACCTCCTCCCGCGTCGCCACGGTCCGGTCGGGGCCGGCGTCCGCCACCGGCGGGGCGTTGGCGATGATGCGGTGCTGGACCGTCACGGCGCTGCACGAGGTCGCCTCCGCCGCCGGCTGGACCGACAGGGTCGCGACATAGGGGCCAGGCTGGGCGTAGACGTGCTCGACCTCGGCCCCTTCCGCCGCCGTGCCGTCGCCGAAGTCCCAGCGATAGGCCGCGATGCCCCCCTCGGTCCCCGCCCTGAAGGCGGCGGGGGCGCCGACCGGGATGCGGGCCGGCGCGTCGATGCTTGCCACCGGGGCGGCGGCGACCTGGACCGCCAACTCGTCGGTGTCGGTGTTGTCGCACTGGCCGCCGCGGTCGCCCTCGATGGTCAGCAGCACGCGGTAGCTTCCCGGCCGGCGGAAGACATGGACGGGGCTCTCGCCGCCGCCCGTGTTGCCGTCGCCGAAGTCCCAGGTGAAGCGGTTGACCACGCCGTCGAAGTCGCGCGACTGCGAGCCGTCGAAATGCACCTCGGTGTTGGCGCAGACCATGCGGTCGGGTCCCGCCTCCGCGATCGGGGATTCGTCCACCACGACGACCAGCCGGTCGGTGTGGCTGGCGCGGTCGAAGCCGGACTCGTCCTGGACCGTCAGGGTCACGGGATAGACCGCGCCGGACCGGTATGTCTTGGTCGGATTGACCGTGTCGGCCCCGGTCCCGTCGCCGAAATCCCAGCCGTAGCGCAGCAGCCCGCCGTCGGGGTCGAACGACTTGCTCCCGTCGAACAGCACCACGTCGCCGGCGCAGACCTGCCGGTTGTCGCCCGCCACCGCGACCGGCGGCTGGTTGATGGTCACCGTGATCGCGGTCGAGGCCCTGGCGTTGGCGAGGCCGGTGCCGTCGTCCACCGTCAGGGTCACGGGATAGGCGCCGCCCTCGGCGTAGGCGTGGGTGACCCGCTCCCCGCCGGCCGGTTCGGAACCGTCGCCGAAGTCCCAGCGGAAGGTCAGCGGGTCGCCGTCGGCGTCGGCGGAGGACGAGGCGTCGAAATCGATGACCGTGGTGCCGCTGACGATGTCGGGACCGGCCGACGCGACCGGCGCCGCGTTGATCCGGATCGCGACGCTGTCCTGGGCGGTGCCGTTGAGCGCGCCGGAGGAGTCGGTCACGGTCAGGCGGGCGGTGTAGCTGCCGGGCTTCTCGAACCGCCGTGCCGTGGCGCAGCTCTCCGCCCGGGTCTCCGTGTCGCTGAAGGTCCAGCGGTATGCGGCGAGCGGGCCGTCGGCGTCGAACGAGTTGCAGCCGTTCAGCCTGATCTCCTCGCCGGGCGCCGCCCTGCGGTCCGGGCCGGCGTCGGCGACCGGCTCGGCATTGACGAAGACCAGCGCCTCGTCGAAATCCACCGCGTCGGACTGGCCGGTGTCGTCGCGCACCGTCAGGCGGACCCGGTAGGTGCCGGGCTCGGCGAAGCGGTGGGTCGCCTGCGGGCCGCCGGCGCCGCTGCCGTCGCCGAATTCCCACTGGTAGCCGGCGATGTCGCCGTCGGGATCGAGCGAGCCGCGGGCGGAGAACGTCACGGTCTGGCCGGGCGAGACGGTCTGGTCCGGCCCCGCGTCGGCGATCGGCGCCGCGTTCACCAGCACCCGCATCGTGTCGGAATCGCTGCTCCGCACGGTGCCGGAATCGTCGGTCACGGTAAGCCGCACGAGATAGTCGCCGACCTTGCGGTAGACATGGGTCGGTGTCGGCCCGGTCCCGGTGGAGCCGTCGCCGAAGTCCCAGTCGTAGCGCGCGATGCGCCCGTCCGGATCGGTCGAGCCGCCGCCGTCGAACGAGACCTGGCTGGCCGTCACGATCTGGTCGGGACCGGCGTCGGCCACGGGGGGCGCGTTGACGGTGACGGTCAGCTCGTCCTCGCCCGTGCTGGTCGAGGTCCGGGAATCGTCGGTCACCACCAGCCCGACGCGATAGGTGCCGGGCGTCCGGTAGGCGTAGGCCGCCTGCGGGCCCGATCCCCGGGCGCCGTCGCCGAAGTCCCAGGCATGGTCGATCAGGGTGCCGTCGCGGTCGGTCGAGGCCGAGGCGTCGAACGGGATCCGCTCGCCGACCGCCACCCGCCGGTCCGGCCCGGCCTGGGCCGTGGGCGGGTCGTTGACCACGGCGCGCAGCGCGCTGCGGGTGACGCTGTTGGCGACGTCGGCGTCGTCGCGAACGGTCAGGACAACGCGGTAGGTTCCGGGCCGGTCGAAGGCGTGCTCCACCGCCTGGCCCTCGGCCGACGCGCCGTCGCCGAAGTCCCAGGCGTGGGCGGATATCCGCCCGTCCACGTCATAGCTGCTGCCGCCGTCGAGCCGGAGAACCTCGCCCACGGAAAGCCGCGCCTCGGTCCCCGCCACGGCGACCGGCGGCGCGTTGACCCGCACCACGGCCGTGTCGGTCCCGGCGTTGCAGGGCGGGGCCGTGTCGTCCTCCACCGTCAGGGTCACGGTGTAGCGGCCGGGAGCGGCATAGGCCCGGCTCGCCCGGACCCCCTCGCCGCGCGAGCCGTCGCCGAAGTTCCACAGGCGCCGGGCGATCGGCCGGTCGCCCGCCCGGGAGGCGGAGGCGTCGAACCCGACCGCCTCCCCCGGCGCCACCAGCCGGTCCGCTCCAGCCTCGGCGGCCGGGGGCCGTTTCAGGAAGACCGGGACGGGCAGGGCGGTGCCGTTGCCGATGGTGCCGGAGCCGTCGAGCACCCGCAGCGTTCCCGAATAGCTGCCGGGGCCGGGATAGCGGTGGGTGACGGTCCGGCCCTCGCCGGCCGAGCCGTCGCCGAAATCCCAGGCGTAGCGCAGGGAATCGCCGTCCGGATCGAGGCTGGCGCCGGCATCGAACGACACCGAGTAGCAGTCCGCCAGCGTCTCGACCGCGGCCGCGGCCTGCGGCCGCTGGTTGGGCCGCTTCGCCAGGGCGGGAAGGGCGATGGGGACCGGGCGGCCCTGGTCGTCGGTGACGGTGAAGGTGGCGTCGTTCGGCACCTCCTCCCCGCCGCCGAACAGGATCGCCGCCGTCTGGCCGGCTTCGCCGGGCGCCAGGGCGACGGTGGTGGAACGCCAGTCGCCCTGGCCCGAGGCGGCCAGCGGCTGGCTCCGGAAGGCCGACGCGAAGGAAACCTCGCCGTTGGCCGCGTCGAAGTTGGCGACCGTCAGGCTGCGGGCGTCGGCGGGGACCAGGAAGCGCAGTTCCGCGACCGAGCGCTTGTCGGGCATCCGGACCGTCGGGCGGTAGGCCAGGACCTGCAAGCCCGGGGGTTCCAGGTTGCGGTGATCGCGCAGGCTGACCGTGGCCGTGAACAGGTTGGCGTCGTCGCCGCCCAGCCCCTCGACCACGAGCCTGAACACGCGGCGCCCGTCCATCAATTCGCCGTCCTCCGGGTCGAAGGCGGCCAGCGTCGTCCATTTGCCGTCGCTTTCCGGGTCCAGGGCGAAGTCGCGGGCGGCCAGTTCCGTCCCGGCGTCCGTGGACGCACCCGCGCCGCCGAACAGTCGGAAGCGGGCCTGGGTGTCCGGCTTGCCGTAGACCAGGTCGTGCTCGCCGCCCAGGTCCGGGTCGAAGACGCGGAGGAAGAGCTGTTCGCGGCTGTCCTGGGGAACGCTGAGGAGGATCACCTCCCGGTGGTCGTCGTCGCCCTCGACGGGCAGGGCCTTCGGGCCGTAGGTCACCGACAGGGGCCGTTCGGGTGGCGTGCCCTGCGCCAGGGCGCCGGTGGTCGCCCCCAAGACCGCCAGGGCGGCGCACAGCCTGACGGGACGTGTTGACAGAGATACCAAGCCGATGCCCTTCGCCATGCCCGTCTCCCTTTGAAACCCTGATACCGTAGGTCGGCCTTCGCGACGCGAACGCCGACAGCACCTGCCGACGCCTCCGCCTCGATGTCGGCGTTCGCCTCGCGGCGAAGGCCGACCTACGGGAAACCCTTGGAAATCAAGCTATCGATACGTCCCTCAATCCAGCCTGTAGCGCCGCCCGTTGCCGACATAGTCCTCCAGCAGCACGTCCTTCAGGACGACCGGCCCCGCCACGTCGGCCGGCAGGGTCAGGGTGGTGCGGTAGCTCTGCGAGGAGTCGTTGAACCTCAGGTAATCGGTGTAGAAATTGCCGCCGACCGCCACGGTGACCGCCGCCGCCTGGCGCAGGCCGGAGCGGTCGCGGGCCTTGACCTCGATGGTCAGCCGGCCGCCGCGGTCGATCCGGCGCGGCTCGGCGCGGCCGTCGAGGAGTTCCGGCGGCTCCTGGTCCAGGCTGACGATCCAGCGCTCGATCCCGGTATTGCCGACCCGGTCGGTCGCCAGCATCTCGATTCGGTTCTCGCCGGCCGTCAGCTCGACCTGTTCCTTGAACCGGCCCTCCAGCTCAGGCACCGGGCGGCCGTTCACCAGCAGGACGGCGCCGGGCTCGACGCGGCCCTGGAGCGGGAGCCACTGGACGTTGGTCACGGCAGGCGGCTGCTCGTCCAGGGTGATCCGGGGGGCCTCGCGGTCGATGGTGGCCCGGAACGTCTCGTCGGTCGTGACGCCGTTGGGCGTGGTCACGGTCAGGGTCAGCGCCTCCTCCGCCTGATCCAGGGGGACCGTGAGCCGGAACCGGCCGGCGGGATCGCTGAAGGTCGAGGCGCGCAGGGGTCCCGACGCGGAACGGACGCCGATCCTGGCATCCGCCTCGGTGGCGCCGGACAGGACCAGGGGGCTTCCGCCGGTCACGAAATGGCGCGGCCCGATACGGGGCAGGTCGGCGTCGTAGGCGACCGCCGCCGTCCCGGCCGGCGTGAAGGTGAAGGACCTTGCCCGCTCGGTCCGGTTGCCGGCGGGGTCGGTGGCCTCGATGCGGACCTCGTTCGAGCCCTCGGCGGGCTGGAAGGCCAGCTCGAACGACCCGTCCGGGCCGACCGCCAATGGTTGGCCCCGGAAGGCCAGCGCCGAGTCCGGTTCCGCCGTGCCCCGGACCAGGACCGGCGCCTCCTGAAGGATGGTGCTATCAGCCGGTTCGCTGATCGCGAGGTAGGGCGGCGTGGTGTCGGTGCGGATGTTGAAGCGGTGCGCGGCGCTGCGCTCCCCCGGCAGCCCGAACTTGTCCAGCGCCGCCACTCGCCAATAATAGGACCCGACCTCCAGCCCGGGCAGGGCCAGGCGCGGCTCGGGCAGGCCCCAGCGGCTGTCCACCAGCTGCTGGAACACCTGGTCATGGCCGACCTCCAGCCAGTAGCCGGTCGATCCCGGCACGACGGCCCAGGCCAGCTCCGCGTCGGCGTTGAAGACGGTCGCGTCGTCCCGCGGGGCGATGATCTCGGGCGCCGGCATCACCGCGACCGCCTCGGCCGGGGCCTGGCCCGCCGGGACCACGGTGCCCTCGTTGCGGCCCAGCGTGACGCTGGAGCCCCGGGCGGCGACCTCCAGCGTCGCGTCGTCGTAGTTGGTGAACTTGGAGCCCTGGCGGTCCCGCTCGACCCAGAAGCTGGTCGAGTTGATCTGGGTCTGCACGTCGGGGATCTCCAGCTCGAAGGTCTTGCGCCGGCTCTTGCCCGACAGCAGGGCGTAGAAGTCCCCTTCGATCAGGTTGACCTTGGCCTCCTGCGCCCGCTCCAGCGGATCGGCCCGCATCCGGATGATGACGGCCTCGGAATTGGCGTTGAGGCGCAGGCGGCTCTCGTCGCGGAAGGTGATCTGGGCGGTCGAGCGGGACAGGGTGCGGACGCGCTCCTCCTCGACCAGCGTCGATCTCAGCGGCCGGTCGGCCCAGACCAGGTCGCGCGGCCGGCGCCCCTCGACCTCTCCCTGCCGGTCGCTGAGCAGGGCCTCCACCGCGGCGTCGCGCGCCTTCAGGGCCAGTTGCAGGGCCTGGTCGGCCGCCTTCTCCGCCCGCCCGGCCAGATCGACGGCGGCCGACCATTCCCCGGCCTGCCGCCTGGAGAGCGCCTGGTCGTGCAGGTCCACCGCCTGCTCGATCTCCCCGGCGGCGAAGACCTTGGCCCCGGCCTCCGTCGCGGAGCGGATATGGTCCAGGGCGGCGGCCAGCGCCCGGTTGGCCCGGCTGACCTGGGTGGCCGGGATGCGCAGCTCCACGCCGGGCCTCGCGTCGGCGACCGAGGCGAGGCCGCTGGCGCGCAGGATTTCCGTCCACAGGTTCGGGTCGCCCAGGTGCAGGCGGGCCAGCTCGCGCAGGCTCTGCCCCTCGGCGAGCCTGTGCCTGAGGAAATCGTCCTCGGCGGAGAATGCCGGCAGCGGAGCGGCGGACAGCAGCAGGGCCAGGATGAAGTGAGCGGCGCCCTGGGCGAGCGCACCGCGGCGACCCTGGAGGCGGTCACTATCTTCCATCTCAGGCCTGCCCGCCTTTAAGTTAATTCCCTTATTGTTATCATCGGATGCCGAAACAGTCGCATTCGCAAAAGAGGCATACCCCGGTGGCCAGCCGGGGTTTTCCCTATTTGCTCTCCGTCACCGGCGTGGGGGAGGCCCCGGCGCGCCGTCCCGCCAGCTGCACGGCGACTAGGCCCGCCAGCAGGGTGAAGCCGATTCCGTCCGTCACCAGGCCCGGCTTGATCAGCACCAGCGCCGCCAGGAACATCACGACCCGCTGCACCGCCGGCAGGGGTGCCAGCAGGAAGCCGTGGAGCGAGGCCGCCAGCGCCACCACGCCGATGGTGGCGGTCACGACCGACCACAGGATCACGTACCACTCGCCGATCATCAGCAGGGACGGCGAGAAGACGAACATGTAGGGGATGATGAAGCCGGTCAGCCCCAGCTTGACCGCGGCCCAGCCGCTGTCCCACAGGCCCGCCTTGGAGATGCCGTTGGCGGCATAGACCGCCATGGCGACCGGCGGCGTGATGGCGGACAGGATGGCGAAGTAGAAGACGAACATGTGCGCCGCCTCCACCCTGACGCCCAGCGTCACCAGGGACGGCACCAGCAGCGCCACCTGGACGATGTAGGCCGGGGTGGTCGGCATGCCCATGCCCAGGATGATGCCGGCCAGCATGGTCAGCACCAGGGCCGGGATCAGGCTATTCTGGGCGGCGGCGATCACGACGCCGGTGAAGGTCAGCCCCAGGCCGGTCTGGGCGATCACGCCGATCACGATGCCGGCGCAGGCGCAGGCCAGCGCCACGCCCAAGGTGTTGCGGGCGCCGTTCTCCAGGGCGTCGATCAGGGCCGCCACCGTCATCTCGTGCCGGGTGGTCCTGCGCATCAGGGTGACCGGCGGGATCGAGACGATGCCGATCAGGGCGGCGTACGGGGCGCTGAAACCGGCCATGAGCACGCCCACGATGATCACCATGGGCAGGAATAGGTGGCCGCGCTCCACCAGCACTTCGCGGACCCGCGGCAGATCGGCCTTGGGCATGCCGACCATGCCGACCCGGCGCGCCTCGAAATGCACCGCGGCGAAGACCGCGAGGTAGTAGAGCACCGCGGGGATCAGCGCGTAGGCCGCGACCTGCAGGTAGCCGACCCCCAGGAACTCCGCCATGACGAAGGCGGCGGCGCCCATGATCGGCGGCATGATCTGGCCGCCGGTGGAGGCCACCGCCTCGACCGCGCCGGCGAAGGCCGGGCGGTAGCCGATGCCCTTCATCAGCGGGATCGTGAAGGTGCCGGTCGTCATGACGTTGGCGACGGCGCTGCCGGAGATCGTGCCGAACATCCCGCTGGTGATGACGGACACCTTGGCCGGGCCGCCCGGCGTGTGGCCGGTCAGGGCCAGGGCGAAGTCCATGAACAGCTTGCCGGCCCCGGTCCGCTCCATCATGGCGCCGAAGATGATGAACAGGATCACGTAAGTGGCCGACACGCCGAGCGGGATGCCGAAGATGCCCTCGGTCGTCAGGTACATCTGGTCGACCAGCAGCTGCGGCGCGATGCCGGCGCCGAACAGGGCGTAGGCGGCGAACAAGGCGGCGGTGACCGGCAGCGCCCACCCGACGACGCGCCGCGACGCCTCCATCACCAGCAGGATCAGCAGGGTGCCGAACACCATGTCGCCGGTGGTCAGGTCCTCGACATAGGCGTAGCGGGTCAGCACATAGTCGAGGTTGCCGAGAAGATAGCCGATCGCGGCGAGCGAGGCGGCGACCAGGACCAGCTCGGCGACGCCCGGCAGGTCGCCCGCCGCCTTCCTCCTTCCCGGAAGCAGCCCGACCGGATGGAGCAGGTAGACCAGCACCAGGGCGAAGGCTAGGTGCGTCCCGCGGAACGTGAAGACCTCGGGCGTTCCCGTGAAGGCCACGTAGAGGTGATAGGTACTCATGGCGACCGCGATGGCGGTCACCAGATAGCCGAAAATACGCTGGGCGCTGCTCATGATGGCACCGGTTCCGCAGGGCACGGGAAACTGGGCCGCCGCTCCCCCGGGGGCGGGGAAGCGGCGGCTTCGGATGAAGGGCTCAGGAAACCGTCGTCACAGGGCGTTCTGTTCCCGATAGTACTTCTCCGCGCCGGGGTGGAACGGCACGCCCACGTCGGTCGCCATCTGCTTCACGTCCAGCCCCTTCAGGGCCGACACGACGCCGGACAGGTTGTCCAGGTTCTCGGCCAGCGCCTTGGTGATGGAGTAGGCGGTCTGCTCCGGCATCTTGCAGGAGCCGAACAGGTGGGTCCAGGTGCCGAAGGTCTGCACGTCGTCCTCCTGCTTCGGATAGGTGCCGGCCGCGATCGTTCGCTTGTCGTACCCCTCGTTCTTGGAGCGCAGCTTCTCCAGGCTCTCGTCGGGGACGTTCAGCACCGAGATGTCGCGCGAGGTGGCGAGGTCCATGATGGAGGAGGCGGGGATGGTCGTGATCAGGGTGAAGCCCTGGATATGCCCGTCCTGCATCAGCGAGACCGCGTCGGTGTAGGAGACGAAGTTCACCTTGCTCATGTCGTCATAGGAAAGGCCGTAGGTCTCCAACAGGTCGCGCGACATCTGCTCGGCCGTATTGCCGCGCGGCTGAACGGCGATGGCCTTGCCCTTCAGGTCGTCCACGCTGTCGATGCCCATGTTCTTCGGGGCGACGACCTGGAAATACTGGAAATACAGGCTGGCGATCTGGCACAGGTTCTCCGCCTTGGCCTTGAACGGGTCGCGCCCGTGGACCGCGTCCACGGTGGAGACCGAGTTGCCGAAGCCCAGCTCCGCCTTGCCGTTCTCGACGCCGATGGCGTTGATGATGCCGGCGCCGGGCTGCACCTGGACCGAACTGCCCGGCACTGCCTTCTGGATGATGTTCTGGATGGCGCCGCCCAGCGGGTACCACGACCCGCCCTGCGGGCCGGTCATCAGGCGGAACGTCTCCGCCCCGGCCCCGCCGGCCGCGAGGCCGGTCCCGAGCGCCACGGCGGTGCCGAGGACGGCGCGCTTGAAGGTGCTGTTCTTGCTGGTCATGTCCGTTTCCTCCGTTTCGGGTTTTCTTGTTCGTTCGGTGTTTCGAGGGTCCTAGGCTCCCTCCTCCTCCGCTTCCAGCAGGAAGGCGGCTCCGCCGTCCCGGGCCAGCCGGCGCAGCAGGCCGACCTGGTCCGGATGGAGCGGGATGCCGTTGGCCCGGCGGTCGGCCCTGCTGTCCGCCTCCGGGTCGCCGTGGACCAGGACCGGCTGTCCGGGGTCGGCGCGCGGACAGCCGTGCAGCGCGTCGATCAGCCCGTCCAGGTCGGTTTCGAACTCGCCCTCGTCCCTGAAGGCCTTGGGATCGATGGTCATGAAGAAATGGCCGACGCCGTAGGCGCCCGGCGCCTCGCCCCGCAGCGCCGCGATGCTGCCGCCGGACAGCACGCTGGACAGGATCTCGACCATCGCGGCGAGGCCGTAGCCCTTGTGCCCGCCCATCTCCCGCGTGCCGCCCAGCGGCGTCATCAGCCGGTGAGCCAGCGCTTCCCGGGGATCGGTCACCGGGCGGCCCGCCTCGTCGAGCGCCCAGCCCTCCGGCACCGGCTTGCCCGCCATGGCGGCCAGCCGCAGCTTGCCGATCGCGGCGGTCGAGGTCGCCATGTCCAGGACGAACGGCCGGTTCGCCGAGGCTGGCGCCGCGAAGGCCAGCGGGTTGGTGCCGAACATGGCGCGCGTGCCGAAGGTCGGGACGATCGCCGCCTTGTGGACCGCGCTGGTGGAGATGCCGATCAGCCCGGCCTCGGCGGCCATCGACGCGTAGATACCGGCGGCGCCGTAATGGTTGGAATTGCGCACCGTCACCGCCGCCAGTCCGGCAGACCTGCCCTTGGCGATCGCCATTTCCATGGCCAGGACCGAGGGCGCGTGCCCGAGCCCGCCGCCGCCGTCCACCACGGCGGTGACCGGCGTCTCGCGGACGACCCGGATGTCCGGCCGCAGGTTCAGCCTGCCGTCCCGGCGCAGCGTGTCGTAGACGTCCATCATGGTGACGCCGTGGCTGTCGATGCCGCGCAGGTCGGCTTCGACCATGACCCGGACGGTCGGCTCGATCACGTCGGCCGCCATGCCCCAGGCGGCGAAGATCGCGGCGAGCTGGGCTGCGACGGCATTCTCGGGAATCCTGACCGTGTTCGTTCCGGTCACTGGACCTCCGGCCTTCCTGCTTGAAGCTTCTGGGCGGGCCTTGTCATGCGGCGGGCTCCGGATCAGGCGATGGGTCGCCGAACCGTAACCCAGGGAAATCACACTTGTAAACAACCGGTTCGGTTGTCAGGCAGGCGCCCTGACTTGTAAACTCCGCGGCACCATGCCCACGCCCAACGTCCACAGGGATACCTGCCCATGAGCGCAGCCCCCGGCGACGGTCCGGCCGCGCCCGTCCAGGCCCGGCAGACCCAGGCCCGGCAGACCAAGCTGAGCGACAGGATCTACGAACAGGTCCTGGGCCTGATCGTCAACGGGGAGTTCGCGATCGACGCGAGGCTGCCTGCGGAGGCGGACCTCTCGGCCCGCTTCGCGGTCTCCCGCCCGATCGTGCGCGAGGCGCTGGCGCGGCTGCGCGACGACGGCGTGATCGTGTCACGCCAGGGGGCGGGAAGCTTCGTCAGGCGCCGGCCCGACCGGGACGTGCTGCGCATGGCCCCGGTCGGCAGCATCGCCGACATCCAGCGCTGCTTCGAGTTCCGAGTCGTCATCGAGGGCGAGGCCGCCGCCTTCGCCGCCGCCCGCCACGACCAGGACACCCTGGCCGACATCGGCGCGGCCTTGAAGGCGCTGGACGCGGTCATCGCCTCGGGCAGCCTGGGCGTGGAGGCGGACCTGGATTTCCACCTCTCGATCGCCCGGGCCGCGCGGAACCACTTCTTCGAGGCGACCCTGCAATCCATCCTGACCCATGTCGGGTTCGCCATGAACCTCGCCCGCAGCCTGTCGCTGGCCCGCCCGATCGAACGCCTGCACCAGGTCCAGGCCGAGCACATCGCCATCTTCGAGGCGATCCGCGCCCGCGACGCCGAAGGCGCCCGGCAGGCCATGCGCACCCATGTGGACAATGCGCGCCACCGGGTGTTCGAGGGTCAGTAGCCTTCCGGCCCCATTGGTGGTTCAATGGGTCGAATGCGAATGAAACCGGAGGGAGACGGCGATGGCAGTGCTTGCCAACCAGCGCGTGGCCTATTTCAACGGGCGGATCGTTCCCGAGCGCGAAGTGGTCGTACCGTTCCGCGACCGCAGCTTCCTGCGCGGCGACGCGGTGTTCGACAGCACCCGTACCTTCGGGGGCCGGCCGTTCCGCCTCCGTCAGCATGTCGACCGGCTCTACCGCTCGCTCAAATACCTTCGGATCGATCCCGGCCTGACGCCGGACGAGATGCTGTCGATCAGCGAGGAGGTGCTGGCGCGCAACGTCCATCTGCTGGACGAGAACAGCGACTACTGGATCAGCCAGCGCGTCTCGCGCGGCACCGACGCCGCCGGCGACGAGGGGTGGGAGCACAGCGGCCCGACCGTGATCGTCGAATGCATGCCGATTCCGCTGAAGAAGCGGGCCCGGCTCTACCGCGACGGCATGGACGTGGTCGTCCCCGCCGTCCGCCGGACCCCGCCCGAGGCTTTCAGCCCCCGCGCCAAGACCCACAACTACCTGAACCTGGTCATGGGCGACATGGAGGCCCACGCGGTCGATCCCGACGCCTGGGCCGTGCTGCTCGACGTGAACGGCAACCTGGCGGAGGGAACGGGCAGCAACATCTTCCTGGTCCGCGACGGGCGCCTCCACACCCCGCAGGAGCGCTATGTCCTGCCCGGCATCAGCCGGCGCGTCGTCATGGACCTGGCCGAGGCCGAGGGCATACCGCTGGTCGAGGCCGACCTGGACCTGTACGACGCGGCGACCGCGGACGAGATCTTCATCACCTCCACCAGCCTGTGCATCTGCCCGGTGCGCAGCGTCAACGGCAACCCGGTCGGGGCCGTCCCCGGCCCGATGACCAGACGGCTGACCGACGCCTATGTCCGCCACGCCGGGTTCGACTTCGTGGCCCAGTATCTGCGCCACCTCGATACGGCAGCCGTTGGCCGATGACGTCGATAACGCTGAACGAGGTCTCGAAGCATTACGGGCCTTTCCGCGCCGTCGACGGCATCGACCTGGAGGTGCGGCAGGGGGAATTCGTCACCATCCTGGGGCCGAGCGGGTCGGGCAAGACCACGGTCCTCAGCATGATCGCCGGCCTCAACCACCCGACCCGCGGCAGCATCTGGCTGGGCGGGCGCGACGTGACCTGGATGAAGGCGGCGGAGCGGAACGTCGGGCTGGTGTTCCAGAGCTACGCCCTGTTCCCGCATATGACGGTCTTCGACAACGTCGCGTTCCCGCTGACGGTGCGCAACGTGTCGAAGGCGGACATCCGCACCCGCGTGGACCGGGCGCTCGCCGTCGTCCGGCTGGACGGGTTCCAGAAGCGCAAGCCGCAGCAGCTTTCCGGCGGGCAGCAGCAGCGGGTGGCGTTGGCCCGGGCGATCGTGTTCCAGCCGGACATCCTGCTGCTCGACGAACCGCTCGGCGCGCTGGACCGCAAGCTCCGCGAGGAGGTGCAGGTCGAGCTGCGGCACCTCCAGCGCACGCTCGGCATCACCACGATCCTGGTGACCCACGACCAGGAGGAGGCGCTGTCCCTCTCCGACCGGATCGTCGTGCTGAGCGAGGGCAGGGTGCAGCAGATCGCTACCCCGCAGGACGCCTACTTGAAGCCGCGGACCCGCTTCGTCGCCGAGTTCCTGGGGACCGCCAACCTGTTCGAGGGGCGCCTGGAACAGGGCGGGACGCTGGCGCTGGCCGACGGCTCCCGCCTGGCGGCGCCGTCCTCGGACCTGCCGGCCGGCGCCGCCGTCGTGGCGATCGTCCGGCCGGAGCGCATCCAGCTCGACGACTCGGAGGAGGGCGGCCGGGACGGCGTTCCCGCGGTCATCGAGGACATGGTCTATCTCGGCCAATCCATCCGTTATCATCTCCGCCGCCCCGACGGCCAGGGCGCGGTAGTCCTGTCCCTGGACCGGGGCGGCCGCTTCGGCCCCGGCCAGCCGGTCCGCCTGAACTGGCAGCCGGAGGATGTCTGGATCATCCCGGGGTGAGGGGAGGAGGCCCGCCCGCTCGCCCGCAGTCGAGTCCGACATGGGAACCGGAAAGCGGTGGGAGGTAGCCGCGGCGCGGTGATGACCTCCGTGCTAATCGCGGGACGCCGCTGAATTCACTCCGGAACCTTTCAAATTCGCTTCATGTAAAAAAGTGAAAAACGGCCGGCCGCACCCTTTCGGATGCGGCCGGCCGTCTTTGCGGACGCGCAGGAGATGTCGTCTGTCCGTCGATCAGTACGGGCAGTTCACGACCGCCGCGGGGGAGAGGACGGACGAAACCTGGCCCAGCACGGCCACCGAGGCGACTTCGGTGACGCCGGTCTGGGCCATGATGAAGCCGTCGATGTTCAGGCCGAAGCCGGTCTGGGAGCCGAAGGTCTGGGCGCAGGTCCACTGCGTGCCGCCGTTCGGGGTTGTGGTCTTGTTCATGGTGGAGATGTTGAAGCAGTTGCCGCCGTTGGTCGGGACGGTCAGCGTGAAGGTGCCCATGCCGGAAGTCCACTCCGTACCGGCGCCCTTCCCGTAGAAATTGTTCGCGGCGACGACGACCGTCCCGCTGGTGTTGGTCAGGGTGTTGCCGATGGCGGTGATCACCACGCCCACCTCGGACGCGACGGTCGCACTGGCGGAGACGGTCGAATTCGAGTTGAGGCAGAAAGCGTAGTCCTGCGCGACGGTCTGGGCATTCGCCGCGCCCGAGGCGGCGGTAAGCGCGGCAATGGCTGCACCGGCAATCAGAAGAGCCTTACGCATGAAATTACTCCACAGGAAGTGCGATTGATCGACAAGATCAACATAACACTATTGATCTAAAACTTAAGCCAAAAACAGCGTAACGATCGATTTTTCTGTTTCGAATACTCTTGTATGGCAAGTATTACTTCGGTTTAACATTGCGATATCTACTATTACAATCCAGTTATATGATCAATAGTCAGCTCCAATGGATTTGGCGCGCTATCCGCATAAAGGCTTTGGTCAGGTTGATCTGCTGGAAAATGGTCGCCGAATCGAATGAGCGCGCCGCCGCCATGGCGATCGCCCAGCCGGAGCGCCTGTCCAAGATCCGGCCAGCCGGTTCGCTTGGCATGTCAAACGGAAGGTGTCTTGATCATCCCGGGCGATAGACGGAGACCGGCCCGTCCGCGGTCGAGATCGCAGTTGCCACTGGACCAGGCAAGGGCTGGACCCTCATGGCCGACCAACGGCGAAACCCCTGGCGGTGGTCACCGGCGCCTTCTCCGGAAGCAACGGCAGCACTGATGGAAACGGTCGAAGTCGTGACGAGGCAGAAAGCGTAGTCCTGCGCGACGGATTGGGCATTCGCCGCGCCCGAGGCGGAGGTGAGCGCGGCAATGGCATCGCGATGCCTTGGCCCGGCTGCCCGGGCCGGATCGACCTGATCGGCCACTTCCGAAATCGGCCCGCGAACACCGACCTGCCGGGCGAACCGAATCAGCCCGGAGAGCCGAGGACCTGCCCGTTCTCCGCCAGGAAAGCCTCGAACGAATCGACGAAGCCGTCGTGGTCGGCGTCGGTCAGGGGCAGGGACAGGCTCAGGAAACCGCGGTGGGCGAAATAGAAGCCCTTGGCCATCATCTCCAGGTGGAGCAGCGCGCGCGCGGCCTCCGGCGTCTCCTCGGCGTCGGCCGGCCGGTGGATGGGGCGGGTCTGGAAATGGATGCCCAGGATCGAGCCCACGCCGGTCGCCAGGACCGGCACGCCCGCCCGCTCGCCCGCCTCGTTCAGCCGGCGGCGCAGCGCGTCGCCCCGTCCGTTCAGGCGGTCGGCGGCCTCCGGCGTGTAGAGCTTCGTCAGCCCGGCGACGCCGGCAGCCATGGTCAGGACGTTGTTGTTGAAGGTTCCCGCATGGGCCCAGGCATCGGGCCGGCGCGGGTCGTAGTGCGCCATCAGGTCGGCGCGGCCGCCGAACGCGCCGAAGGTCAGCCCGCCGCCCAGGTACTTCCCGAAGGAGGTCATGTCCGGGACGATCCCCAGTTTCGACTGCAATCCGCCCGGCGACAGGCGCGAGGTCATCACCTCGTCGAAGATCAGCACGACGCCGTGCCGGGTCGCCGCGTCGCGCAGCGCCTGGAGGAATTCCGGGGTGCCGGCGATGCAGCCGCCGGCGCCCATCATGGGCTCGACGATGATGGCGGCCAGGTCGCCCGCATGGCGTTCCACCAGCTCGACGGCGGCCTGGGGATCGTTGTAGGGCGCCGTGACCGTCGGGATCGGCAGGTTGATCGGCGAGCGCTTCTTGCCGAAGGTCAGCACGCCGCCATGGTAGGCGCCTTCGAACACCATCGCGCGGGACCGGCCGGTCGCGGCCCGCGCGGTCATCAGCGCCATCAGGTTGGCCTCGGTGCCCGAATTGCAGAACCGCACCAGGTCGACCGAGGGGAAGCGCCCGCAGATCAGGCCGGCCAGCTCGACCTCGTAGCGGTTCGGCCCGCCCAGCACGATGCCGCTGTCCAGCGCCTCGACCACCGCCTGCCGGATCACCGGATTGGAATGCCCGTAGAGGCCCGCCGTGTATTCGCCCAGGAAGTCGAGATAGCAGTGTCCGTCGGCATCCCACAGCCGGGCGCCCTCGCCCCGCTCGATGGTCACGGGAAAGGGCGGATGGAACAGGACGGTCCGGGTATTGCCGCCGGGCAGCGTCCGGCACGCCGTCTCGTACCGCCGCTGGCTGATCGGGTTACTCTCGATGAAGCGGGCAGTCGCGTCATGTAGTGCCGCATCAAGCGAAATGTTCCGAAGTGATAATCCGGCCATAATACTTTCCCCCGTCCGGCTGGTTTTCTTGTCGTTTCAATTCGTTGCACGTCCGTCGCTTTGGTGCAATCCTTCGAGAATTGAATGACAGGGAGCGGACAATGATAAATCCAGCGAAGAATCCAGCAACGATCATTGCCAGGGCAGCCCTTTTCGCCGGATCGCTCGTCGCGGCGACTTCGCTGGGCACCGTGGCGCATGCCCAGCTCAAAGAGATCCGGATGATGGAGGCCGGCGGCGCGTCCGGCGAGTCGATCGAGGAGGGGTACCTGAAGCCTTTCACGGAGAAGACCGGCATCAAGGTCGTCCGGGAAAGCCCGTGGTCGCTCGGCAAGCTTCGGGGCATGGTGGAGACCGGCGTCATCACCAACGCCATCGTCGAGCTGGACAGCCTCGCGGTCGAGCAGGCCAAGGCGCTGGACCTGCTGGAGCCGCTGGACTGGCAGGCGATCGATCCCATGCCGATCTTCGACGAGGCGCGGCAGGAGAAGGCGATCGGCTACCAGTACTACTCGACGCTGATGGCCTGGCGGGCCGACGCCAAGCCGGTATCGAGCTGGGCCGAGTTCTGGGACGTGGAGAACTTCCCCGGCAAGCGCGCGCTGCCCAATTATCCCACATACACCCTGCCCATCGCGCTGCTGGCCGACGGCGTCAAGCCGGAAGACCTCTACCCGCTCGACCTGGACCGCGCCTTCGAGAGCCTGGAGAAGATCAAGGGCCATGTCTCGGTCTGGTGGGACGCCGGAGCGCAGCCGCCCCAGCTGCTGAAGGACAACGAGGTCCAGTACGCGGTCGCCTGGTCCGGCCGGGTCGCCGGGCAGGAAGGGATCGGCTACACCTTCAAGAACGCCCTGCTCGACCTCGCCTTCTTCACCGTTCCCCGGGGCGCCAGCGCGGAGCAGAAGGCCGCCGCCTTCAAGATCATGCACGAGATGACGGTGCCGCAGAACCAGGCCGCCGCCGCCAAGGTCATCTCCTACACCGGCAACAGCCCGGACCTGGAGCCGCTGCTGCCCCAGGACAGGCTGAACGAGTTCCCGACCACCCAGGCCAACAAGGAGGTGCAGATCCTGCCCGAGCCGAAATGGTGGTTCGAGAACGCCGACCTGGTCGAGGAGCGCTGGCAGGAATTCAAGCTGGGCCTGTGACGCACCGGAGAAGGACGAGGCCAGGGACTCGAGAGTAAGATGTCTACCGCAAGATGGCGCCCGCCGCCCGGAGCGGCCTATGTCATGCCGCTCTTCCTCGCCATGCTGCTGGCGTTCAACCTGCCGATCCTCCTGATGCTCGGGCGCAGCGTTTCGGGACTGGAGTTCAGCCTTGAGCACTACCAGCGGCTGGTCGAGGCGCCGGTCTATCTGCGGGTGCTGGCGAACACCTTCAAGATCGCGGTGATCTCCACGCTCGCCTGCATGGTGCTGGGCTATCCGCTGGCCTACTGGATGCGCGGCCTGCGTCCGGGCTGGCAGCTCGTCGCGGTCTCGCTGGTGGTGCTGCCCTTCTGGGTCAGCATCCTGGTGCGGACATATGCCTGGATCGTCGTGCTGGGGAACGACGGCGTGGTGAACAGGACCCTGATGGGGCTGGGCCTGATCATCGATCCGCTGCCGTTCCTCTATGCCGAGCTGGGCGTGGTGATCGGCACGGCGAACATCCTGCTGCCCTTCCTGGTGCTGCCGCTGTTCGCCGCCATGCTGAAGATCGACGACCGGCTGCTGGACGCGGCGGCCTCGCTGGGGGCGCCGCCCCGGACGATCTTCCGGCGGGTGTTCTTCCCGCTCACCATCCCGTCCTTCGGGGCGGGGGCCGTGCTGGTCTTCATCCTGACGCTGGGCTTTTTCGTGACCCCGGCCATCCTGGGCGGCGGGCGGGTGCCGATGATCGCCAACATGCTGGAGACGCTGATCAACCGGATGCCCCGGTGGGAGCTGGCGGCCGCGATCTCCACCGTGCTGCTGGTGGTCACCCTGCTGTTCTTCGCGCTTTACCGGCGCCTGTCCGAAGCGTCGGAGGGCACCCTGCGATGAGGCGGCTCGGCGACCTGCCCCTGATGATCTACGGCGTGCTGGTGCTGCTGTTCCTGTTCCTGCCGATCGCCATCGTGGTGCCGATGTCGTTCTCGGCGGCCAGCTCGCTGACATTCCCGCCGACCGAGTTCTCGCTGCGCTGGTACCAGTCCTTCTTCCAGGACCCGCGCTGGATGGAGGCGATGCGCGTGTCGCTGCTGGTGGCCCTCCTGTCGAGCCTGCTGGCGCTGGCGCTGGGCAGCGTCGCGGCCTACGGGCTGGTGCGCGGGACCTTCGCCGGGCGCCGGCTGATCGACGCCAACTTCATGGCACCGATGATCGTGCCGCCGGTGATCACGGCGGTGGCGCTCTACATCGTGTTCGCCTGGGTCGGCCTGCTCGGCACGCTGCCCGGGCTGGTGATCGGCCACATGCTGCTGGGCGTGCCCTACGTGGTGCTGATCATGTCGGTGGCGATCCGGTCGTTCGACGTGCGGATCGAGCAGGTGGCCTTCAGCCTGGGCGCGTCCTGGTTCACCATGTTCCGCCGGGTGCTGCTGCCCAACCTGATGCCGAGCGCCTTCGCCGCCTGGATCTTCGCCTTCATCACCAGCTTCGACGAGGTGATCGTCACCCTGTTCGTGGCCGGCGCCTACCAGACGGTCCCGAAAAAGATGTTCAACGAGCTGGTATTGCAGATCAACCCGACCATCACCGCCATCGCGACCCTGCTGATCGCCTTCAGCGTCTGCCTGTTCGTCGTCTTCGCCCTGTTGATGCGCCGGGCCGGCCTGCTCGGGCCCCGGTGACGCTCGCGTGAAAAAAGTCCCGGCGGCGTGTCGGCCCGTGCCAGGCTGGTTCGTCATCTGGACAGGGAGGCCGGCGCGGCCTCGATCAGCGAAGGGGAAGCAAGACGATGCGCGTGATGGTTCTGGTGAAGGCGACCGAGGACAGCGAGGCGGGCATCCTGCCCTCGGCCGAGCTGATGGAGGCCATGGGCAGGTTCAACGAGGAGCTGACCAAGGCCGGGATCATGCGGGCCGGCGAGGGCCTGAAGCCGTCGTCGCAGGGCAAGCGCGTGGCCTTCGACGGCGCCGGCCGCACCGTCATCGACGGTCCCTTCGCCGCGACCCGCGAGCTGGTCGCCGGCTTCTGGCTGTGGGAGGTCAAGGACATGGCCGAGGCGGTCGAGTGGGTGAAGCGTTGCCCCAACCCGATGCCCGGCCCGAGCGAGATCGAGATCCGCCCGCTTTACGAGATGGCCGATTTCCAATAGTGGTCCTGCACAGTGTTTTTGATGACGTTCGGCGGAGTGCGGTAGGTCGGCCTTCGCCCGTCAGGGCGAACGCCGACACCCTGCGTCGACGCTCCGGCCACGCTGTCGGCGTCGGCCTTCGGCCGAGGCCGACCTACGATGAATCGATCGAAACCACTGTGCCGAGCCGATAGGTGGCCACCCCTCCTACATCTTCATGCCGGGCAGGTTGAGCGACGCGGTGTTGCCGCCGTCCACCGGCAGCGCCTGCCCGGTGACGTAGCTGGCGTCGTCGCTGGCGAGGAAGGCGATGACGGCGGCCACTTCCTCCGGCCTGCCGTAGCGCCGCAGCTCGCAGCGGGCGCCGAGCCGGTCGCCCTTGCCGACGGTACGGGCATGGTCGAAGATCCCCTGGGTCATGCCGGTCTCGATCAGGCCGGGGCAGACGGCATTGACCCGGATGTTCCACTGGCCAAGGTCGCAGGCGGATGTCTGGGTGAAGTTGATCAGCCCCGCCTTGGAGGCGCTGTAGGCGTTTCCCCCCGCACCCGACCTTATCCCCGCGACCGACGCGGTGTTGACGATGGCGCCGCGGCCGGCGGCCTGCATGGGACGCGAGGCGTATTTGGTGAAGTTGACCGCGCCGAACAGGTTGACCGCCATGACCCGCTGCCACTCGCCCAGGTCCTGCTCGGTCGCGATAGCCGTGCTGCCGCCCAGGATGCCGGCATTGTTGCACAGCACGTCGATGCGGCCGTACCGCGCCAGGACGTCGGCGACGCAGGCCTCCACCGCCGCCTCGTCGGCGACGTCCACCGCGAAGATGCCGGACCGCGCGCCGTCCGGCAGCGCGCCCGCGGTCCCGCGCAAGCCTTCCTCGTCGCGGTCGATCAGGGCGACCGCCGCCCCCTCGGCCGCGAGGCGCCACGCCGTCGCGCGCCCGATGCCGCTGCCCGCCCCGGTTACCAGGGCGACCCGATCCGTGAACCGCATGGATTTTCCTTCCCTCCCACAATTCCTGCCCGTCGTTCCTGAGGGCAGCGCGATAGCTATTGGCCAAACAACGCCAAGGCGGAACGAGCCAAGAGCATGACGGTCAGGCCGCCCGACCGGCGTGGCAGCATCGCCTCGTGTCCACTCGACTTTGGCCATCCTAAATGGGACTTTGATCAGGCCCTGATCCAGAAGAAGGGTTCCTCGGCGATGAAGTCGAGGGCGTCATCAAGGGGCATGATGGCGCCGAAGGGACCGGCGGGTCCCCAGGCGTCGCGTCGCCACCAGAGGACCTCGACCTCGTCGTCCTCGCCGGTCGGGCACAGGCGGGCGACCGGCGCGCCGGTGCGGGTGCTGACCAGCGAGTAGCCGTGACCGGCGCGCCGGGCGCGGACGCCACCTTGCGGCCAGGGGTGGGCGTGGATGCGCTGGAGCACGGGGTCGGTCTTGGCGGCCATGGCGATCTCCGCGGGGCGGGACTGTTGGGTCCAACACTCCAACCGCCCGGAGGGGACCATGGACCGCCCTGACCCGCCGCTGCCCGAGGCGTTCTGCCGCTGGCTCGCCCCGGCGCTCGCTGTGTTCTCGCCGACCTGCCGGCCCCAGGCCGCCGCGCTGGCGGTCGGCGCCCTGCTGGCGCTTGGCCCGCGCACCGTGGCCGGCGCGCTACGCGCGCTCGGCCTGGCCGGACGGGCCGATTTCGCCACCTTCCACCGGGTGCTCAGCCGCGACGTGTGGTCCGGGCTGGCGCTGGCCCGGCGGCTCACCCGGGCGCTGGTGCGCGTGTTCGCCCCGCTCGGCCCGGTGGTGGTCGGGCTCGACCACACCCTGGAGCGCCGGCGCGGTCCCCGGGTCCGGCCGGCGGCACACTACTACGACCCGGTGCGCTCCTCGCGCGGGCGCAAGGTCACCAGCCGCGGCCTGCGCTGGGTCTCGGCCATGCTGCTGGCCGAGGTGCCGTTCGCCCGCAAGGTCTGGGCGCTGCCGATGCTCAGCGCGCTGGCGCCGAGCCAAGCCTTCTGCCAGGCCGAGGGCCGGCGATACCGGCCGGTCACGGCGTGGGCGCTCAGCCTGCTGCGCCTGGTGCGGCGCTGGCTGCCGGGGCGCGCCATGGTCGCGGTGATGGACGGCGAGTTCGCCTCGGTCGGCCTGCTGCGCGAGTTGGGCCGCGCAATGACCGTGGTGACCCGGCTCCGCCTGGACGCCCGGCTGTTCGACTTCCCGGCCCCGCGCCCGCCCGGCCGGGGCGGTCGGCCCGCCACCAAGGGCAAGGCCCAAACCAAGCTGGCCAAGCGGCGGCACGACGCGGGCGAGCCCTGGCAGCGCTTCGCCCTGCTGGTCCGCACCGGGCGTCGCCACGCGCGGGAGGCGGAGTTCATCTCCGGCACCGCGCTGTGGCACCACCCGGGGGAGCCGCCGGTCGCGGTCCGCTGGATCCTGGTGCGCTATCCCGGGTCCAAGCGCGACCCCGACGCGTTGGCGTGCACCGACTTGACGGCCGACCCGCTGGTCATCCTCGGCTGGTTCTCCAGGCGCTGGCTGATGGAACTCACCTATGAAGAGGCGCGCGCCCACCTCGGCGTCGAGACCCAGCGCCAGCACGCCGACAAGGCGGTGTTCCGCACCACCCCGGTGCTGTTCGGCCTGTACTCGCTGGTCGCGCTCCATGTCCAGGCCTTCGCCGGCCAACTCGACCTGACCCCGCGCCGGGCGGCCTGGTACCCCAAGACCGCCCCGACCTTCGCCGACGCCCTGGCTGCCGTACGCATCGCCCTGTGGACCGACCTGAATTTCGTCACAGCCCTGGATCCCGGCGAAACCGTCCAAATTCCTCGCACCGTCTACGTCAGGCTCGTCCAGGCCGCCGCTTATGCCCCCTGACCTATCAAAACCAATCCGAAGCCGCTCGTAGTCCCATTTAGGATGGCCAAAGTCGAGGTCCACATACATGATTTATCTCTCCATCATGGGCTAACTCGGCCAGGACAACTTGAATTGCGCGCCTCCCTTGGGTGAAGGCGCGTAGCCAACTTGCCCTCCATGCGCCTGGGCAATAGCAGAAACGACAGCCAGTCCCAGCCCGCTTCCCTTGCGTCCAGTCGAGCGGGTCGAGGCGGCACGCCGGAACGCCTTGAACAGGTGTGGCGCGAAAGCGTCCGGAATTCCGGGTCCCTCATCCTCGACGATCAGGTGGCACCAGCCATTGTCCAGGCGCGTGCGGATGTTGATCGATCCCGGTGCGGCGTGCTGGCGGGCGTTTTCCAGCAGGGCCAGCAGCGCCTGCCGGATCCGGACCGCATCGCAGCGGACGTGGCGTTCGTCCAAATCCAGGACAGGCTGCTGCCCGGCCGACTGGAGGGAGCTTCTGAAGACGTCCACGACCGCCGCGATCTCGGCGGAAAGGTCGGTCTCCTGGATCTGGAGATCCAGATGTCGGCTTTCGGCCAGGCTGACCACCCGCAAATCCTCGATCAGCCTGGCCAGTCCCTCGACCTGGGTCAGCAGGCTTCTGAACTGGGCCTCGTCCGGCGGGAAGACACCTTCGGCCAAGCCCTGCAAACGGCCCCGCAGAATGGTCACCGGCGTGCGGAGTTCATGGGCGATCGCCGCGTTCCAGAACCGCTGCTCTTCGGTCACGCGTTGCAGCTCGTCGGCCAACGCGTTGAAATCGTCGGCGAGCAGGGCCGCTTCGCCCAGCGAGCGGTCGCCCGCGATGGCGCGGGCGCCCAGATCCCCTTTGGCGACGCGGCGGATGCCGTCCGCCACCGAGTTGAGCGGAACGAGGATGCGGCGCGCCAGATTGACGGCAACCCCGATCGCGATCACCAGCCCGGCCAGGGTGGTCGCAATCAGCCAAACCCACTCCGCACCGTTCGGCATCGAAGCCGCCGGATCGAATTGCTCGGGCCAATATGTGAATGCCACATAATAGAACGCATAGGATGTCAGCACCACCAGCAGCGTGACTCCAAGCGCAATCGCCGCCATGGACAGAACGATCTGCCGGCTGAGACCGACCAGCTTCATTCGCCGCTCCACAGCTTGTAGCCGACACCGCGAATTCCGACGGGAACGCCGGCGATGCCGGCGTCCTCCAGCTTCCTGCGCAGCTTGCTGATGTGGCTGTCCACCGTCCGCTCCAGGGCGTCGCCTTCCGGCAGGCAGGTGTTCAGCAGCTCGGCGCGGCTGAACACGCGCTTGGGAGCGCGCACCAGCTGCGCCAGCAGATTGAATTCGGTCAGGGTCAGGCTCAGGGACCAGCGGCGATTGTCGATCTCCACCGTGGCTTCATGGGTGTCCAGGTCGATCTGGAACGGAGCGGCGCGCAAGACACGCTGGTCCTGGCGGCCGGCGCCCGGCATCGACCGGCGCAGCACCGCCTGGGTGCGCGCGACCACCTCCGCCGGATTGAACGGCTTGACCACATAGTCGTCGGCGCCGATGCGCAGCCCCATCAGCTTGTCGATGTCCTGGTCCAACGCCGTCAGCATGATGACGGGGGTCGTGCCCCGGTGCCGGATCTCGGAGAGGACCTGCCAGCCATCGACGTGCGGCATCTGCACGTCCAGCAGCACGAGGTCGGGCTTGAGGGACCGGTGAAGCTCCAAGGCCCGGCGACCGTCGGCGGCGTAAGCGGTTCGCAAGCCGCTGCGGGCCAGATAGGCGGCAAGGATGTCGGCGATCTCCAGTTCGTCCTCGGCGATGAGGATCAGGGCCTGGGAGGCCGGGGCGGGATCGGGCAAAGGCATCATCGGCATCGCGGCTGCTCGCAGTTTTTTTCACTCTCCATCGAAGCTCCATACTAGCTCGAACGAAACGCAATCGGGTGCCGTCAGATTGCCGGCGTTCTTGCCGATACCGGCCTGCGCCTGAAGGAAAGCGGATGAGGATCGACCAATTGCGCCGTCATGGCGGCGCCTGTGCCCTGGTGGCGGTGATGCTGACGGGGTGTGAGCAATCCGGACCGGTCGCGGTCCCCCCAGCCCCGCAGGTGTCCGTTCTCACCGTCGCGCCATCCCCGCTGGAACTGACCGACGATCTGCCGGGCCGCGTCGCCGCGTTGCGGGTTGCCGAGATACGGCCGCAGGTCAGCGGCATCGTGCTGCGCCGAAGCTTCGAGCAGGGCAGCGAGGTGGCTGTCGGCCAGCCCCTGTTCCACATCGACCCGGCGCCGTTCAGGTCCGAGGTGGACATGGCCGCCGCCGCGCTGCGGCGGGCAACGGCGGGGCTGGAGCATGCCAGGGTGCAGGTGGCGAGGCTGCAGCCGCTGGTCAGGGCCGATGCCGTCAGCCGCCAGGTCTACGACGATGCGGTGTTCCAGCGCGATCAGGCCGTGGCCGACGTGGCGCAGGCCCGCGCGACCCTGGCCCGCCGCGAACTCGACCTGAAGTTCGCCACGGTGGAGGCGCCGATTTCGGGACGCATCGACCAGGCGCTGGTGACCGAGGGGACGCTGGTCGGCGGCAGCGACGGAGGTTCGATGGCGCGCATCCAGCAGATCGACCGGGTTTATGTGGACGTGCGCCAGCCGGCATCCTCGCTCGCTCCCCTGCGCAAGGCCATGGCCCTGCGGAAGGCGGAGTCCGGGGACGGCCTGCCGGTCGCCATTCTGCGCGACGACGGCGAGCCGTACGAGGCGACCGGGCAGGTGCTGTTCTCGGGCATCTCCGTCGATCCCGGCACGGGCGACGTGCTGCTGCGCATCCTTGTCGACAACCCGCGGCGCGACCTGCTCCCGGGCATGTTCGTTCGCGCGCGGGTGCCGCGCGCGAGCTACGCCGATGCCCTGACCCTGCCTCAGCAGGCGGTGGTGCGCGTCGGCGGCCAGCCGCAGGTGTGGACGCTCGACGGGAACGATCGGGCTTCCCTTAAGCCGGTGGAACTCGGCGAACTGGCGGACCGCCGCTATCGCGTCAGCGCCGGCCTCGAAGCCGGGCAGAAGATCGTGGTCGAGGGCATGGAACGCCTGTCCGAGGGCATCCCGGTGACCGCGCGTGACTGGCCGGTTTCCAAGCCCACCGCCACCGCCACCGCCGCCACCACCGCCACCGTCATGCGCTGAGCGAACAGGACGATTCCGCCATGCCTTGCTTCTTCATCCGGCGCCCGGTGTTCGCCTGGGTCATCGCCCTGTTCATCATCCTGTTCGGCGTGATCGCCATTCCACGGCTGCCGATCGCACGCTACCCCTCGGTGGCGCCGCCGACCGTCAGCATTTCGGCAACCTACCCCGGGGCCACGCCGCAGACGATGAACGACGGGGTGATCGGCCTGATCGAACGCGAACTGTCGAGCGTCAAGAACCTGCTCTATTTCGAATCGGTCTCCGACGCCTCCGGATCGGCGACCGTCACCGCCACCTTCAAGCCCGGCACCGATCCGGACATAGCCCAGGTCGATGTGCAGAACAAGCTGAAGTCCATCGAGCCGCGGCTGCCGCAGACGGTGCGCCAGAACGGGCTGAGCGTGGAATCTTCGTCGTCGGGCTTCCTGATGATCGTCGGGCTGAAGTCCGATGACGGCCGGTTCGACGAAACCGCTCTCGGCGACTACATGGCGCGCAACGTCGTCGAGGAGTTGCGGCGCATCGACGGCGTCGGCCGGGTGCAGCTGTTCGGTTCCGAGCAGGCGATGCGCGTCTGGGTCGATCCGGCCAGGCTGATGGCCCATGGGCTGTCGATGGGCGACCTGACGGCGGCCATCGGCCAGCAGAATGTCCAGATCGCTCCCGGCAGCGTCGGCGCATCGCCGGCGCTGCCGGGGCAGGCCGTGACGGTGCCGCTCACCGTCCAGGGACAGCTGACCACACCGGAGGAGTTCGCCGGCATCGTGCTCCGCGCGGCTTCCGACGGCTCGAAAGTGACGCTCGGCGATGTCGCGCGCGTCGAACTCGGCGCGCAGTCCTACAGCTTCATCAACCGGGAAAACGGCAAGGCCACGACCGCCGCGGCCGTGCAGCTCACGCCCGGCGGCAACGCGGTCAGAACCGCCGATGGTGTGCAGGCCCGCATGGAGGAGCTGAGCCGGACCCTGTCCGCCGGCATGAGCCATTCGATTCCCTTCAACACCGCTCCCTTCGTGAAGGTGTCGATCGAGAAGGTCATCCATACGCTGGCCGAGGCGATGCTGCTGGTCTTCCTGGTGATGTACCTGTTCCTCCAGAACCTGCGCTATACGCTGATCCCCGCCATCGTCGCGCCGGTCGCGCTGCTCGGCACCTTCGCCGTGATGCTGGCCGCGGGCTTTTCGATCAACGTCCTGACCATGTTCGGCATGGTGCTGGCCATCGGCATCATCGTCGACGACGCCATCGTCGTGGTCGAGAATGTCGAGCGCATCATGACCCGCGAGGGGCTGGCGCCCGGGGACGCGACGGTCAAGGCGATGAAGGAGATCACCGGTGCCGTGATCGGCATCACGCTGGTCCTGACCGCCGTGTTCATTCCCATGGCGTTGGCGAGCGGTTCCGTCGGCGTGATCTACCGGCAGTTCACGCTGTCGATGGCGGTGGCGGTCCTGTTCTCCGCCTTCCTCGCCCTCACCCTGACGCCGGCGCTCTGCGCGACGCTCCTCATGCCGGTCGACCCCGCGCATCCTGAAAAGCGCGGCTTCTTCGGCTGGTTCAATCGGGGCTTCGACCGCCTGACGCAGCGTTACGAGCGGCGTGTCGCCGGGCTGGTGGCGCGCACCGGGCGCGTGATGCTGGTGTTCGCGGCACTCGTCGCGGTCCTGGTGCTGGCTTTCCGGCAACTGCCCTCGTCCTTCCTGCCCGAGGAGGATCAGGGCTACTTCATGACCTCCATCCAGCTTCCCGCCGACGCCACGACCGAACGCACGCTGAGGATCGTCAAGACGTTCGAGGAGCATGTCGCCTCGCGCCCGGCAATCCAATCCAACCTGTCCATCGTCGGATTCGGCTTCTCGGGCTCCGGCACGAACGCCGCAATGGGCTTCACCATGCTCAAGGACTGGGGCGAGCGCGACGGCGCCACACCCCGGAGCGAGGCGGACCTCGCGCAGCAGGCCATGGCCGGCACGACGGAAGGCACGGTGATGAACCTGCTGCCGCCCGCCATCGAGGAGCTGGGCACCAGTTCCGGCTTCACCCTGCGCCTTCAGGACCGCGCCAACCAGGGTTATGCCGCGCTCAAGGCCGCAGAGGCGCGCCTGCTGGAACTGGCGGCGCAAAGCGAGGCCGTGACCGGCGTCTATTCCGACGGTCTGCCCGCCGGCGCCAGCGTCCGCCTGGACATCGACCGCGAGAAGGCCGAAGCGCTGGGCGTGGCGTTCACCAGCATCGGCGACACGCTGTCCGCGGCGACGGGTTCGAGCTACGTCAACGACTTTCCCAATGCCGGGCGCATGCAGCAGGTCATCGTCCAGGCCGAGGCATCGGCGCGCATGCAGATCGACGACGTGCTCAGGCTCCATGTCCGCAACGCGGCCGGCGGAATGGTGCCGCTGTCGGAGGTCGTCCGGCCGGCGTGGAGCGAGACGCCATCGCAACTCGTCCGTTACCAGGGGTTCCCGGCCGCGAGCATCTCCGGCAGTGCCGCGCCCGGCGTCTCCAGCGGCAGCGCCATGGCCGAGATGGAGCGGCTGGCCGCGCAGTTGCCGTCCGGTTTCGCCATCGCCTGGACCGGACAGTCGCTGCAGGAGCGGCAGTCCGCCGCCCAGGCCCCGATGCTGATGGCGCTGTCGATGCTGGTGGTGTTCCTCGTGCTCGCCGCGCTGTACGAGAGCTGGGCCATTCCGCTGTCGGTCATGCTGGTGGTGCCGCTCGGCCTTCTCGGCGCCGTGCTCGCGGTGACGCTGCGCGGCCTGCCCGACGACGTGTACTTCAAGGTCGGCATGATCACCGTGATCGGCCTGTCGGCCAAGAACGCCATCCTGATCGTCGAGTTCGCCAAGCAGCTGCACGAGGAGGGCATGGGGCTGGTGGAGGCCGCCGTGGCCGCCGCCCGCCTGCGCCTGCGCCCGATCCTGATGACCTCGCTGGCCTTCGGTCTCGGCGTCGTGCCGCTGATGATCGCCAGGGGCGCCAGTGCCGAGACCCAGCACGCCATCGGTACCGGCGTGTTCGGCGGCATGGTCAGCGCGACCGTGCTGGCGGTCTTCTTCGTTCCCGTCTTCTTCGTGCTTGTCATGGGCTGGAGGGAACGCCTCGAAACCTGGCGGATGAACCGCCGAACCGCCCCCGCACCTCGCCGGGCGGAAGGGGAATGACACCGATGCGCCCGCTCACCATCCCCGTCCTCCTCACGCTGTCGGCCTGTTCCCTGACCCCGGCGCTCGACAGGCCGGCCCTGCCGGTGCCGGCGGTCTTGCCGGTCGTCGCCGGGGCCGGGATGCGGGAGTCTGCGGTCGAGCCCGAATGGCGCACGCCGTTCGGAGACCGCCGCCTGCGGCGGCTGATCGAACTGGCGCTGGCCAACAACCGCGACCTGCGGCTGGCGACCCTGAACGCCGAGACGGTCCAGGCCCAGTACGGGATTCAACGCGCGGCACGGCTGCCCGCCATCGACGCGGCCGGCAGTGCCACCCGCCAGCGGACGGCCGCCGATGCCGAAACCAGCCCGGCCGTGCCGGCGACCATCCGGAACCAATACGGGCTCACCGTCGGACTGAGCGCCTTCGAGATCGACCTGTTCGGCCGCCTGCGGTCGCTCTCCGACGCCGCCCTGGCACGCTACCTCGCCAGCGACCAGGGGCGCCGGTCCGCTCGGATCGCGCTGATCGGGGCGGTCGCCGACGCCCATTTCGCCGAGCGGCTGGCCCAGGAGCAACGGCGGCTGGCCGAACACACCGTGGCCGACTGGCAGCAGTCGCTCGACCTGGCGCGGCAATCGAGGGAGCGCGGCCAGACCAGCGGGCTGGACGTGGTCCAGGCCGAAGGGCAGCTGGCCACGGCCAAGGTCGACCTGGAGGCGCGGACACGCGCCGTGGCGCAGGCTCGCAACGCGCTGCGGCTCCTGGTCGGCGCCGAACCGCCTGCCGACCTGCCGGACGCCCTGCCGCTTGAAGATCAGGCCGTCACGCTGCGTTCGCCGGCGGGCCTGTCGTCGGAACTGCTGCTTCGCCGGCCCGACATCCTCCAGGCGGAACAGGCCTTGATCGCGGCCAACGCCGATATCGGCGCGGCGCGGGCGGCTTTCTTCCCGCGCCTGTCGCTGACCACCTCGCTGGGCTATGTCAGCCCGGCCATGGCCGGGCTGTTCGGCGCCGACCATGGCATCTGGACCTTCGCGCCGCAGATCACCCTGCCGCTGTTCCAGGGCGGACGGCTGGAAGCGGAGCTGCGCCTGGCCGAACTCCGCAAATCCGCGGCCGTCGCCGAGTACGAGCGCGCCATCCAGATCGCGTTTCGCGAGGTCGCCGACGGTCTGGCGGGACAGGCGACCTTCGGTCGCCAGATCGAAGCGCAGACGCGCGTGGTCACCTTCGCGGAGCGCCGGACCACGCTGTCCGGCCAGCGTTACCGCGCGGGCGTCGAAGGGCGGCTGGAACTGCTGGATTCCCAACGGCAGCTTTATGCGGCGCGGCAGGCCCTGCTTGACCTGCGCCGCGACGCGCTGAGCAACGCGGTCGCGCTTCACAAGGCGCTGGGAGGCGCAATGGACGACGAGCCGGCCACCCCGTCCCTTGCCGCGCCGTCCCCCGGCACCGTGTCACCATCGAACGGCGGTTGAGAAGCGATCCATGACCGGGCATGAAACGATGGAAACGGAAAGCGCTCGACCTCCGGCGCCTCAGCCAACCGCGGGATGGACGGGGGGCGATGGAGGCTGGCGTGTGCGGTTCTACACCATTCTCGGAGGGCAGGCGCTTTCCCTGATCGGGTCGGCATCGACCCAGTTCGTGCTGATCTGGTGGATCACCGACACCACCGGCAGCATCACGGCATTGACCGCGGCCGGCATGGCCGCGCTGTTGCCCCAGGCGGTTCTCAGCCCACTTGCCGGGATTTTTGCCGATCGCTACAGCCGCCGCCTGCTGATGATCGCGGCCGACGGCGTGTCCGCCTTGTGCATGCTGGTGCTGATCGCGCTGTTCCTGACCGATCGGGTGGAGCTGTGGCATGCCTTGGCGATGATGGCGATCCGCAGCGCGATGCAGGGCTTTCAGGAGCCGGCCATGGCGGCCAGCACGCCCATGCTGGTGCCGGGCGGCTTCCTGGTTCGTGCGGTCGGCCTGGAACAGTCCGTGCACAGTCTGACCCTGGTTGCCGCCGCTCCGCTGGGAGCGCTCGCCATCGCCGTGATGCCGATCGGTTGGGCTCTGGCGATCGATGTCGCCACGGCCATTCTCGGCATCGCACCGTTGCTGCACTTCCGCATCCCGCAAGCCTTCGCACAGGACGGCGAAAGGGCCGGCCTCTGGCGGGAGTTCCGCGAGGGCGTCGAGGTGGTCTGGAGGACACCCGGCCTGCGGCAGCTCTTTCTCCTGCTCGGCGGGGTCGTGTTGGCTTTCATGCCGGTCTTTACGCTGGTGCCGCTGCTGGTGAAGGAGCATTTCGGCGGAGGCGCCGCCCAACTGGCCTTGTTGGAAAGCCTGTCGGGCATCGGCATGGGGGTGGGCGGCCTGCTGGTGGCCGCACTGGCGCCGCGCAGACCGATGCCGTGGATTCTGTTCGGCTTTGCCATCTCCTGTGGCGCGATGGCTCTCACGGCTCTGGCTCCGCGCGGTCTTTTCGGTGTGGCCGTGGCGTGGTGGGTCATCAGCGGCCTCACCTTCGTGCTCGCCGACGCTCCGCTGACCGCAGTGCTTCAGACCATCGTGCCGAACCATCTGCTCGGGCGTGTGCTATCCCTGATGAACACGGTCATGGGACTGGCGGCGCCTGTGGGGTTGGGGCTTCTGACGCCGCTCGGCGAGGTGTTCGGGGTGCGCGGAATGTTCATCGTTGCCGGACTGTTTGGCATGACCGTCAGTTTGTCCGGGTTTCTATCAAGGCCAGTGATGGCCCTGGACCGGCGCCGTCTGGAAACGGACCGGAGGTGACATGCCGACTCACCGACAAAATGATCGCCAAGCCAGGTTGAGAACCCGCTCAGACCAGATACAGCACCAGCATCTCGGCGACGCAGACCGGGCGGCCGCCGCCTTCCAGCTCCACGGTCGCCTCGGTCGCGGCCAGGAAGCGGCCCTCGCCCTGCGTCTCCACCGACTTCAGCCTGAAGACGGCGCGGATGCGGCCGCCGGCCGGGACCGGGGCCGGGAAACGGACGCGGTTCAGCCCGTAGTTCAGCCGGGCGCCGATCCCGTCCACGGCGAAGGCCTGCTCGCTCAGCATCGGCAGCAGGGACAGCGTCAGGTAGCCGTGGGCGATGGTCGTCCCGAACGGTGACTCGCGCGCGGCCCGGCCGGGGTCCACGTGGATCCACTGGTGATCGCCGGTCGCGTCGGCGAAGGTCCCGATGCGCTCCTGCCCGATCTCGATCCATCCGCTGGCCCCCAGCTCCGTGCCGACCCGCCCGAGGAGCGCCGGTATCCCGTCGATGCGGTTCATGCCTTCCGTTCCTCCTCCCGCCGTTCCCCTTCCCGATAGGGCGCCCGAAGCTCCCGCTTCAGCACCTTGCCGATCTCGCTGCGCGGCAGCGACTCCCGCAGCTCCAGCCCGGACAGCCGGTGCGTCCGGCCCAGCCGTCCGTTGGCCCAGGCCAGCAGGTCCGCCGCATCGACGGTCCGGCCAGGCTTCGGCACCACGAAGCCCAGCGGCGTCTCGCCCCACTCCGGGCTCGGCACGGCGACGACCGCCGCCTCCGCCACCGCGTCATGGGACAGCAGCACCTGTTCCAGGTCGCTGGCGTAGATGTTGAAGCCGCCGGACAGGATCATGTCCTTGCGCCGGTCCAGCAGATAGAGGAAACCGTCGCCGTCGAACCGTCCGAGGTCGCCGGAGCGGATGAAGGCCTCGCCCTCCGGACTGTACCAGACGGCCTCGCGGGTCGCGGCGGGCGCGCCGTGGTAGCCGCTCATCATGGTGGAGGACCGGCCGACGATCTCCCCGGTCTCGCCGCGCGGCAGTTCGCGCCCCTGCTCGTCGATGATGCGGATGTCGGCTCCGCCGGCGGGCCGTCCCACGGACTCCAGCTTGTCGGGAAACGCCGCCGCGTCCAGCACGGTGCCGACTCCCCCCTCGGTCATGCCGTAGCCGTCCAGCATCCTGCCGGGCCAGCGCTCCAGGATCGCGCGCAGCACGGAAGCCCGCAGCGGCGCGCTGGTGGACATCTTGGCGCGGAACGACGACAGGTCGAAACTGTCGAAGTCGGGCAGGGCGAGGAGGCGCTCGTACTGGACGGGGACCAGCATGGTGTGGGTGGCGCGCTCGCGCTCGGCGAGTTCCAGGTAGCCGCGCGCGTCGAACTTCCGCATCAGCACGACCGTCCCGCCGCCCGCCAGGGTCGGCAGCAGCGCCACCAGCGTCGTGTTGGAATAGAGCGGCGTCGCGATCAGCGTGACGGCGTCGCCGCCCAGCCCATAGGCCGCCACCCGCTGGCGGTTCTGGCGCGACCGGAAACGGTGGTCGTGCAGGATGCCCTTGGGCACGCTGGTCGTGCCGGAGCTGTAGATGATGTCGAACCCGTCGTCCGGCCCCAACCCGACGGCAGGCGGCTCGGCCGCCGTCCCACCGAGCCAGTCCTCCAGTCCCGTCCAGGCCCCGTCCGCGAAATCCAGGCCGATCCGGACCGGAACGCCGCCCGCGATCTCCTCCCCCGCCGGCCGGTACCGCGCGGAGGCGAACAGGAAGCGCGCCCCGCTGTCGGCCAGCATCCCGCCGAGCGCCTCCGGCGTCGCGGAGGTCGGCAGCGGCGCCATGCAGCCGCCGGCGGCCAGCGTGCCGAGATAGAGGGCGACCAGGTCGGCCGAATTCTCCGACAGGCCGGCGACCCGGTCGCCGATGCGGAGCCCGGCGCCGGCCAGCGCCGCCGCGACGCGATCGACCCGGCGGCCCAGCTCTCCCCAGGCGACCGTCAGCCCGCCGTCGCGGATCGCGGGATGGCCGGGGCGTTCGGCGGCATGGCGGCGCACCAGCGCCGGCATCGGCTCGAACACCTCGTCCGGAACGGGGGCGGGGACGATCGTCGAGGGGGCGTCGGTCATGGCCATGGTACCTGTTCTTCGTTCCTGTTGTTCCTCCCGGGGCCTTGCCGGATCGTTACACGAGCGGTTCCGGAGTGTCAAACTGGTGAAACAAGATTTCGCTGTGCGGTATAACTTGGCCTGGGCCGGTTTACATCGCCCGGACGATCCCGTATGCAGTCTACGCAAAACGAAATTCCGCAAAAAAGCGCCGGGAGGAAACGATGACGGAAATGCTTGAGGAGTGGCGGGGGCGGGTCCTGGTCCTGACCATCAGCGACCCGGCGACGCGCAACGCTCTGGGTCCCGCCGTCTATGCCAAGGGTGCCGAGGCGCTGCGCCGGGCTGCCTGGGACCCCGGCATCGGCGCGGTGGTGCTCACCGGCGCGGACGGCGCCTTCTGCAGCGGCGGCAACCTGAACCGCCTCGCCGGCCTGCGCGGCGAACAGCCGGAGCATGGGGCTGAACAGGCCGAGGCCGGCATCGGCCTGCTGCACGATTGGATACGCCTGCTGCGCGCTTGCCCCAAGCCGGTGATCGCCGCGGTCGAGGGCGTGGCCGCCGGCGCCGGCTTCTCGGTGGCGCTGGCCTGCGACATGATCGTGGCGGCCAAGGACGCGCGCTTCGTGCTGGCCTATGTCAAGGTCGGCCTCAGCCCGGACGGCGGCGCCACCGCGTTCCTGGCCCGGGCGCTGCCGCGCCAGATGCTGGCGGAGATCGCCCTGGAAGGCGGCGCGATCGAGGCCGGACGCCTGCACCATGCCGGACTCGTCAACGCCCTGTGCGACCCCGGCGCGGCGCTGGAGTCGGCGGTCGCCCGGGCCCAGAAGCTGGCCGACGGACCGACCGGGGCGATCACGTCGATCAAGCGCCTGATCGACGCGGCCCAGGACGGCGATCTCGACTCCCAGCTCGACCGCGAGCGCCGGGCGTTCGTCGGCAACCTGTTCCATGCCGACGCCGGGGAAGGCATCGCCGCCTTCCTCGAAAAGCGTCCCGCCCGTTTCCACCCCTGAGGTTCGGGCGATGCTGAACACCCGCGTCACCGAATTCTTCGGCACCCGGATTCCCATCGTCGCCAGCGGCCTGCAATGGCTGGCGACCGCGGACTATGCGGCCGCCGCGTCGCGCGCCGGCATCATGGGCTTCATCACCGCCGCCAGCTTCCCCGAGCCGGCGGCGCTGCGGGACGAGATCCGCCGCTGCCGCGACTTGGCCGAGGGCGGGCCGTTCGGCGTCAACGTCTCCATGCTGCCCAAGCTGGTGGAGGGCGACCGCACCGAGGCGGTGTTCGACCTGATCGCGGAGGAGGGCGTCCGCTTCGTCGAGACCTCCGGCCGCAACCCGGAGCCCTATCTGCCCCGCCTGCGCGCCGCCGGGATCAAGGTGGTCCACAAGGTCCCGACGGTGAAGCACGCCCGCAAGGCCCAGTCGGTCGGCGTGGACATGGTCGAGGTGATCGGCGCGGAAGCGGGCGGGCACCCCGGCATGGAGCTGATCGGCACCATGGTGCAGTCGGTCCTGGCCGCCCGCGAAATCACCGTGCCGCTCGTGATCGGCGGCGGCATCGGCACGGGCGAACAGCTCGTGGCCGCCCTGGCCCTGGGCGCCGACGGCGTGCTGATGGGCACCCGCTTCCTGGTGGCCGAGGAGGTGCGCGCGCATGCCGCCTACAAGGACCGCCTGGTCGAGGCGCGCGAGACCGACACCACGCTGGTGATGCAGTCGCTGCGCAACACGCTGCGCGCACTCCGCAACGAGACCACGGACAGGATCCAGCAGGTCGAGAAGGAGCGCCCCGGCGACCTCGCCGCCCTGCTGCCCCTGGTCTCCGGCAAGCTCGGCCGGCAGGCCTACGAGACCGGCGACATGTCCCTGGGCGCCCTGTCCCTCGGTCAGTCCGTCATCTTCGCCGACCGCGTCGAACCCCTGGCCGCGATCGTCGCCCGGATCGAGGCGGAGGCGGAACGCGCGCTGGAGCGGCTGCGCGGGCTGATGTGAATACGCTGGGCGGCCGGTGTCGCAGGACGGATCCTCACCGTGGCCGTACCGCTGGCGCCCGAATTGCCCGGCCGGATGCCGCCCGTCGCGCCTGTAAAGAATTCCGACACCGCGGAACCGGGAGCCCGTTGCGCGGTCGGGATGCCATAAAGAAACCGGCCCGGAGAGATCTCCGGGCCGGTGTCGTATGTCCGTCGAAGGGGAACCCTCGCGGCGTGCGCGCTCAGGCCTTCCTGCGGGACCGGCTCGCGACGCCGAGACCCAGCAGGCCGGCGCCCAGCAGGGCCAGGGTCGCGGGCTCCGGCACTTCGGTCGGCGCCGGGGCTACCACCTGCAGTTCCGCCGTGCCGGCCAGCGGCAGGAGGAAGTTCAGGTCCGGATCGGCGTTCTGGAAGCTGCTGCTCAGCGTGATCAGGTTGTCGATGCCGAAATACCCGCCGGCGGAACCGCCGGTGATCCGCAGCAGGCCGTTGCCGTTGCCGATGATGTTGTCGGAATCGGCGAAAGCCGTGCCCGAGCTGAACAGGGAGCCCGTCGATCCGGCATTCGGGCCGGAGACCTCTTCCGTCTCGAAGCCGACGGCCGTCAACCAAAGATCGCCGTCGCTGAAGCCTTCCGTGGTCGCCAGGTTTGCATCGGGAGTGCTGTCGACGTAGAAGTTGACGTTGCCGCCCGTGAACACGGTCGTGTTCAGCGTGTCGCTGGTATCGAACTCCGACACGACGTAGTTGTCGAACGTGTAGGTCAGTTCGCAAGGACCGGGCGAGCAGAAGTCGTCACCGAACAGATTGTTGATCTGCGAAACGCGACCGAAGCCGGACAGCGTGTCGCCCACGCCGGTCACGAAGGTTTCGGTGAGGTTCGAGAACTTGAAGGTCGTCTCGTTCGGGCCGCCGACGATGACGCCGGCCACCGGGGTCGGAGCCGCCTGGGCCTGGCCCAGCCCCAACGCCAGAACGGCGCCGACGGCCGCCACTCCGAGGCTCTTTTTCATGTGGTTCTTCATCAGGTCCTCCTTACGCACCGCACCCTTGCGGCTTCAAGGAGGAAGCACGCGGCGTGCCAACACTGGTTTTTCCTGAGTTTCCAACACGTTGACCGGGATCGGGCGAAAATCTCCGCCGGTTCTGTAAGATTTTCCGACAGGCCTGCCGGAACGCATGACCGCGGCTTTGACATCGGAGGACCGGTGCCGCCCGGTTCGCTTTCTTCCCGACGGGTCGGTGGCGCAAGGTATTCTTTATACAGAATACCAAATACCAGTATTCACAATATTCGTTTCAGGACTAGGCCCATATGAATGCCGTTGCAGCGTTTTGCAAGGGCCTGTGTTTACTCGATAATTTTCGGTTCTCAGTCATACGTTGCAGAGTTCGTCACTTTCCCAATCATCGATCTTTTGCGTACGCACAGTTCTGGTGCGATGCAATATTTTAAAAGTTTTTTGGTTAACTAAGTTTTTCAGTTGTCAAATATGCCCAATGCCACATACCGTATACCAACGTACCGGCGGATAAGCCGGGCGATTTCGAAAACAGCACCGCCAGGGCCGCTTCCGACATGAAATAACGAAACAACCGGCCCGACGAGAGGGAGGAGCCTTAGATGACTGCGACCAAGAAGTTTTCTTGCCTGCAGAAGGCTGCCGCAATAACGACGGCCACATTGACGAGCGTAATCTTCGGCGCGATGACCTCCACCGCAGCGCTTGCGTGGGAGCCGACCAAGTCGGTCGAGTTCATCGTCCCGGCCGGCACCGGCGGCGGCGCCGACCAGATGGCCCGGATGATCCAGGGCATCATCCAGAAGAACGACCTGATGAAGCAGCCGATCGTCGTGATCAACAAGTCGGGCGGCGCCGGCGCGGAAGGCTTCCTGGACGTTTCCGGGTCCAACCGCAACCCGCACAAGATCATCATCACCCTGTCCAACCTGTTCACCACCCCGCTGGCCACCGGCGTTCCCTTCTCCTGGAAGGACATGACCCCGGTCGCCATGCTGGCGCTCGACAACTTCATCCTCTGGGTCAACGCCGAAAGTCCCCACAAGACCGCGAAGGAATTCGCCGACGCGGCCAAGAGCGGCGGCGCCAACAGCTTCAAGATGGGCGGCACGGGATCGAAGCAGGAAGACCAGATCATCACCGCCGCGATCGAGCAGGGGACCGGCGCCACCTTCACCTACATTCCCTACAAGGGCGGCGGCGACGTCGCGGCCCAGCTGGTCGGCAACCACATCACCTCCAGCGTGAACAACCCGATCGAGGCGGTCTCCCAGTGGCGCGCCGGCGCGTTGCGTCCGCTCTGCGTCTTCGACGGCCAGCGCATCGACATCAAGGAGCCGATCGCCGACGGCCAGTCCTGGAACGACGTGCCGACCTGCAAGGAAAGCGGCCTGGACGTCGAATACACCATGCTCCGCGGCATCTTCATGTCGCCCGGCGTGACCGCCGACCAGACCCAGTTCTATATCGATCTCTTCGAGAAGGTCCGCGAGACCCCGGACTGGAAGGACTTCATGGAGAAGGGTGCCTTCAACACGACCTTCATGGTCGGCGACGAGTTCAAGTCCTGGCTCGGCAAGACCGAGACCTTGCACAAGACCCTGATGGAAAAGGCCGGCTTCCTCGCGAAGTAACCGCTCCCGCGGCGGTCCCGGGAACGCGGCGCCACGGCGCCGCTCCCGGGACGTCCCGGCGATCCGACCCGACCCCTGCCCGAAACGACACCGGCCGCCCGGGTGACGCCTTCGTCCCCCGGTCGGCCCGCCGGGACCGTGCGCCCATCTTCCCGGCGGTTTCCGAAGGAAAGAGTTTCCATGAGCCAGCCAAACAGGAACCCGAACAGGAACCCGGACAGGAACGGGGAGTCCGTCGTCTCGGTGCGGACGATGGAGATCGTCACGGCGGCGCTGTTCGCCATCGTCGCGGCGGTGGTCATGTACGACAGCTCCAGGGTCGGCGCCGGCTGGGCCAGCGACGGTCCAGAGGCCGGGTATTTTCCTTTCTACGTCGGCCTGATCATGTTCGTGTCGAGCGGGGTCATCCTGGTGACCAACCTGATCAACCGGACCCCGAAGGCGGCGACCTTCGTGGAACGCGGGCAGCTGAAGCTGGTGGTCAGCGTCCTCGTTCCGGCCATCGTCTTCGTCGCCCTGATCTGGGTGCTCGGGATCTATCTCGCGGCCGCCATCTTCATCGCCTTCTTCATGAGCTGGCTGGGCCGCTATCCGGTCCTGAAGATCCTGCCGATCGCCATCCTGATCCCGCTCGCGCTCTTCGTGATGTTCGAGATCTGGTTCCTCGTCCCGCTGCCCAAGGGCCCGGTCGAGGCATTCCTTGGCTACTGAGCCCCTGACTACTGAGCCGAAAAGCTGAAGAGCCGTCGCGCCGGCGCGGGATCGCGTCCGCGAGCCATGCCGGCGGCGAATGACGGTCATCGTGGAGGGAAGTCTTGGACGCTTTGATGAATCTGATGCATGGCTTCGGCGTTCTCGCCGACCCCATGAACATCGTCTACATGTTCGTCGGCATCACGCTGGGCGTGCTGATCGGCGTGCTGCCCGGGCTGGGCGGGGCCAACGGGGTCGCGATCCTGCTGCCGCTGACCTTCAGCATGTCGCCGACCTCGGCGATCATCATGCTGTCGTGCATCTACTGGGGAGCCCTGTTCGGCGGCGCCATCACCTCGGTGCTGTTCAACATCCCGGGCGAGCCCTGGTCGGTCGCCACCACCTTCGACGGCCATCCCATGGCCCAGCAGGGCCGCGCCGGCGAGGCGCTGACGGCGGCCTTCACCTCCTCCTTCTTCGGCGCCTTCCTGGCGGTCATCCTGATCACCTTCCTGGCCCCGGTGATCGCCGGCTTCGCGCTCCGCTTCGGGCCGGCCGAGTTCTTCGCGGTCCAGCTCCTGACCTTCTGCAGCTTCGTCGGCATGGGCAAGGAGTCGCCGTTCAAGGTGCTCACCGCCATGATGCTCGGCTTCGCCCTGGCCGCGGTCGGGCTCGACACCGTCACCGGCCAGCTGCGCATGACCTTCGGCACGGTCGAGCTGCTGCGCGGGTTCGACTTCCTGATCGCGGTCATCGGCCTGTTCGGCATCGGCGAGATCCTGCTGACCATGGAGGAGGGCCTGGCCTTCAAGGGCAAGTCGGCCAGGATCAACCCGGCGGTCGTGCTGCAGACCTGGAAGCAGCTGCCCAAGTACTGGGTCACGGCGCTGCGCGGCTCGATCGTGGGCTGCTGGATGGGCATCACGCCGGGCGGCGCCACGCCGGCCTCGTTCATGAGCTACGGCCTGGCCAAGCGCTTCTCGCGCAACGGCGCCAAGTTCGGCACCGGCGAGATCGAGGGCGTGGTGGCGCCCGAGACCGCGGCGCACGCGGCGGGCACCAGCGCGCTGCTGCCGATGCTGACGCTCGGCATCCCCGGCTCGCCGACCGCCGCGGTGCTGCTGGGCGGGCTGCTGATCTGGGGCCTGCAGCCCGGCCCGCTGCTGTTCGTCGAGCAGAAGGAGTTCGTCTGGGGCCTGATCGCCAGCATGTACCTGGGCAACGTCGTCGGCCTGATCGTGGTGCTGACCACGGTGCCGCTGTTCGCCTCGATCCTGCGCATCCCGTTCAGCATCATCGCCCCGATCATCATCGTGATCTGCGCGGTCGGCGCCTACACCGTCCACAACGCCTTCATGGACATCGCCGTCATGCTGGTGTTCGGCGTGCTGGGCTACGTCTTCAAGAAGCTGTCCTACCCGCTCGCCCCGCTGGTCCTGGCCCTGGTGCTCGGCGACATGGCCGAAAGCTCGTTCCGCCAGGCCATGCTGCTGTCCCAGGGCGACCTCGCCATCTTCTGGTCGAACCCCCTGGTCGGCTCCATCGTGACCCTCGCCCTCGCCATGCTGTTCTGGCCGGTCATCTCCCTCGCGATCGGCAGGCTCCGCGGCTCCCCGGCGGCGCCGGTCTCCGTCAAGTAAACGACCCTCCCGGGCCGGAAGAAAGCCGGCACGATCACCCGAAGCAGGGAGGCGGCAGGGAACGGCCCCGGCCGTTCCCTGCCGCGGCGGGGTGGTCGCGCCCAGAAACAGAGGTAATCCATGGCCGAACTCTTCACGGCGGACGTGATGTCCGCTTTCTTCCAGGTCCTCATGATCGACCTGGTCCTGGCCGGCGACAATGCCGTGGTCATCGGCCTCGCCGCCGCCGGCCTGCCCCGCGACCAGCGGAACAAGGCGATCCTGATCGGCATCATCGCGGCGACCGTCCTCCGCATCATCTTCGCGGGGCTGACGACGCAGCTGCTGCAGATCGTGGGATTGCTGCTGGCCGGCGGAATCCTGCTGCTGTGGGTGAGCTGGAAGATGTGGCGCGAGCTGCGCGAAGCCCACGAGCGCGACGAGATGGACGCGAACGAGGCCCTGGCCGACGCGGATCTGAACCACGACGGCACCGTCGCCGGAAGCCGCCCGCGCAAGACCTTCGCCCAGGCGGCGACCCAGATCGTCGTCGCCGACCTGTCGATGTCGCTCGACAACGTCCTCGCGGTGGCCGGCGCCGCCCGGGAGCATCCCCGCGTCCTGATCTTCGGCCTGGCGCTGTCGATCGCGCTGATGGGGCTGGCGGCCACCATGATCGCGCGGCTCCTGCAGAAGCACCGCTGGATCGCCTACCTGGGCTTGGCGATCATCCTCTATGTCGCGCTGGAAATGATCTATCGCGGCGCCCTGGAGGTCTGGCCGGTGGTCAACGGTACCTGACGCCGGGAGAGTCCACATCCAACCGCAATGGAGGATCGGCACGAAGCTTCGCCGGTAGTGTCGGACCAGGTCTTTTGCTCCGGAAAAACAACTGTCGCCGAAAGGGGCTGGGAAGCCGATGGGCAGCTTGAAAGTCGAACTCAAACCGCTGGATACCAGCCATACCCTGAAGATGCGGGCCTATCAGTCCCTGAAAAGCTCCATCGAGGCGATGGATCCGTACAGCCATCGCGGTGAGATCCGGATCGACGAGCGCGAAATCTCCGAACGGCTGGGGATCAGCCGCACGCCGGTGCGCGAGGCGCTGATCCTCCTGGAGCACGAGGGCTTCGTCCGCACGGTGCCGCGCCGGGGCGTCGTCGTGGTCCGCAAGACCCGTTCGGAAATCATCGATATGATCATCGTCTGGGCGGCGCTGGAAAGCATGTCGGCACGGCTCTTCGCGGCCTGCGCGTCGGACGGCGAGATCGCGGCGCTGGCGTCGAGGCTGCGGCAGCCCTTCGACGGGGCGGAAGCGGCGGGCGAAGCCGGACAAGCCCCCGGCGCCGCCGACGGGATCATGGAAATCCACGACGCCTTCGTCGGCGCGTCCGGCTGCGGCATGATCGGCGAGCTGACGAAGAACCTTCGCGTCCAGATGCGCTGGATCAACCGGCTGGCCGGCCACGCCGCGGACCAGGCGGCCCGGGTGGCCGTGCTGCGCCACGGGATGGCCGAGGCGATCGGGAACCGCGACGCCGGCCTGGCCGGCGCCCTGATCCGCGACCACAATCTGGGCCTCGCCGGATACATCGAAAAGAACTGCGATTTTCCCGACTGACCCGGGACACGGGTCGGCCGGGGAGACACGGCGGCACATCAACAGGAGGAATTCCAGGAATGCAGGCCAAGGACATCATGACCTCGCCCGTGATCACGGTCGGTCCCGACATGCCGGTCGCCGAGATAGCGGCCCTGCTGCTGGAAAGGCGGATCAGCGGCGTGCCGGTGGTCGACGCCGACCGGCGGCTCGTCGGCATCGTGAGCGAGGGCGACCTGCTGCGCCGCGTCGAGACGAACACGGAGCGGCACCATTCCCGCTGGCTGGAGGTCCTGATCGACCGCAGCGGCCAGGCCGCCGAATTCGTCAAGAGCCACGGCCTCCACGCCCATGACGTGATGAGCCGGAAACTGGTGACGGCCGCCCCGGAAACCGACCTGGGCGAGATCGCCGAACTGATGGAACGCCACCGCGTCAAGCGCGTGCCGGTGGTGGAGGACGGGGTGCCGGTCGGCATCGTCAGCCGGGCCAACCTGCTGCACGGGCTGGTCGCCTACAAGCGATCGTCGGCGGGCATCGCCGCCGTCAGCGATCCGGAGATCCGCACGGCGCTGGCGGACCTGCTGCGCGGCGAATCCTGGGCCCGCCTGCGCCACGTCAATATCGTCGTGACCGAGGGGGTGGTCCACCTCTGGGGCATGGTGGACAGCGAGGACCAGCGCCGCGCCCTGACCGTGGCCGCCGAGTCCGTGACCGGCGTCAAGTCGGTGGAGGACCACCTGAACCTCAACTGGTTCACCAACCAGTCCGGGTGATCCGGCGCGGGCAGCGCCTTCTCCGAGCGCTGCCCCGCGCTCGGAGAAGGCGGCGGAACCACGGCATCGGCGGAACGGTCATGATGTGCTGAAGGGATTGGCGATGCGCAGCCGTCCGTCGATGACCATGCCGTCCTGCATGTCTTCCGACCAGAGTATCCCGCATCCACCGCGGAGGCGCTCTGGTGCATGGAGGCTGACGAGCACGGATTTCTCCCTGGTTCGGTGATCTTCAAGCGGCACGGGCGGAGTCCGGGCGTCCGAGGTCGAGCAATCGGTTGAGGACGGTGACGGCGATCCGGGTTTCGACCTCCTGGACCGGGCGGGTGTGCGAGCGCAGGGTGTCGCCGATGATGCGCTTGTATCGGCTCATCGTCCCCTCCGCCCCGGCCCTCGCATTGTAGCCGGACGTTCGCTGCCACCCCATCCGGCCCTGTTCGGCAATGGCCTGGATGCGGTGGTCGCGCTGGGTCGGGTCGGTTTCGGCCGAGGCGCTGAGCACGGCCGTGGCGCGCGGCGGGACGATAACCGCGGCTTCCGCGGAGTGCCCGGCCACAGCATCGTAGACCCGATCCTGATCGTAGGCGCCGTCGGCAATGACGGCGCCGAGCGGCTCGTCGACCTGGTCAAGCAAGGGGCCGAGTTCGGCGGCATCGTCGACCTCCTTGCTGGTCAGGCTCGAGGCGCCGATCGTGCCGGTCTTGGCATCAACAGCGAGATGCAGCTTACGCCAAGCCTGGCGGCGCTGGGTGCCATGCTTCTCGACCAGCCACTCGCCCGGTCCGCTCAGCTTCACCCCGGTGCTGTCGACTAGCAGGTGGACTGGTCCGCGCGCCGGCCAAGCTTGAGGTGCCATCGTCAGAGTTCTGGATCGTCGGGTCAAGGTCGAATGGTCCGGCACTGGCAAATCCAGCCCCATCAGCTCGAGCAGGGAGCCGACCAGCCCTTCGGTCTGGCGTAGCGGCTGGTGGAAAACCGTCCTGAGGATCAGCGCTGTCTCGACCGCGAGATCCGAGTAGCGCGCCTGACTTTTCGGACAGGTAGTCCAGAGCTTCACCTGATCAACTTCGGACCGCAGACCGCAAGCCCGTGCTATTTAAGCTAAATCTGCTCAGCACTCGCTCCATCGTGACTGCCGCGGTCTTATCCTCAAGCACACTGCCCTACGGCGCGCACCCAACCCTGCAGTTGCTCCACCATACTGAGCTGCACATTTCCGATTTTTACATCATAAGTCCGTAAAAATGGCCGCATACCTGCACGGAGGCAGTTCATGCACCTGGGTCACCTATTCCTTCTAGGCTCCACCATTCTCGCTCCCGGTACAGCCCTCGCCGTCCCGGCCTACACTGTCACCGACCTCGGTACCCTCGGTGGGGTTTTCAGCGGGGGCGGCGGCATCAACGCCAACGGCCAAGTGACGGGATCCAGCAGCACCGCGGCTGGCGACATCCACGCGTTCCTGTGGGATCCGGCGGCTGGCATGCGGGATCTCGGTACCCTCGGTGGGGTTTTCAGCGGGGGCGGCGGCATTAACGCCAGCGGCCAAGTGGCGGGAACCAGCGAAACCGCGGACGGGCTCGTCAGTCCATTCCTGTGGGACCCGGCGACCGGCATGCGGGACATCGGCGGAGGCTTCCCCGGCGGCAGCGGCGCCGATATCAACGCCCGCGGCCAGGTTTCGGGATACGTCGCGAACGGTGGCACCCATGGGTTTCGGTGGGACCCGGTGAGCGGTCTGCAGGAACTCGGCAGCCTTACCGGGGGCGACACAGGCTTCTCCACCGCCGGCACCGGCATCAACGACCGCGGACAGGTGACAGGTGACAGCGAAACTACGGATGGCGTCAATCGCGCATTCTTATGGGATCCGGTGACAGGGATGCAGGACCTCGGCACCCTCGGGGGAGGGGGCAGCGCCGGCATCGACATCAACGATAGCGGCCAAGTGACCGGGGCCAGCGACACCACGATCGGTTTTACTCACGCGTTCCTGTGGGCTCCAGCGATTGGCATGCAGGATCTCGGCACGCTGGGAGGAACCTTCAGCGTCGGTAATGGCATCAACGGCGGCGGCCACATAACGGGAACCAGCACCACCACGGACGGTGACGAAGCTGCATTCCTGTGGAACGGCGCTGGTCTGCTCGACCTCAACGACCTGATTCCCGCGGGATCGGGTTGGACGCTCCTGAACGGAAACGGAGCTATAGCGGAATTTGGGTGACGAGGTGTTCAGGCGGCGCTGTGTGATGTCGGCACGCTGACCTCGATGCCGTCGCGGAATTTGACGCCTTGGATGATCTTGGGCAACTGGTTTTCGCCCTGAAGTCGCCGCCAAGTTCTGGATGCTGCCGAGATCAGCTTGAAGACCATGAGCTTGGCAGTGTCCTGGGAAAGCGCCCCCTTGGTGCGGACCGTCCGGTGCCGGACTGTGGCGAAGACGCTTTCTATAGGGTTTGTGGTCCGCACGTGATCCCAATGCTCGGCCGGGAAGCTGTAGAAGGCCAGCAGGGCATCACGATCTTTGGTCAGGCATTCGACGGCACCGGAGTACTTGGCGCCGTACTTCTTCTCGAAGGTATCAAGGGCATGCTCCGCCGCCTTGAGGTCGGGCGCCATCCAGATCTCCCGCAGGTCCTGCTTGACCGCGGGCTGGAGCGATTTCGCCACCTTGTTGAGAACATTAGAACTTTTATGAAACCAGCAGCGCTGATGACGCGTGCCGGGGAAGACCTCGTCGAGCGCCTTCCAGAAGCCCAAAGCACCATCGGCGACCGCCAGTTCCGGGGCGATTCCCAGCCCGCGGGCCTTCAGGTCGATCAGCAGTTCGCGCCAGCTCTGGGCGCTTTCGCGGACGCCGACCTGGAAGCCGAGCAGTTCCTTTTTACCCTCCGGCGTGGCGCCGATCATCACCAGCATGCACTCGGCGGCAGGCTCCATGCGGGCCTGGAGGTAGACGCCGTCGGCCCAGACATAGACGTAGCGCCGGGCCGACAGGTCCCGCCGCTGCCAGCGCGCGTAGTCGTCCGCCCAGCTCTCCTTCAGCCGCGCGATGACCGCCGGTGACAGGTTGGGCGCGTCCTTGCCGAGCAGAACGCTCAGCGCCTCCTGGAAATCACCGGCTGAAACGCCGCGCAGATACAGGATTGGCAGCAGGGCGTCGAGACTGGTCGTCCGGCGCGCCCAGCGCGGCAGCAAGGCTGAGCTGAACCGGATGCGCTCGGCTGCCGGACCGGGAGCGCGATCACGGACCTTGATCCGCTGGACCTCGACCGGCCCAATCCCGGTCTGGATCATGCGCTCCGGTCCATGGCCATGCCGGACCAACCGGTCCCGGCCGTCGGCCAGCTTCAGGTCTTTGCTGGCAGCCAGGAAAGCCGCCACCTCGGCTTCGATGGCCTGCTCCAACAACTGGCGGGCTCCCGATCGGAGAAGGGCCGTCAGGGGATCATCGATCTCTTCGGGCTGGCGAAGCCGGACAATGCTGGTATCTTCGTTCATGGCGTAGCGCTCCCTCGTGGAGGTTCTGGCAGGCGTCAAGCACCTACCTCGTTACGCCACCTTCCTCACCTCGTCATCACCCAGTTTCCCCCATAGCTCACGGAAACGGGATCAACGACGCCGGGCAGATCACTGGGACCGCATCGGGGACTATCGGGAATTTCGTGCTTGGCGGGGTTATCCTGAAACAGAAGGAGACCCTGAATGGCCCGACGCAAAGATCCTGTTATCCCTGACGCGATCCTTGACCAGCTGCTGGCTGGAGCCGATGCGAAGACGGCATTCGACCAGAACGGCCTGCTCGACCAGCTGAAGAAGGCGCTGACGGAGCGGGCGCTGAAGGCGGAGCTGGATCATCATCTGGCTGGAGATGAGAGCGGCAACCGTCGCAACGGTTACGGCCACAAGACGGTGCTGACCGATGGCGGCTCGATGGGTCTGTCCATTCCCCGCGATCGGTCGGGGACGTTCGATCCGGCGCTGATCGGCAAATACCAGCGGCGCTTCCCCGGCTTCGACGAGAAGATCATCTCAATGTACGCACGCGGCATGTCAACCCGGGAGATCACGGGACACCTGCGGGAGCTCTATGGCATCGAGGTGTCGGCCGACCTGATCTCCACGGTGACGGACGCCGTGATCGAGGAGGTGACGGCCTGGCAGAACCGGCCGCTGGAGGCGATCTACCCCCTGGTGTTCCTGGATGCCATCCGGGTCAAGATCCGCGACGAAGGTCTGGTCCGCAACAAGGCCATCCATGTCGCCATCGGCGTGCGGGCCGACGGCGCCAAGGAGGTGCTGGGCCTGTGGATCGAACAGAACGAGGGCGCCAAGTTCTGGCTGCGCGTCCTGAACGAGTTGAAGAACCGGGGTGTGGAGGACATCCTGCTGGCCGTCGTCGATGGGCTGAAAGGCTTTCCCGAGGCGATCGCGGCTGCCTATCCGGAGACGATTGTTCAGACTTGCGTCGTTCATCTGCTGCGCCACAGCATGGAGTTCGCGTCCTGGAAGGACCGCAAGGCCATCGCCGCCGCCCTGAAGACGGTCTACGACGCTGTCGACGACAAGGCCGCCGAGATGGCTCTGAGCGCCTTTGAGACCGGGCCTTGGGGCGAAAAATACGCGGCCATCGGCAAGGCTTGGCGGCGGGCGTGGCCGGAGGTCATCCCCTTCTTTGCCTTCCCGCGCGAGGTCCGGCGCATCCTTTACACGACCAATGCCATTGAAGCGTTGAACTCAAAGCTGCGCCGGGCGGTCCGGGCCAGGGGGCATTTCCCCAATGACGAGGCCGCGCTGAAGCTCCTGTTTCTCGTCTTGAACCGCGCGGAGAAAGACTGGAAGATGCCGCCCCGGGAATGGACGGCCGCCAAAGCCCAGATGGCTGTCATCTTCGGCGACCGGTTCGCAAAGGCGATGACCGCCTGATACTGAACCCGCCCCGCCAAGCACGGAATTCCCGACAGTCCCCCGGCATCGACCCCGGCGGGCAAACCAACGCCTTCCTGCTCACGCCGGTCACGGTCGCGGAGGTCCCGGAACCGGGAACGCTGGCACTGATCGCCGTCGGGGGCATTGGGCTGGGCTTGGTACGGCATCGCAGGCGCCAATTACGATGAACACACAATCCAAAGGTGACGATGCCCGTCCGAAGCGCACCGTTTTCGGACAGGGCTGATCTGCACAAGACCTTCCTTTGACGCGGCCACTGCCCATACTCAAGCACAGTGCCCTACAGCGTGTGTCCGGAGGTGCACTGGGTTCGCCATACTGATCGCCAGGCCAGACACCTCCGGAGACAAACCATGCGGAGACATCACCTGCTCCTCCTGGGCATTCTTACCCTCACTCCCAGTAAAGTGCTCGCCGTCCCAACCTACACCATCACAGACCTCGGCACGCTCCCCGGCGGTGACTTCAGCATCGGTTCCGGCATCAACGCCCGCGGCCAGGTGACAGGGAGGAGCAACATCGCGGGCTCCATTCCCCATGCATTCCTATGGGACCCGGTGGCCGGCATGCGGGACCTCCTTCCCGTCGACGAGCCTGCCAGCCCCAGCAGCGCCAGTGTCGGCAACGGGATCAACGACAATGGCCAAGTGACGGGGTGGGCTGGCGACCTCGGTGTCGAGCATGCGTTCCTGTGGGACCCGGTGGCCGGTATACGGGACCTCGGAACCCTCAGCGGCGAAGCCGCCAGTTACGGCAACGGCATTAATGATAGCGGCCAAGTGACGGGAACCAGTCCCATCGTCGCAGGGCCCTTCTCCTTCAACTCTCGTGCATTCCTATGGGACTCGGCGACCGGCATGCAGGACCTCGGCACTCTGGGCGGGGTTGAAAGTCGTGGCAACAGCATCAATGACAACGGCCAAGTGACGGGAAGCAGCGAAATCGAGTTTATAGGTCCCACGCATGCGTTCCTTTGGGACCCAACAACCGGTATGCGGGACCTTGGAACCCTTCCTGGTGAAGGCAACAGCGAGGGTAATGGCATCAACGACAGCAGCCAAGTGACGGGAACCAGCGGAGGGCATGCGTTCCTGTGGGACCCGGTCACCGACATGCAAGACCTTGGCACACTGGGAGGAACCTTCAGCGTCGGCAACGGCATCAACGACAGCGGCCAGGTGACGGGACAGAGCACCACCGCAGACGGCGCCGACCGTGCGTTCGTGTGGGATGGCACGGGCTTGTTCAACCTGAACGACCTGATCCCTCCGGGGTCGGGATGGACTCTCCAGGGTGGAAACGGGATCAACGACGCCGGGCAGATCACTGGGACCGGCATCGACCCCGGCGGGCAAACCAACGCCTTCCTGCTCACGCCGGTCACGGTTGCGGAGGTCCCGGAACCGGGAACGCTGGCACTGATCGCCGTCGGGGGCATTGGGCTGGGCTTGGTGCGGCATCGCAGGCGTCAAAACGCCTAACAGGCTGCGGAAAATCGCGCACTTTCAGGTAAGGCGTGCATTATAGTTAACGCGGTGAGCCCAGCTGGGAGGGAATAACACCAGTTCCGCTTGAACACTTCATACTTTTCTACTACTGAAACATTGGTGATCAACGAAATGCGTTAGGAGTGTTCAGGCGAAAATGGTATGATGCGAAGGGCGGACAAGAATTCGGCTTGATCAACTTATGTTGGACGACGGCCCTCCACGTAAAGGCTTTCAAACCTCCGCGCTTCTTGGTCAATCAGTAAATATTCTATCCTTCCAGCACCGAAATTCTGCCTCTCGACCTCCACAAATCCAGCTTCTCTAAGCAGCAATGCAAGTGTTTCGAAATCATAGCAGAATTGATGCTCTCGGCCTTGACGAAATACCTCATTGACTACCTCCATGGGCGTCCTGAACCTGCCGCCACGCCTTTCAAGCATCCATTTCCGATCCTCAAAGTAGCGGCGAAGGTAAAGTTCTCCATCCGGAACAGATATCCTGATCGTTCCGCCAGGCCTCAAGGATCTCAAACACTCCCTAAGAAAGGTGTGAGCGTCCGCAGGTTCTAAGTGTTCGAAAAAATGCTCGGCGTATATGCCCTCAAACCGTTTATCTTCGAACGGCAATGACCGTGTAAGATCCCATACCACATCCACTCGCGGAGCCGGAAAACCATCGATGTTGAACCACTCTTCACTATCTCGTCTTGTTAGACCACACGCGACGTTCAGGTAACGAGCATTCGGTTTCAATTTTTTCGCTTTATCTCGAATATTATTAAATGCCCTATTGGCAATAAAATGAAGATCTACATTCAGCCAGTAGATTGTTCGTTCACTCAAAAATGATTTTGCGAATCTAGTGCGAAAAGCGCGTGCGACAGCTTTCTGGATCATGAATGGTTCCTTATCGAAAGGCTTCACTAGGCATGGTCTGGACACTATGCATGTTCTTATCGACTGCACACCCAGCAGGCTGTGGAAAATCGGGGGTAGTCCGCAGAATCGTTCAGAGGCTGTTTGTAGACGTCAGGTGCTGATTTGCTGGGTGACAAGGCGCACGGCGCCGTCGGCGACCCGGTACTGGTGGACCCAGGCCTGGCGCAACGTCTCGACCGCCGGCAGGGCGCGCAGCCCGGCCGGGGCCGACGGGTCGAACACGGCGGCCAGCACGGCGTAACCGTCGGCGCCGATCCGGTCGGCCAGGGCGGCGCGCTCGGCGTCGCCCTTGGGCAGCCGGTACTGCTCGACCCGCGGGCCGTAGAGCTCGAACCAGTCAGGGCCAACCACGCCGAGCAGCCACGCGGGAGCCGCCCCGGCCACGGCGCTGCCGGCCGCGCGCCTTGACCAGGCCGGCCCCGCGCAGGCGCTCCAGCACGGCTTCGAGCAGCTTCTGCTCCAGGCCGCCCTCGACCAGCCGGGCGCGGAACTCGCAGAGCACCGAGGCGTCCAGGCCGGGGTCGGCCAGGCCCAGGCCGAGAAGGTACTTCCAGTCGATGCGCGCGCGGGCCGCCTCGGCGGCCTGACGGTCCGACAGCCCCTCGGCGAACTGCAGGACCGTCATCAGGGCGAGCCGTCAGGGGCACGCCGCCGGCTGGCCGCGCTCGGGAAACAGCGGCTCGAACAGCGCGTCCTTGAACAGCGGGCCGAGCCCGTCGCGCAGGCGCAGGTAGACGTTGCCCTTGGGAAAAGCCGCCTGGGCCACCCGCCGGGTGTCCTCGGGAACGGTTGCGGGATCCTGGGGCCGAAGCGACATGACCATCCCTCCCGGTGGGTGATGCGCGCAGTCTCCGTTGGAAAGCCGCAACTCTGCGCCGGTTCCCCCAGGTCGGGCAAACACGCATGAGATATAGGCCGGGGCCGGCAGGCCGGATGTAACCTTCAGAGTAGAAAGGGTCTATCCAACTTGCCCAGGATATTTATTTAAAATCATTTGTCAGCGGTATCATCAATGGCTGCGACCAGCTTTACCACACCAAAGGCGCGCTTGCGCCAATCTTTGTTCCCGCCGCCGCGGGGGCTTCTGCCCTCGCGGCGGCGGGAACACCCGTTGTCCCGGCGCTCCGCCGTCCGCCCGACCCGTTCCGCCCGCGCTGACGCGGACGATCGCTCCCCATCCCGGGCCATGACCGGCCGGACAGCCGCTTTCGGCTTCCGGAACGCCCTGGCTCGCCCCCGATCCTGAACGGCGAAGGCGAAGGATTCCCATGAACGATACCGACGACCCGGCCGCCCGAGTGCAATGAGCGCCGCACCCGCGCCGACAAGGGCTGCCAGTCATCTCACGCTCGAGGCTCAAAGGATTGATTTCCTATCTCAAGGCAGCTATCATGATCAGGTCAACATCCCGAAAAATCCCCGTCATGCCTATCGTGCCAACCTGCCATGGAGTGCGCCCCTGTGGAGTGAACCCCTGGACCGAGACAGCGAAAATGATGACACATGCTGACAAAAAGGGGGTGGGGGATGTCGTCATCCTGCGCCGGTCCGCCGCCGCGACGGCACGGAAGCATACGAATGATGACATTCCCCCACCCCCCGCGCCTCAGTTCGCGTGGGTCTCGACCACCGACTGGTAGACCAACTGCTTGAAGAGCTTGCGGTAGTACGGCCGGCTCGGGCCGGGGGCCTGCGTCATCAGCACGGCGGTCAGGTCCTCCTCCGGATCGACCCAGAAATAGGTCCCGGCATAGCCCGCCCACATGTACTCCCCGGCCGAACCGGACACGCCCGCGATGCCGTCCTGCCCGCGGACCGAGAAGCCGAGGCCGAAGCTGTAGCCGGGGGTGCCGAGGAGCAACTCGCCGGGGCTGAGCACGGGCTGGATGCGCTCGCCCAGATGGTCCGACGCCATCAGCCTGATGGTGGTCGGGCTGAGGATGCGGGCACCGTCCAGCTCGCCGCCGTTCAGCAGCATCTGGGTGAAGCGCAGATAGTCGGCGGCGGTCGAAACGGCGCCGGCGCCGCCGGAATCGTTGGCGGGCACGGCGGACACGTCGATCAGCTTGTTGGGGTTGCCGGTCGCCGGGTCGATCTTCAGCGGCTCGGCCAGCCGCGGCAGGTCGGCCTGGGCGACGGAAAAGCCGGTGTCGTTCATCTTGAGCGGCTGGAAAACCCGCTGTTCCAGGAACTCCGACAGCCGCATGCCCGCCGCCTTCTCGACCACCCGGCCCAGGATATCGGAGGCGAGGCTGTATTCCCAGCGGGTGCCGGGCTGGTGGACCAGCGGGACCCCGGCGATCGCCTTGACCTGCTCCTCCGGGCTCATGGAGCGGGAGTCGTAGTCGCGGTCGCTCGGCTTGTAGAGCCCGGCCTTGGCGTAGCCTTCCTTGACCACGGCGTTCTGGGTGATCTCGCCATAGGCGAGGCCGGCGGTGTGGCGCAGCAGGTCCTGGACGGTGGGCTTCCGCGCCACCGGCTCGGTCGAATAGGTGACCTTGCCGAAGGGATCCAGGCTCGCCTTGCTGACCTGGAGGTTGTCGAACTCGGGCAGGAACTTGGACACGGGATCGGTCAGCTCCAGCTGGCCTTCCTCGTACAGGATCATGGCGGCGACCGAGACCAGCGGCTTGGTCATGGAGTAGATGCGGAAGATGGTACCTTCCTCCATCGCCTTGCCGGCGTCCTTGTCCTGGTGGCCAAGGCTCCTGGAATAGACCAGCTGTCCGTCGCGGGCGACCATCATGACCGCGCCGGGCAGCTTGCCGGCGTCGATCTCCTTCTGGAAGACCTGCCCGATCCGTTCCAGCCGCTCCGCCGAGACGCCGACCTTGGCAGGGTCGGCGCGCGGCAGCGCCTGGGCCCAGGCCGCCGACGCGGCGCACAGGGCGATGACGAACAGGGACGGTCCCGCAAGTCGCTTCATGTCTTCCTCCCGTATTTTGCTTGGGGGGAGCGTAACCCCAAGTCCGGGAAGAGGAAACGGCTAAGTTGCAGAAGAACGGACGAAGGGCGTCAGGCCGCCTCGGGCAGCTCCGCGAAGCGGGCGGTGTGGTAGTCGGAATCGCCCAACCAGTGGTCGATCATGACGAGGCGCTTGGCATAGTGCGAAATGGCGGCCTCCTCGGTCATGCCCATGCCGCCATGCATCTGGATCGCCTCCTCGGCCACCAGGCGGCCGGCCGTGCCGATCAGCGCCTTGGCGGCCGAGACGCGCCGCTCGCGCTCGGCGGGGCTCAACTCCAGGCTGCACGCGGCCAGGATCGCCATGGACCGCGCCTGCTCCAGGGCGATGCGCATGTCCACCATGCGGTGCTGCAATACCTGGTTGCGTCCGATCGGCGCGCCGAACTGCTGGCGGGTCTTCAGGTAGTCAAGCGTCAGCTCGCAGGCCTGCTCCATGGCGCCGACCGCCTCGGCGCAGAGCGCCACGCAGCCGGCAGCCAGGGTGGCTTCCAGAGCCTCGGCGGCGCCGCCCTCGGGGCCGACAAGCTCGCCGGCGGCGCCGACCAGGGTGACCTCGGCGGCGCGCAGCCCGTCGATGGTGGCGTAGCCGCGCACGCCCACTCCGGCTTGGGTCGGATCGACCAGAAAGACGGAGATGCCGTCGCGGTCCCCGGTGCCGCCGCCGGTGCGGGCGGTGACCAGCAGCCGCCCGGCGCCGTCGCCGTGAAGCACCACCGACTTGGCTCCGGAAATCCGCCAGCCGTCGCCGGCGCGCTCGGCCCTGGTCCCGATCCAGAAGGGATCGTAGCCGGCCGCCGGCTCGGCATAGGCGAGCGCCAGGATCGTCTCCCCGGCGATCGCCTGCGGCAGCACCGCGTCGCGCTGCGCCTCGCCGCCCAGCCGGGACAGCAGCCCGCCGCCCAGCACCACGGATGCCAGGTACGGCTCCAGCGTCAACCCGCGGCCGAACTGCCGGTGGAGCACCAGAAGCTCGACCCCGCCGCCGGCGAAGCCGCCGTCGCGCTCGGGGAACGGCACCGCCGGCAGGCCCAGCTCGGCCATCATCGCCCAGATCGCGGCGCCGTAGCCCTTGGGCTCGGCGGCGTGGCGGCGGCGCTGCTCGAAGCCGTAGCGGTCGCGCACCAGCCGGCCGGCGGTTTCCTCCAGCATGCGCTGTTCGTCGTTAAGCGTGAAGTCCATGACGGCGCTCCCTCATGCTGTTCCGAATCAGAGGCCAAGGATCATCTTGGCGACGATGTTCTTCTGGATCTCGTTGGACCCGCCATAGATCGACAGCTTGCGCCGGTTGAAATATTGCGGCGCCAGGGGGGCGGCGTAGTCAGGGCCGACCGGCTCCTCGTTGAAGCCGGACCCCAGCGCCTCGTGCTGGAAGGGCAGGGCGTAGGGGCCGGCGGCGCGGCGCAGCAGATCGGTGATCGCCTGCCGGATCTCGGTGCCGCGCACCTTCAGGATGGAGCTTTCGGCCCCCGGCACGCCGCCGCCCTGGACGGCCGCGACGACGCGCAGGTTGGTCATCTCCAGCGCCATCAGGTCGATCTCGACCTCGGCCAGCCGGCGGCGGAAGATCGGGTCCTCGATCAGCGGCCGGCCGCAGCGCTCCTGGCGGCGCGCCACGGCCTTCAGGTGGCGGAGCGCCGCCTTCGCCATGCCGACGCCGGCGATGCCGGTCCGCTCGTAGGTCAGCAGGTACTTGGCGCAGGTCCAGCCCTTGTTCTCCTGGCCGACCAGGTTTTCCACGGGCACACGGACCTCGTCCAGGAAGACCTCGTTGACCTCGTGCTCGCCGTCCAGGGTGACGATCGGGCGCACGGTCACGCCGGGCGCGTCCATGTCGATCAGCAGGAAGGAGATTCCCTCCTGCGGCTTGACCGAGGCGTCGGTCCGGACCAGGCAGAAGATCATGTTGGCGTGCTGGCCCAGCGTGGTCCAGGTCTTCTGCCCGTTGACCACGTAATGGTCGCCGTCGCGCACCGCCCGGGTCTTCACCGAGGCCAGGTCGGAGCCGGCGCCCGGTTCCGAATAGCCCTGGCACCACCAGTCGGTGCCGTCCAGGATGCGCGGCAGGTAATGGCGCTTCTGCTCCTCGGTGCCGAACTTGATGATGACCGGGGCCACCATGTTGACGCCGAAGGGGATGATCTGAGGCGCGCCGGCGGCGGCGCATTCCTCGTCGAAGATGTGCCGCCGGACGGGACCCCAGCCCGTCCCGCCATGCTCCTTCGGCCAGTGGACGGCCAGCCAGCCGCGCGCGTTCAGCGCCGCGTGCCAGCGCAGGTGGTCGTCGCGGGTCAGCCGCCGGCCGCCGCGCACCTTGTCGCTGATGTCGCCGGGCAGGCCGTCGCGCAGGAAGTCGCGGACCTCGGCGCGGAACGCCTGCTCCTCGGCGGTATAGGTGATGTCCATCGAAGTGTTCTTTCCTCAGCCGGCCTTGGACAGGTCGCCGAATTTCCCGCCCTCGCGGGCAAGGCGTTCGAGCAGGCTGGACGGCTCCCAGTGCCGACCGCCCAGGCGGTCATGGTAGCCCTTGACCGCCTCATGGACCTTGGCGAGGCCGATCCCGTCGGCCCAGAACATCGGGCCGCCGCGGAAGGACGGGAAGCCGTAGCCGTTGATCCAGACCACGTCGATGTCGAGCGACCGGGCGGCGATGCCTTCCTCCAGGATGCGGGCGCCCTCGTTGACCATCACGTAGAAGCAGCGCTCCAGGATCTCCTGGTCGCCGATCTCCCGCGGCGTGATGCCCCGCTCGGCGCGGTACGCCTCGATCAGGGCCTCGACCTCCGGGTCGGGCCGCGGCGTGCGGTCGCCGGGCTCGTAGCGGTAGACGCCCTTGCCGGTCTTCTGGCCGAAGCGGCCCTGCTCGGCCAGCTTGTCCAGCCAGTTCGGCGGCTGGGCGTCGGGATCGCCGGCCTTGCGCCGCTCCTCCCGGATGCGCCAGCCGACATCGATGCCGGCCAGGTCGGACATGGCGAACTGGCCCATGGGAAAGCCGAAATCGGTGAAGACCTTGTCGACCTGCTGCGGCGTGGCCCCTTCCTCCACCAGGGCCATGGCCTCGCGGCCGCGCTGGTGGAGCATGCGGTTGCCGACGAAGCCGTAGCAGACGCCGACCATGACGCCGACCTTGCCGATCCGCTTGGACACCTCCATCACCGTCGCCAGCACCTCGTCGGAGGTTTCGGCGCCGCGCACGTTCTCCAGCAGCCTCATCACGTTGGCCGGGCTGAAGAAATGCATGCCGGCCACGTCCTGCGGGCGCGACGTCGCCGAGGCGATCTCGTTCACGTCGAGGGTGGAGGTGTTGGTGGCGAGGATGGCGCCCGGCTTGCAGACCTTGTCCAGCGTGCCGAAGATCCGCTTCTTGACGTCCATGTTCTCGAACACCGCCTCGATGACCAGGTCGGCGTCCTTCAGGTCGTCATAGGACAGCGTCGGCCGGATCAGCGCCATGCGCTGCTCGACCGCGTCGGCGGTCAGCTTGCCGCGCTTCGCGGAATTCTCGTAGTTGCGGCGGATCACCCCGACGCCCTTGTCCAGGGCCTCCGGGTTCGCTTCGAGCAGAAGCACCGGGATGCCGGCATTGGCGAAGCACATGGCGATGCCGCCGCCCATGGTGCCCGCGCCGATCACCGCGGCGAGGTTCACCGGGCGGGTCGGCGTGCCGGCGGGCAGGCCCGGGACCTTGGCGGCCTCCCGCTCGGAGAAGAAGGCATGGATCAGCCCGGCCCGTTGGGGCGAGTCCATGCAGTCCTGGAACAGCTCCCGCTCCTTCGCCAGCCCCTGCTCGAAGGGCAGGGTGACGGCGGCCTCGACCGCGTCGACGCAGCGGTGCGGCGAGTGCAGGTTGCGGGCGGACTTCGCCAGCTTGGCCCTGGCATCCGCGAACACGGCGTGTTCGGTGCCCTCGATCCGGTCGGTGCGGTCGGCGACGCGCCGGGCGGGAAGCTTCTCGTCGCGGATGCGCTGCGCGAAGCGCAGGCCGGCGTCGAGCGCGGACTCCCCGTCGTCCAGCGCGTCCAGGATGCCCAGTTCCAGCGCTTCCGGCGCCGGGACGGGGTTGCCGCCCAGGATGATGTCCAGCGCCTTGGCCGGCCCGGTCAGGCGCGGCAGCCGCTGGGTTCCGCCGGCGCCGGGCAGCAGCCCCAGCTTCACCTCCGGCAGGCCCACCTTGGCGGAGCGCAGCGCCACGCGGAAATGGCAGCCCAGCGCCACTTCCAGGCCGCCGCCCAGGGCGGTCCCGTGGATCGCGGCGACGATCGGCTTGGTGCTCGCATCGAAGCGGGCGATCACCTCGGGCAGGCCGGGGGGCACGAAGGGCTTGCCGAACTCGCGGATGTCGGCCCCGGCCATGAAGGTACGCCCGGCGGCCACCAGCACCAGCACGTCGGCCCGGTCGTCGGCCAGGCCGGCGTCCAGCGCCGCGACGAGGCCCTCGCGCACGGCATGGCCCAGCGCGTTGACGGGCGGGTAATCGACGGTGATGACGCCGGTACGGTCCTGGCGTGCGTAACGGACGGTGTCGGTCATTGTTCTTGCCTCCTCCCCGGATGTTGCTTGGCCCGGATGGCCCTTGGCGGGCAACTCGGGGCAACCATAGGCGGAGGCGTCCGCGAAATCAAGTTTTGCGGAATACGGTTTCGATATGCGAAATTAAGAGGGCCGGAGGCGGTGCTTCGGTGGCGTCCGGCTCCGCCCGCGGTTCGTCAGAACAGCCAACCGTTCATCTGCATCGCGATCACCAGGGCCGAAAGGGCGATGCCGATCGCAAGTTGCTGGAATTTGGAATCCTTGCCTTGCCGGTTCTCCTGTTCCTGTTGCTCGGCATCGAGCCTGGAGCCGCCTTCGGGCAGGAACTGGACCAGGCGCTGGGAAAGCAGCGCCTGGTCCGAGGACTTCAGGTCGTTGCCGGGAAGCTGGGCGAGTATCGAGCTGAGCGCCGTGGCGGCCGCCGTGCGCGGCATATCGGCCAGCTGAGCGGCCTCGCGCCAGGGATCCAGCCCGAGCCTCGCCAAAGCCGACAGAAGGCTGAGAGAGGAGCCGTTCTTCTCGTCCCAGACGGTAGCCGACAGGAAGCCCTGCAAATTCGAGTGATGCATGTTGAAGCCGCTGCGCATCGTCACGTTTTCATCCTCCGGTAAAAATTCAACTGTGGAGATATATGGCGCTTATGCCATTTATTTCAACTTTACTTCGCCGAACGGCACATCATGTCCCTTCCCGTTCAGGCGAATACGAAATCAGGCGAACCGCCATCGCGGAGGACGGGAGAAAAAAGGCAAAAGAAAAGCCCCGGCACCATGGGGTGCGGGGCCGGCAAGGCGCCGGGCGCCTTATCGAATTCTGGTCTGCGAATTTCTAGCTTTCGGCCTGTCGGCACGACCGACCGAGGTTGCCGGCGGCTCCGGTATCCCCCAGGGATGTCCCGGTTCCGCCGGCTGCCGATCAGCTCAGGTCTTTGAGATTGTCAGCCGACATCTTGCCGCTCCGCTGGTCGGAGACGAGGTCGAAGCTGACTTTCTGGCCTTCGCGCAAGTCGCTGATACCGGCGCGTTCCACGGCGCTGATATGGACGAAAGCGTCGCTGCCGCCGTTATCCGGCGCGATGAAGCCAAAGCCCTTCTGGGCATTGAACCATTTCACGGTTCCCGAAGTCATTGGGAAACCCTTTCACAAATAGAGGTGTTGCTTGCACGCGATTACACAGAATCGCGGCAGTCGAGTGGGCGTTTTCAGGTAAGAGGATTGTCGGCACGACACTGATTTTATCAGTGCAAGGCTAAATCGTCCGGCCGTCTATCGACACTGTCATAATGGGGCCTGACGCCTCATTAATCAAGGATATTAAAATTGTTTCGCCCGATTGGCTGGTTTATTTTGCTTTTTCTTCGGAGCGGAATGCGACCTTCAGGTACTTCCGAATGTCTGGATCTTCCGGGCCATTTCGGCCAGGCGCGGCCCCAGATCCTGCTCCAGCCGCTCGCGGCTCAGCAGATAGGCCGGGCCGCCGCAGTTGAAGGCCAGCGCCGGCATCTCGTGCCGCGGCGTGCGGAGTGGCACGGCGACCGAATTCACCTCGGTCTGCCACTCGCCTATGTTGGTGCAGAAACCCTGCGTGCGCACCTGCTCGATCGCGCGCAGGATCTCCTCCTCCTGGCGCGGCCAGTGTTCCTCGCCGACCTTGGCACGGATCTGTTGCAACAGGCCGGTGCGCTCCGCCTCGTCGGCGCCGGCCAGATAGGCGCGACCCATGCTGGAGCGCGCCAGCGAGATGCGCGAGCCGACGTCGAGCTGGAGCGAGACCACGCTGCTGGCGCGGGCGCAGGCGACATAGATCATGCTGAGGTCGTCGCGCCCGCCAAGCCCCACCAGCACGCCGCTCCCGGCATGGCGGGCCAGCTCGTCCATGTAGGGCTGGGCGGTGTCCCGGATCCTCAGGCCGCCCAGGCAGGCATAGCCCAGGCCGAGCACCGGCACGCCGATGCGGTACTTGCCGCTGTCCTCCAGATAGACCAGGTAGCCCAGCTTGGACAGCGTGTAGGTCAGGCGCGAGACGGTCGGCTTGGGCAGGCCGCAGCGCTGCGAAAGTTCCTGGTTGCCGAGCGGGCCGTCGGTCGGACGGAAGCATCGCAGGATCTCCAGCCCGCGGTAGAGTGCGCCGACGAACTGGCGGTCGCCCGCGAAAGGGCCCTCGTCATCCAGCGCCGGAACGTCGGCGACGGGCTGCTTGACCCTCTTCTTCAACGCATCAACTCCATGGCGGCCGCTGCCGATCCGTTCATACCATCGGAGCGGCAGGAATCCAGCGGAAACACGGCACGGACCGCCGATCCGCGCAAATGGAGTAAAATCCTCGCAAACGGTGGGGCGGGCAGAAAATTTGCCATAGCTCGACACACCCGCTTGACACGGCTGCCGGGCAGCTTCAGTCTTGCTTCATGTTCGCCAGGGGCAAAGATCGCTCCGTCATGATGCGGGCAAAGTAATACCACATAAGCCGCTGGTCGGCCGAGGCAAAGGCGCCCACAGCACTTGATGCTGGCGGGCGCTTTTTGCGTTGCTGGATTGGAATGCCGTGACGAAACACAGGTGTTTTCAAGTCGGAGTCATGTTCTCGTCCACCGGGCCCTACAGCGTGGTCGCCCGGTCGATGCTGAACGGGGCGCTCCTGGCCCTGGAGGAACTCAACGGCGACCCGGATTTCCCGGTCGAACTGGTGCCGGTCGTGGTCAATCCCGGCGGCGAGCTGGCCCGCTATCCCGCCTGCGCCGCCGACCTGCTCGCCGGCCGCACCATCCGCCACGTGGTCGGCTGCTACACCTCGTCCAGCCGCAAGGAAGTCATCCCGCTGTTCGAGAAGCACGACGCGCTGCTGTGGTACCCGTCCCACTACGAGGGGTTCGAGAGCGGCGACAACGTCGTCTATACCGGCGCCGCCCCCAACCAGCACATCGTCCCGCTGCTCGACCACCTGCTGGCCCAGTGCGGCAGGACGGCCTGGTGCATTGGCTCCAACTACATCTGGGCGTGGGAGAACAACCGCATCCTGCGGCAGGCGGTGGCGGGGCAGGGCGGCTCGGTCGCGGCCGAGCGTTACTTCGCGGTCGGCGAGACCGATTTAAGACGCGTGATCGAGCAGATCCTGGAGGCGCGGCCCAGCTTCGTGTTCAACACGCTGATCGGCGAGTCCGCCTACCAGTTCCTGCGCGACTTCAGGACCATGGCGCGGGATCGCGGCATCGACCAGCCGCGAGAAATCCCGGTCGCGAGCTGTTCCCTGTCGGAACCGGAGCTGGAGGCGATCGGCGGCGACGCGGTCGACGGCCATCTCAGCTCCAGCGTCTATTTCTCCTCGATCGCGTCGGCCGCCAACCGCGCCTTCGTCCAGTCCTACCGCAAGCGGTTTCCCGACGGCCCCGCCATGTCGGCGGACGCCGAGGCGTCCTATGTGGCCATGGGCCTGCTGGCCCGGGCGCTGGCCGAGGCCGGCACCGACGATATCGCCCGGGTCAAGGCGGCGGTGACCCGGCTCCGGCTCCAGGCGCCGCAAGGGGAGGTCTGGATGGACGAGGATACCTTCCACGCCTATCTGACGCCGCGGATCGGGCGGTCCAACCGGAACGCCCGGTTCGACATCATCATGGAGGCTCCGCAGCCGGTCCGCCCCGACCCCTACCTGGTATGGAATTCGTCGCGCTACGACGAGACCGGGCGGCCGGCCCGGAACCTGAAAGCGGTGTCATGACGGCGGCCCGGCTGGTCCAGAACTTCCGCGGCGTGCGGGCGCTGCTGGCCGTGGCAGACGCCGGCACGGTCGAGACGGTCGCGGGCACGCTCAAGAAGCTGGGCGCGGTCGTCTCGACCACGGCGCCGGACCTGCTGACGCCGGAAATGCCGGCCGGGTTCGACGTGCTGTTCCTGGACCTGGACACGGGCATCCCCGAAGGCTGCGCCTGGGCGAGGCTGGGGCAGGCGCCGCCGCTGCCGGTGATCGGCATCATCGGCGTCGAGGCGCCCAGCCAGCTGAAGGCGCTGCTCCAGCTCGGCGTCACCGCCCACCTGAGAAAACCCGTCCCCGGCGCCAGCGTCTATGCCGCCCTCTATCTCGGGATCAACGAGTTCAACCGCCGCCGCCAGGTCGAGGACCGTCTCGCCGCGGCCGAGGAGCGCCGGCGGGGCCGCCGGTTCGTCATCAAGGCGGTGCTCCAGGTCATGAACCAGCGCTCCGTCAACGACGACGAGGCGTTCCAGATCCTCCGGCGCGAGAGCATGAAGAAGCAGCTCAGCGTCGAGGCGTTCTCGGAAGAGATCATAAGAAAAACCCTCGAAGAGGGTATCGCGGGAGTGAATGCCGAAAGGGGTTGAGACCCGAACGACCAAACAATCCAGAACACAGCGACAGGTGAGGTTGACATGTCTTGTCCGATCAGCGCGCGCTCCTTGGGCGCTTTCACCATTGCCGGCCTGGCATTCGCATCGACGGCGGCCCTGGCCCAGAGCCCGATCAAGATCGGGGTGCTGGAAGACCAGTCCGGCGAGTTCGCCGCCGCCACCCTGCCGAAGGTCCACGGCATCCAGCTCGCCACCGAGGAGATCAACAAGGCCGGCGGCATCGCCGGGCGCCCGATCGAGCTGGTGATCTACGACACCCAGTCCGACAATACGCGGTACCAGGAAATGATGCGCCGCGTGCTCCAGCGCGACAAGGTGGACGTGGTGTTCGCCGGCTTCTCCAGCGCGTCGCGCGAGGCCTACCGGCCGATCGTCAACCAGTTCAACGGCTTGGCCTTCTACAACAACCAGTACGAGGGCGGCGTCTGCGACGCCAACATGATCGTGACCGGCGCGGTGCCGGAGCAGCAGTTCTCCACCCTGATCCCCTGGATGATGGAGAAGTACGGCAAGAAGGTCTACACGATCGCCGCCGACTATAATTTCGGCCAGATCTCGGCCGAATGGGTCCGCCAGATCGTCAAGGAGAACGGCGGCGAGATGGTCGGGGAGGAGTTCATCCCGCTCGGCGTCTCCCAGTTCTCCCAGACCATCCAGAACATCCAGCGGGTCAAGCCGGACATCCTGATGACCCTGCTGGTCGGCACCGCCCAGGCCTCCTATTACGAGCAGGCGGCGGCCGCCAACCTGCAGGTGCCGATGGGCAGCTCGGTCAATGTCGGCCAGGGCTACGAGCACAAGCGCTTCACCCCGCCCAGCCTCGCCAACATGCACGTGACGACCAACTATATCGAGGAGGTCGACACGCCGGAGAGCAAGGCCTTCGTCACGAAGTGGCGGGCCAAGTTCCCCAACGAGCCCTACATCAACCAGGAGGCCGAGAACTCCTACCACGCCATATACCTGTACAAGCAGATGGTGGAGCGGGCCGGCTCGACCGATCGCGAGAAGATCCGCGGCGTGATCGCCCAGGGCGACGTCTGCGTCGACGCGCCGGAAGGCAAGGTCTGCATCGATCCCAAGAGCCAGCACGCCTCGCACACGATCTACCTGGCCCAGGTCGGCGCCGACCATTCCATCAGCTTCCCCAAGGTTTGGGACGACATCAAGCCGTACTGGCTGGGCGAGGCCGGCTGCGACCTGACCAAGTCCGACCCGAGCGAGCAGTACACCCCGAGCAACCCGCCGCCGAAGGGCTGAGCGATCGTTCCCCTCTCCCCCGCGCCGGGGAGAGGGGCCTTCGGTTTCGATGATTCGGGGATCGGCGATTAATGGAATTTCTCAGTGCGCTTTTCGCGTTCCTCTATCAGGCGGGGGATGCCTTCGCGTTCCTCGTCCTGGCGGCGTGCGGGCTGGCGATCATCTTCGGCATGATGGGCGTGATCAACCTCGCCCATGGCGAATTCATCATGTGCGGCGCCTACGTCACCGTCTTCGCGGTGCGGGCGGGGCTGCCGCTTCCGCTCGCGATCGCGTGCGGGTCCCTGGCGGCGGGGATCGTCGGCATCCTGCTGGAGCTGCTGGTGGTCCGGCATCTCTACAACCGGCCGCTGGATACCATCGTGGCGACCTGGGGCATCAGCCTGATCGCGACGCAGGGCGTCCTGATCGTGCTCGGCTCGACCATGCGGGGCGTCGGCACGCCGCTGTCCAGCTTCACCTTCGGCGACTATTCCTATTCCCAGTACCGGCTGGTGCTGATGGCGGCGGCGGTGGCCGTCCTGGCCGTGCTGTACCTGATCTTCAACAAGACCCGGTTCGGCGTGCATGCCCGCGCCACCATCCAGGTGCCGCACATGGCGGAGGCGCTGGGCGTCAACACGCGGCTGATCTACTGCCTGACCTTCGGGCTGGGCGCGGCGCTGGCCGGCTTGACCGGCGGGCTCTACGCGCCGACCATGACCATGGTGCCGTCGATGGGGGCCACCTTCATCATGGAGGCTTTCGTGACCGTGGTGGTCGGGGGCGCCGACGTGTTCCTGGGCACGGCGCCGGCGGCGGCGGTCCTGGGCGTGATCAAGGCGGCCATGACCTCCTGGCAGGGCCAGCTGGCCGGGCAGATCAGCCTGCTGATCGCGGTCATCGTCGTGATCCGGGTGCTGCCCAGCGGAATCTCCGGCTGGCTGCTGAGGGAGCGCGGCTGATGGCGCCGAAAAGCTTGAGGCTGCTGAACGGCCCGCAGACCCTGGGCCGCGGGCCGGCGTTCTGGGGCGGCTTCGTCCTGGCGGTGCTGGCGGCCGTGGCCTATCCCCTGTTCGCGGACGGCTGGACCGTCGGGAACACGGTCTATTTCTTCAACTGGATCTTCATGGCCCTGGGGCTCAGCCTGATCTGGGGCTATGGCGGGGCGCTGTCGTTCGGCCAGACCGCCTTCTTCGGGCTGGCTGGCTACGGCTACGGCGTCCTGACCCTGAACTTCGGCAGCGACTACGGCTTCACCCTGCTGGCGGTCGTGATCGCGGTGGCGCTGGCGGCCCTGTTCGCCGCGGTGCTGGGGTACTTCCTGTTCTTCGGCCGGATCAGCGGCGTGTTCCTGGGCATCGTGACGCTGTCGGTGACGCTGGTGTTCGAACGCTTCATGGCGCAGACGGCGGGGCCGGAATGGCGGATCGGGTCGGCCCGGCTCAACGGGTTCAACGGCATGACCGGGATGCCGCCGCTCACCATCCCGTGGTTCGGCGGCGACATCGTGCTGTTCCCCGACGTGCAGCTCTACTACGTGATCCTGGCGCTGCTGGTCGTGGTGTACCTGGGGCTTCGCATCCTGGTGAATTCCCGCTTCGGCAACGTGCTGGTGGCGATCCGGGAGAACCCGGAACGGGCGGAGATGCTGGGCTACGACATCCGCAAGTACCAGCTGATCGCCTTCGTGATCGGCAGCAGCCTGGCCGGCCTGAGCGGCGTGCTTTACACCTCGTGGGGGCAGTACATCACGCCGTCCAGCATGGGCCTGACCGCGGCGGCGCTGCCGGTGGTGTGGGTCGCGGTGGGCGGGCGGAGCGACCTGACCGCGACCCTGGTCGGCACCTTCGCCGTGCTCACCGTCTTCCAGACCCTGACCATCTACGGCAGCCAGTACGCGTTGGTGGTGATGGGGGCGCTGCTGGTGGTCGTCGTGCTGTTCGCGCCCGAGGGGTTGATCCCCGGGATCGCCAACGTCTCCCGCCGCCTGGGGAGGAGCCGATGACGGCACTGCTCCGCACGGTGGACCTGAACAAGCGCTTCGGCGGGCTTCGGGTCACCGACAACGTCAATTTCTCGCTCGACGAGGGGGAGGTCCACTGCCTGATCGGGCCGAACGGTGCCGGCAAGAGCACGCTGTTCCGCCTGTTCCTGGGCGAGCACATGCCGTCCAGCGGACGCATCCTCTATGCCGGGGAGGAGATCACGCACCTGAAGCCGTTCGAGCGGATCCGGAAGGGCATCAGCGTCAAGTTCCAGGTGCCCGGCATCTTCGCGAAGCTGAGCGTCCGGCAGAACCTGACGATCGCCCTCCAGCACCATCTGGAAGGCGCCTCGCTGGAGGAGGAGATCGCCCGGCTGCTGGAATTCCTGCGCCTGTCGGCCGAGGCCGACGTCCCGGCGGGAAGCCTCAGCCACGGCCAGAAGCAGTGGCTGGAGATCGGCATGGCGATCAGCCTGAAGCCGCGCCTGCTGCTGCTGGACGAGCCGACCGCCGGCATGTCGCCGGAGGAGACCTTCGAGACCGGCGAGATGGTCCGCGCGCTGAACGCCGGCGGCGTCACCGTGCTGGCGGTCGAGCACGACATGGCCTTCGTCCGCCAGATCGCCCGGCGGGTGACCGTGCTCCATTTCGGCCAGATCTTCGCCCAGGGCACGGTGGAGGAGATCACCGCCAACGACGCCGTCGCCGAGATCTATTTTGGACACGCAGATCAGGATGGCCGATCATGATCACTGACGGACGAGGCGACGGCTCCATGCTGGCCCTGTCCGGCCTGCGCGCCGGCTATGGCGGCAAGCCGGTGCTGCAAGGGGTCGAGCTGACGGTGGAGCGGGGCACCATCGCGGCGGTGATCGGACGCAACGGCGTCGGCAAATCGACCCTGATGAAGACGCTGATCGGGCTGCTGCCGGCGATGGACGGCACGGTCACCTTCGAGGGGCGGGACATGCGCGCCCTGAAGCCGCACCAGCGGGCGCACCTGGGCATCGGCTACGTGCCGCAGGGGCGCGAGGTCTTCCCGCGCATGAGCGTGGAGGAGAACCTGAAGGTCGGGGAGATGATCCACGGCGGCCGGAAGACGGCGGACTACGACCGGATCTACGACTTCTTCCCGATCCTGAAGGAGCGCCGGAACCAGCGGGCCGGCACCCTGTCGGGCGGCCAGCAGCAGCAACTCGCCATCGGCAGGGTGCTGGTCGGCAGCCCGTCGCTGATCCTCCTGGACGAGCCGTCGGAGGGCATCCAGCCGAACATCGTCCAGGACATCGCGCGCATCGTCGTCGAGCTGAACCGCTCCATGGGCATCACCATCGTGTTCGTGGAGCAGAACCTGGAGATGATCCGGGCCATGGCCCGGCATTGCTACGTGATGGACAAGGGCCGGATCGTCACCGAAGTGGCGCCGGAGCAGTTGAACGACCGCGAGACGGTGCGCCGTTACCTCGCGGTCTGAAGTTCCAAACAGAACACCAAACATGAAGGGGAACAAGAAATGTCCTGGCTAGAGACATCCATCATGGCCAAGCGCGGCGTCGCCGGCGGCAAGGAAACGTCGCGCCAGAAAATCACCATCGAGCAGCAGGGCAAGTTCCACTACGTCTACGGCCCCTACGCCGAGCCGGTGATCGAGGTCGAGCCCGGCGCCGTGGTCGAGGCCGAGACCCACGACGCCTTCGAGGGCAAGATCAAGTCGGAGAGCGACGTGCCCTCCGAACTGCTGAACGTCCCCTACCTGAACCCGCAGACCGGCCCGGTCTACGTCAAGGGCGCCAAGAAGGGCGACTGCCTCGCGGTCTATATCCACTCGGTCAAGCCGCGCGGGCCGCAGCCGGTCGGCACCACCTGCCTGATCAAGGAGTTCGGCGGACTGGTCGGCACCACCAGCACGGCGCTGCTGAACCAGCCGCTGCCGGAGAAGGTCAAGAAGGTCAATGTGGACGAGAACGGCGTCTACTGGAACGACCGCATCACCCTGCCGTACGAGCCCTTCATCGGCACCATCGGCGTGTCGCCGGAGATCGAGGCGATCACCTCGCTCCAGCCGGACTATTACGGCGGCAACATGGACCTGCCAGACGTGGCGCCCGGCTCGGTGATCTACCTGCCGGTCCAGACCGACGGCGCGCTGCTCTATGTCGGCGACTGCCACGCGATCCAGGGCGACGGCGAGCTGTGCGGCGTGGCGCTGGAGATCCCCTCGACCACGACGCTCCAGATCGACCTGATCAAGGACCACAGGATCGCGTGGCCGCAGCTCGAGACGGAAGACATGTTCATGACCATCGGCAGCGCCCGCCCGCTGGAGGACGCCGCCCGCATCGCCTACCGCGAGCTGGTCCGCTGGTCGGCGGCCGAGTGGGGCATGGACGAGCTGGAAGCCTATATGCTGATCACCCAATGCGCCAAGGTCCGGCTGGGCAACATGGTCGATCCGAAATACACGGTCGGCGCCTCGGTCGCGAAGAAGTACTTCAAGTAAGAAATCAACGAAGCAACGAGAACAGGCGAACGAGGAGGCTTCCGATGGATCTGGGACTGAAGAGGCTTCGGGCCGTCGTGACCGGCGGCACCAAGGGGATCGGCCGCGCCATCGCGGAAACCCTGGCGGCCGAGGGCTCCGACGTGGCGATCTGCGCCCGCCACGCCGACGACGTGGAGCGGACGGTCGCGGCGCTCAAGGCCACGGGCGTGCGGGCGACCGGCCGGGCGGTGGACGTGGCCGACGGCCCGGGGCTGATGGCCTGGGTCGCCGACGTGGCGGCGGAGTTCGGCGGGATCGACATCGCCGTCTCCAACGTCAGCGCCCTCGCCATCGGCACCGACGACGAGAGCTGGAAGCGGGGGTTCGACGTGGACATGATGGGCACCGTCCATCTGGTCAACGCCGCCATGCCGCACCTGGAGCGGAGCAAGGCGGCGTCGATCGTGACGATCTCCAGCGTGTCGGGCCGGGAGATCGACTTCGCGGCGGGACCGTACGGCGCCTTCAAGGCGGCGCTGATCCATTATACCCAGGGGTTGGCGTACCAGCTCGCCGGGAAGGGGATCCGCGCCAATTCGGTGTCGCCGGGCAACACTTATTTCGAGGGCGGCGTCTGGAACCAGATCAAGGACGGCAACCCCGACCTCTACGCCACCGCCCTGGCGCTCAACCCGACGGGACGGATGGGAACGCCGCAGGAAATGGCGAACGCGACCGTCTTCCTGGCAAGCCCGGCGGCCAGCTTCATCACCGGGACCAATCTGGTTGTGGACGGCGCGCTGACCCGCGGCGTGCAGTTCTGAGGTTTGTCGGCCAGGGTGCGCGGGGCGCGCACCCTGGGAGTTCCGGGTATAGACCCGACGCGGGAAATCGGGTCACTTGAATTGTCATCTCGGATGACACATGAGTCCGGTCCGTGCATCATGATCGCACAGGAGGATGGCTCATGGACCCGACATGGCAGGCCGCCCAGGCGCGGCACAAGTTCTCGAAACTGGTGGACGCCGCCGTGGAGGGCGCTCCGCAGTTCATCCGCCGCCGCGACGGCCGCGAGGTCGTGCTGGTGTCGCGGGAGTATTTCGAGAGCACAAAGCCGAACCTGAAGAGCTATCTGCTCGATGCCGGATATGCGGAAGGGGAGGACGCCTTCGATACCGCCATGAGGGATATCCGCTCCGGCCCGCCTTTGTTCCCCTCTCGGGACATGGCGGCCAAGGATTGAGGAGGGTGTTCATCCTCGACACCGACATCATAAGCAACCTGCGCAGGAAGAGGCCGCATCCTTCCCTGGTACGGTGGATCGACGGCATCGGGTGGAATGAGATCGGCACGACCGCCTTTACCGTGATGGAGATTCAGATCGGCATCGAGCGGGCGAGACGCACGGATCCCACGGTCGCGGACGCCGTCGTGCAATGGCTGGACGGGCTGATCTCCTCCGGGCAGCCGAAGGTGCTCAGCTTCGACCTGCATGCCGCCATGATCTATGGCCGCATGCACGAAACACCGGAGCTGCGGAACTTCCTGGCCGGCCCGAAGGGTGCAAGAAAGGCGAAGACCGGGGCCGATCTCGCCATCGCCGCGATCGCGATCACCCAAGGGGCTGTCGTCGCCACCGGCAACGTCGCGGATTTCCTGGAGATCCACGCGCTTTTCCCGCTGCCCGGACTCTACAATCCGTTGACTGGCATCTGGCATGTGACGCCGGGCTGATGTTGTGCCATATGCCGAAGTAACCAGTCTTTGAATCAAAGACATTTATGGACTTTGATGGGGTTGGTATTCTGGAAATTTTTGATAATACCTATTGAGATACTTATCGAACGTTATATGCGGCGAAGTTCATTTCAAGAAGAAATCAAAGAAGGGCACTGCAACACCTCAGGCCGACATCGAATTGATCAAGGCGCGCCTGAAGGATGCGGAGGAAGACTATCGTCGCCGTAAGGAGGAGACAGTATGACCGGTGTGGCCGCAAGCAGCGGAAATGTCTTTGCGGACTTGGGTATCGATCAGCCCGAAGTTCATCTCGCGAAAGGCAGCATCGCCGCGCGAATAGCTCGCCTCATCCATGAGCGTGAGCTCACCCAAGCGCAGGCGGCCGAGCTGCTGGGCATCGAACAGCCGAAGATCTCAGCCCTTGTGCGAGGCCGGCTATCGGGATTCACTCTCGACCGGCTACTGCGTTTTTTGACCGATTTGGACTGCGACGTCGAGATCACCGTCCGGCCAGCCAAGCGCAAGGGGCACGGCCACATCGCCGTGGCGTCATGATTTCGTCCTGATCGACCTCGCGGCCGCTCCTACCGTGCCGGCGTGATCCAGGACAGCCTGCCGTCCTCCGTTCCGGCCAGGAGGGAGCGGCCGTTCGCGGTCCAGGCGAGCGCGCTGACCGCGGAGCCGCCGCGGCCGGCCAGCGGCAGGGGTGCGCTGCCGTCGAGCGGGGCCACGAAAATCATTCCGTCGTCGCGGCCGGCGGCCAACACCGGGTCCATCGGGTGCGGGGCGACCGCGGTGATGACGGCGCTGCCGGGGCCGGGAAGCTCCAGCGGGGCCTTGTCCCAGGGACCGCCGCCGAAGAAGGGCCAGCAGACCACCTCCTCGGCCCCGGCTGTGGCGAGCCAGCGGCCCCGGGCGGCCCAGGCGAACGAACGGACCTTGGCGGCATAGCCGCTCATCCGCATGTGCGCCTTGTCCTTCAGCCGCCAGCCGTGCAGTTCCGCCTCCTGCATGGCGGTCATCACGTGGGTGCCCGCCGGATGCCAGATCACGCCCAGGTGGGAGCCTTTCCAGTCCAGGCGGGTCGGCACGTCCGGCGCCTTCGTCCACCACAGGCTGACGCCCCCGTAATGGGCCACCGCCAGACGCTTGCCCTTCGGCGCGAAGGCAAGACCGCCCACAGTGCTCGGGTGGTCCAGCGGATCGCAGGCCGGGCGGCCGGCGCGGTCGAGCAGCGTCACCTGCCGGCCCGCCGCGAAGGCGCGCAGCCCCGCCTGCGGCTCGGCGTCCACATGCTCGATCCAGCGGCCCTTGACCTCCGCCAGCGGTTCCGCCGCGGCGTCCCCCGAGGAGCCGGGGACGATCCGGCAGAGCCGCCCGTCGTCCCCGCCGGTCAGGAAACCGCGGTCGTCCAGGTCGGGGACGATGGTCAGGCAGGCGCCCGCGTGGACCTGCGATGCGCGCGGCCCGCCGTCCGGATCGGCGAGGTCGAGCAGCCGCACCGACCCGTCGCCCAAGGCGGCGGCCGCGTGCGTTCCCGCCCGGTTGACCGCCAGTCCGACCACCCAGGCGCCGGTTTCCCACCGGCGTTCCGGCACCGGGCTCATGACGCCGCGCAGGCCGCGAAGTCGGCGGCCAGGGCTTCGCCGTCGAGGTCGCGGCCGATCAGCACGAAGCGGCTGGCCCTCGACTGCCCCTCGCGCCAGGACAGCGTGTTGCCGCTGTCGGCCAGCATGTGGACGCCCTGGACGACGGTCGGCCGGCTCGCCCCCGCGAAGGCCAGGATGCCCTTGTAGCGCAGCAGGTCGGTGCCCCGGGTCTGGATCAGGGTGCGGAACCAGCGGTCGAACCGCACCGGGTCGAGCGGCCGTTCCTCCCGCAGGGAAACGCTCGTCACGGACTGGTCGTGCTCGTGGTCGGCCTCGGTCAGGAAGTCGGGCTCCATCTCCAGCACGCGCTTCAGGTCGAAGCCGCCGATGCCCAGCACGGCGTCCAGCGGAGCGGCGCAGCGCTCGGTCCGCACGATCCGCGCGAAGGGGTTCAGCGAGCGCAGCCGGGCCTCCACCGACGCCAGCTCGCCCGCGTCCACCAGGTCGGTCTTGTTCAGCAGGATCACGTCGGCGAAGGCGACCTGCTCCAGGGCCTCGTGGCTGTCCTCCAGGCGCTGCGTGACGTGGCGGGAATCCACCACTGTCACCACGCCGTCCAGCCGGGTGCGCTCGGCCACGTCCGGATCGACGAAGAAGGTCTGCGCCACCGGGGCCGGATCGGCGAGCCCCGTGGTCTCGATCAGGATGCCGTCGAGATCACCCTTGCGCTTGATCAGGCCGCCGATGATGCGGATCAGGTCGCCGCGCACGGTGCAGCAGATGCAGCCGTTGTTCATCTCGAACACCTCCTCGTCCGCGCCGACGACGAGGTCGTTGTCGATGCCGATCTCGCCGAACTCGTTGACGATCACGGCGTACCGCTTGCCGTGCGGCTCCGACAGGATGCGGTTCAGGAGGGTGGTCTTGCCGGCGCCGAGATAGCCGGTCAGCACGGTGACGGGTATGGCGGTCATCGGTTCCTGTCCTTGTTGGGTTGTGCGTTGGAGTGTGTCCGACGTGCGGGCGGCGTTCACGATCCCGCGCCCAGCGCCGACGCGAAGGCGCGGGTGTTGTGGCGCATCATGGCGGCGTAGTCCGGTGCCGGGCCGTCGGGGCCGGACAGCGCGTCGGAATAGACCCGGCCGCCGATGCGCGCGCCGGTCTCGGCGGCGATGCGGTCCAGCATGCGGGGATCGGCGATGCTCTCGACGAAGACGGCGCGGACGTTCTCCGCCTTCATCTGACGGATCAGCCGGGCGACGGCGCCGGCCGACGGCTCCGTCTCGGTCGATATGCCGACCGGCGCCAGGAAGGTCACGCCATAGGCCCGGGCGTAGTAGCCGAAGGCGTCGTGCGCCGTGACGATGATCCGACGGTCGCGCGGGACGGGAGCCAGCGTCGCCTCGATCTCCGCCTCCAGCGCGTCCAGCTCCGCCCGGTACGAGGCTAGGCCGGACCGGAAAGCCTCGGCCTGCGGGGGAGCGGCGGCGGCCAGGCCGTCGGCGATGTTGCCGGCGTAGACCTTCGCGTTGGCGACCGACTGCCAGGCATGGGGATCGGCCCCGTGGCCATGGTCATGCGAATGCCCATGGCCTTCCTCTTCGGCGCCGGGAAGCGGGTCGATGCCCGCCGTGGCGACGACCACCGGTCCCTTGTAGCCGGACGCCTGCACCAGCCGGTCCATCCAGCCCTCGAAGCCGAGCCCGTTGACGATCACCAGATCGGCACCGGCCAGCGCCCGGGCGTCCGCCGGGGTGGGCTCGTAGACATGGGCGTCGCCGTCGGGGCCGACCAGCGTCGTGACCGCCACGCCGTCGCCGCCGATCCGGCCGGCCATATCGCCCAGGATGGTGAAGCTCGCCACCACCTTCAGCGGGTCGGCCAGGGCGGGCTGGGCCATCAGGGCCGCCGCCGTCGCCAGGACGGCCATGAGCATGCGTTTCATGCCGGTTTTCCTTGTTTCTCGTTGATCGACATCTTGTCCATGGTCAGGCTTCCAGGTGCCGGCCGGGCAGCCAGCGGACGCGCAGGCTCCCCACCGTTCCCAGCGCCAGCGACAGCAGGTAGGCGGCACCGGCGACCAGGATGATCGCCGGCCCGGACGGCAGGTCGAAATGGTAGGACAGCAGCAGCCCGGCCCAGCCGGCGGCGAAGGCGACGCCGGACGCCACCGCGGCCATGGACCACACCCGCTCCGCCCAGAAACGGGCGGCCGCGGCCGGCAGCATCATCAATCCCACCGCCATCAGCGTTCCCAGCGCCTGAAACCCGCCCACCAGGTTTAGGACCACCAGCACCAGGAACGCCAGGTGACAGGCCGCCCCGCCGCCGCCGACCGCGCGCAGGAACCCGGGGTCGAAGCACTCCACCACCAGCGGGCGGTAAAGCACCGCGAGCGCCGCCAGGGTCACGGTCGCGACTCCCGCGACCAGCAGGAGCCCCGCGTCGTTCACCGCCAGGATGGTCCCGAACAGCACATGCATCAGGTCCACGGTGCTGCCGCCGGCCGACACGATCAGCACGCCCGCCGCCAGCGAGATCAGGTAGAAGGCGGCGAAGCTCGCGTCCTCCCGCTGGGCCGTGGCGCGGGAGACGAGGCCGGCCAGAACCGCCACCGCCAGCCCGGCCAGGAAGCCGCCGGCGCTCATTGCCCACAGCGACAGGCCGGCCGTCAGGAATCCCACCGCCGCACCCGGCAGGACCGCATGGGACATGGCGTCGCCGACCAAGCTCATCCGGCGCAGCACCAGGACGACCCCGACCGGCCCGCAGCCGAGCGCCAGCGCCAGGCACGCCACCAGCGCGCGGCGCATGAACGCGAATTCCAGGAACGGTCCGAACAGAGTATCGAAGAGCGTCACGCCGCCCTCCCCGCGCGGGAGGAACGAGGACAGGCGGGCGCATCCTCGTCCCACGCCTCGGCCAGAGCGCGGGCGCGGGCCAGGTTGGCGGGGACCAGCGCATCGGCCGTCGTCCCCCAGGCCACCGCCTCGCGGGAAAGCAGCAGGGCATGGGGAAAATGGGCGCGTACCTGGTCCAGGTCGTGCAGCACGGCGATGACCGTGCGGCGCTCGCCGTGCCAGCGGCGGACCACGTCCAGCAGGTCGGCGGTGGTGCGGGCGTCGATGGCGGTGAACGGCTCGTCCAGCAGGATCAGCCGGGCGCCCTGCAACAGCATGCGGGCGAACAGCACGCGCTGGAACTGCCCGGCCGAGAGCGCGCCGATCGGGCGCCGCTCGAACCCGGACAGGCCGACGGCGTGCAGGGCGCCGCGCGCCTCGTCCCGGTCCCGGTGGCCGATGCTGCGGAACGCCCCGGCCCGGTGCCAGTGGCCGAGCAGGACGGTGTCCAGCACGTCGATGGGGAAGTCGCGGTCCACCTCGGCCTGCTGGGGCAGGTAGGCGATCGCCCGGCGGTCCACCCCGGCCAGCGTGACCCGGCCGTCGAGCGGCGCCAGCACGCCCGCGATCCCCTTCAGCAGGGTGCTCTTTCCGGCGCCGTTCGGGCCGACGACGGCGGTCAGCGACCCGGCCGGAAAGGTGCCGGACAGGTGATGCACGGCAGGATGCCGCCGGTAGCCGAGCGTCAGGTCGTCCAGCCGGACGGTGTCGGCACTGTCCACGTGGCCTCTCCCCTTCAAACGTACCAATCCAGCGCCCACCCCACCGCGACCCACAGTCCGGCCGAAAGCGCCAGCGCCACGGCCAGCCGTGCCGCGGCGGAAGCCGCCAGGGAACTCGCCCGGTCCCCCGGCAGGCCGCGCTCAATCGGTCTCATGGTCGATGCTCAGCAGGAGGCGGGGGCCGGCGCCCCTGTCGGCCGGAGGGGACCGGTGGACGGCTCCGCGCCCGCGGTTGCCGGGCCAGGCATCCCCCTTCAGGAGAGCCACGTGCCCGGCGGCCAAGACCTGGATCCGGGCGGGATCGCGGACGACGGCGGCATTGTCTCCGCTGCCCAGCGCCGCGCGCTCGACCGCGTCGTCGGGCAGCCACCAGGTTCCCGGCCCGCGATAGGTGCAGAGCAGCCGGATCCCCACTGAATCCGCATGGAAATACTTGCAGCCGTCGCCCGGAACCGGTTCCAGCCGCACCCGCAGGGTGGCCGCTCCGGTGATCCCGGCGAACACATCGGCCAGCCGCGCTACGTCGCGGACAAGGGCATCCCGGACAGGGGCGCCGTTGAGCCCGGCTTCGGCGAACGCCCCGGCCAGTTCGGCCCGGGCGCGCCGGGCGGTCGTCTCCAGCCGGATGCCGGCGAAACGGCGGAGATGGGCCGGGCGGGCCATGGCTCCGGCCACGTCGGACGGTAGCGGGCGCTCCAGGATCGCGACGGTCACCGCCGGGCAGCGGATCCGTTCTAGACCCGCCAAGGCCCGGCACCGGACCACCTCCTGCGGCTGCCTGGGCGGGAGCGGCGCGAGGCCGGCACCTTCCCGCGGCGCGTATCCACCGCCTACGCCCCCATTCCCGATCATCCCGGCATGGTCCACGGCATTCCCCTTCGGTCTTCGATCGTCCCGACGAAACGTGATGTTATAACATAACAAACAAGAACCGGGCGTCAAGCCGGCATCGCCCGCCCGTTCAGGTGGTTGACATCCCGAACCATTCCGGGCATGAGCTGTAACGATATAACATAACATTGCATGCGGAGGGCGGCTTGCGGCTCGCAACCTTCATCACTTCAATCGGCGCTGCCGGGCTCCTCGCCACGCTGGCCGGCACCACCGCCCTGGCCGACGACAGGCCGCTCCGGATCGTCGGACCGTGGGAGATCGTCGGCGTCGATCCCGCCCAGTCCGGCTACGTGTTCAGCCGCACCCAGGTCGCCGAGACGCTGGTCACCGCCGACGGGGAGGGCAGGCTGGCGCCGCTGCTGGCGGAAAGCTGGTCGGCCTCGGACGACGGCCTGACCTGGCGCTTCCCGGTGCGGTCCGGCGCCACCTTCCACGACGGGACCCCGGTCACGGCGGAAGCCGCGGCGGCAAGCCTGGAGCGGGCCCGCGCGGGTGCCGGCGCCTTCGCCCAGGCGCCGATCGCGTCGATCGCCGCCGAGGGCCGCGAGGTGGTCATCCGGCTGGACAGGCCGTTCGCGTCGCTGCCGGCCTTCCTCGCCAACTACGGCACGATCATCCTGGCCCCTGCTTCCTACGACCCGGCCGGGGCCGTGACCCGGATCATCGGGTCCGGACCCTACAAGGTGAAGGCGCTGACGCCGCCGCTGAAGCTGGAACTGGAGCGCGCCGACGGCTGGTGGGGCGGCACGCCGGCGATCGCGTCCGCCAGCTACCTCGCGGTCGGGCAGGGCGAGACCCGGGCGCTGATGGCCGAAAGCGGCGAGGCCGACCTGGTCTTCTCCATGCTCCCCGTCTCGGTGGAGCGGCTGAAGCGCAACCCCAGGCTCGACGTGCATGTCACGACGATCCCGCGGACGCGGCAGCTCAAGCTGAACGCCGGCTCGCCCTTCTTCGACGATGTCCGGGAACGCCGGGCGGTCAGCCTCGCCCTCGACCGGGCCGGAATCGCCAAGGTCATCCTGCGGAACGGCGACTTGGCGGCGACCCAGCTGTTTCCGCCGACGCTGGCCGGCTGGCACGACGAAAAGCTGCCGCCGCTGGAGCGGGACCTCGACGCTGCGCGGAGGCTGCTCGCCGAGGCCGGATGGACCGCCGGCGCCGACGGTATCCTGGAGCAGGACGGCCGGCGCTTCGGCGTCTCGCTGGTCACCTTCTCTAGTTGGCCGGAGCTGCCGCCGGTCGCGACCGCGATCCAGGCGCAGCTCCGCCAGGTCGGGATCGAGGTGAAGGTCTCCGTCGGCAACAGTTCCGAGATCGTCAGCCGGCACCGCGACGGCAGCCTGGAGATGGGGCTGGCGTCGCGCAACTTCTCCCTGGTCCCCGATCCGCTGGGGACGCTGATGCAGGACTATGGGCCGAAGGGCGGCGACTGGGGCGCCATGGGCTGGTCGAGCGCCGAGCTGGGCGAGGTCTTCCGCCGCCTCGACGAAACGGCCGACGCCGCCGCGCGCCTTCCGCTCCAGGGGCGCGCCGCGGAGATCCTGCACGAAGGCCTGCCGGTCGTTCCGGTCGCCTGGTCGGAACTGGCGGTCGCCGCCAACAAGCGCATCTCGGGCGTGCGGGTCGATCCGTTCGAGTTGAGCTACCACATCGCCTCGATCAAGTGGGCGGACTGAGCGGATGACCGGAGCAAGCCGTTTTCTTCTCGCCCGCTTGGCGCAGACCGCCGTCGTGGCGCTCGTGGTCGGCGGGCTGTGCTTCGCCCTGATGCGGGTGCTGCCCGGCGACGCCGCGATGCGCATCGCCGCCGGCCGCTACGGACCCGACGCGATGAGCGCCGAGGCGGCCGACCGGGTCCGGGCGGAGCTCGGTCTCGACAATCCCTGGCCGGTCCAGTTCCTGGACTGGATCGGCGATCTGGCCCGGTTCGACCTCGGCAGGTCGCTGGTCAGCGGCGCGCCCGTGGTCGATGAGCTGGCGATCCAGCTTGGGTATTCCTTGTGGCTCGCGGGGGCGGCTGTCCTGCTGTCGCTGCTGATCGGCCCCGCCGCCGGGATCGCTGCGGGCCTCCGGCCGGGCTCCTGGCCGGACCGGTTGGGCCTCGCCGCGTCGGTGGCGCTCCGCTCCCTGCCGCCCTTCGTCCTGGGGCTGCTGCTGATGCTGCTGTTCAGCATCCAGTTGGGCTGGCTGCCGCCGGCGGGGTTCGGGACCTGGCGCGACATCCTGCTGCCCGCGCTGACGCTGGCCCTCGGCCTCGCCGCCGTCTCCAGCCGGGTGACGCGGGACGCGGTCGCTGCGGTGGTACGGGCTCCCTATTTCGCCTTCGCCCGCCACAAGGGATTGCCCGACGGGGTGGCGCTGCGCCGCCACGGTCTGCGCAACGCGGCCATCCCGGTCGTCTCCTATCTCGGTCTCCAGACCGTCTACCTGATCGAAGGGGTCGTCGTGGTCGAATCGATCTTCGCCTACCCGGGCATCGGCCATGCCCTGGTGCATGCGATCATCGCCCGTGACATCCCCATGGTCCAGGGCACGGCGCTCGTCATGGGGCTGCTGTTCGTCGCCGTCAACGCCGCGGTCGATGCCGCCTGCGCCTGGCTGGACCCGCGCCTGAGGGCGGTCCGATGACGGCGATACCGGACGTTCCTTCGCGGACGCGGGGCCGGGTGCCGACTTCCCGGGCCTTCAGCGGCGCGCTGCTGGCACTGCTGGCCGGGTTCGCCGTGCTGGGACCCTGGATGATCGACGCCGATCCCGCCCTTCAGGACCTGGGCTCCAGCCTCGCCCCGATCGGCGGCGAATACCTGCTGGGCGCCGACCATTACGGGCGGAGCCTGCTGGCCCGGCTGGCCCACGGCGCGCGCCTGTCCTTCGGCATGGCTTTCCTGACCATGGTGACGGCGGCGGTGCCCGGCGTCCTGCTGGGCCTGCTGGCGGCGTGGCGGGGCGGGTGGGTCGATCGCCTGCTGACCGTTTTGTCGGACGTGGTGCTGGCCCTGCCGGGACTGCTGCTGGTGCTCCTGCTGGTCGCCTTCGCGCCGGGCGATTTCGGGCCGCTGTACCTGGGCCTCGCCCTGACGCTGTGGGTCGAGTTCTTCCGGGTCACCCGGGCGACCGCCGCGTCGCTGCTGAAACAGCCCCATGTCGAAGCCGCGGGGCTGCTGGGCTTCGGCCCGGCCTACATCCTGCGGACCCATGTCGTCCCGGCGCTGACGCCGATGCTGGCGACCTTGGCGGCCTTCGCCATGGGGACCGCGATCATCGCGATCTCGACGCTCAGCGCGATCAGCGTCGGGCTCCAGCCGCCGACGCCTGAACTCGGCAGCATGATCGTCGAGTTGCTGCCCTATTACGCGGAGGCTCCGGTCCACGTGCTGCTGCCCGCCATCCTGATCTTCCTGCTGGTCATGGGCCTGCAACTCGTCGCCAAGGGAGCGCCCCGGCCATGATCGACGGCCTCACGGTTTCCGACCTCCAGGTCGCCTCGGCCGACGGGCCGATCGTCTCCGGCGTCTCGCTGGCGGTGCGTCCGCGCCAGCCGCTTACCCTGCTGGGCGAGACCGGCTCGGGCAAGTCGCTGGTCGCCCAGGCGGTGATGGGAACGCTTCCGGCCGGGCTGAAGGCTTCCGGCAGCATCCGGTTCCTCGGCATCGAGCTGCTGTCCGCATCGCCGGCCGCCCGCCGGTCGCTGTGGGGCCGCGACATCTCCCTGCTGCCCCAGGAGCCCTGGCTGGCGCTGGACCCGACCATGCGCATCGGCGCCCAGGTCGCCGAGGTCCACCGCTTCGTCCACCGCCGCACGGCGTCGGAAGCCGCCGCTCGGACCGAGTCCGACCTGGAGGCGGTCGGCCTCGGGAAGGCGGGGGCGCTCCATCCCTTCCAGATGTCGGGCGGCATGTGCCAGCGGGCGGCGATCGCCGTCGCCCACGCGGCGGACAGCCGGCTGCTGCTGGCCGACGAGCCGACCAAGGGGCTCGACGCCAGCCTGCGCGACAGCGTCGTCGCCCGGCTGCGGCAGGAGGTCGAGGCCGGCCGGCTGGTCTTCACCATCACCCACGACGTGGCGGTGGCCCGTGCGCTGGGCGGGACGGTCGGGGTGATGCTGGAAGGCAGACTGATCGACCTCGGCCCGGCCGAGCAGGTCCTCACCGCACCGTCGCACCCCTATACGCGGGCGCTGCTGGACGCCGATCCGGCGGCCTGGGAGCACCGGGTACCGGCAGGTGCGGGTAGCAGCGTGATCGCCGGCCGCTCGCTCGCGGTGTCGCGCGGCGGGCGCCAACTGTTCGAGGGCATCGACGTCGAGGTCGGCTCCGGGGAGATCGTCTCCGTCGTCGGCCCCAGCGGCTGCGGGAAGACGACTCTGGGCAACGTCCTGCTGGGGCTGGTCCGGGCGGATTCCGGGGCGGTCGAGCGGCGGGACGGGGTCTCGCGGCTGCGCTTCCAGAAACTCTACCAGGA